>CAISJI010000232.1 GCA_903885565.1 uncultured Planctomycetaceae bacterium
AGCCCAGCTACGCCGTCACCGTGGGTGCCCAAGACCTGACGGTCACTGGCAGCGCCGCTGTCTCCGTCGGCTACACGCTCACAGTCACCGATGTCAACGACGCCCCCACCGCTGTCGCCCTCACCAACAAGACGACGACCCTCGCAGAAAACACCTCCACCACCGCCCGGATCAAGGTGGCCGATATTCTGGTCACCGACGATTCGATCGGGACCACCACCTTGAGTCTCACCGGCTCTGACGCGGCCAGTTTTGAGATTCTCAGCTCTGCGCTCTATCTCAAGGCGGGTGTCACGCTCAACTACGAAGTGAAAAACAGCTACGCCGTCGGGGTAAGCGCTCAGGATCTGACGCTTACCGATAGCAGGCCTGTCACCGCCTCCTACACACTGGCCGTCACCGACGTCAACGAGGCCCCCACGGCGGTAGCGCTCCTCGACGGGTACCAAGCGAGCCTGCCGGAAAACTTATTTTTCCCGTCGCCGTACAAGGTAGCTGACATCGTGGTTGCCGATGATGCCCTCAGCACCAACACGCTCACGCTCTCCGGCACCGATGCCGCCAGCTTCACGATCTCCGGCACAAGCCTCTACCTGAAGCCGGAAGTACCGCTCGACTACGAAGCAAAGAACAGCTACGCCGTCACTGTGGCCGCTCAGGATCCGACGGTCATCGGCAGCACCCCTGTTTCCGTCGGCTACACGCTCGCCATCACCGACGTCAACGAAGCCCCCACGGCACTGACGCTCGCCAACACGACAGCAAGCCTCGCGGAGAACACCTCGACCACAGCACGCGTCAAGGTGGCCGACATCATCCTTTCCGACGACGCCCTCGGCACCAACATGCTCTCCCTTACCGGTACCGACGCCGCCAGCTTTGAAATCGCCGGCACCGGGCTCTATCTCAAGGCGGGCGTCGCGCTCAACTACGAGGCGAAGAACAGCTATGCCGTCACCGTCAGCGGTGCCGACGCCACAGTACCCGGCAGCAAGCCGGTTTCCGTCGCCTACATACTCGCCGTCACCGACGTCAACGAGGCTCCCACGGCACTGACGCTGGCCAACAAGATGACGAGCCTCGCGGAAAACACGAGCACAGCTGTCCGCATCAAGGTCGCCGATATCGTCCTCACCGACGACGCCCTCGGAATGAACAAACTCACCCTCTCCGGCACCGACGCCACCAGCTTCGAAGTCTCCGGTACGTCGCTCTATCTCAAGGCTGGGGTCGCACTCAACTCCGAAGCGAAGAACAGCTACGCCGTCACCGTGATCGGCCAGGACGCGACGCTCACCGGCAGCACGCCTGTCACCACCGCCTACACGCTCGCTGTCTCTGACGTCAATGAGGCCCCCACGGGCCTGACGCTCACCAACACGACGGCAGCCCTTGCGGAAAACACATCCACCACCACCCGTATCAAGGTGGCCGACATCGTCGTTGCCGACGACGCCCTCGGCAGCAATACACTCACCCTCACCGGCGCCGACACCGCCAGTTTTGAGATCAGCGGCACCGGGCTCTATCTCAAGGCAGGAGTCGGGCTCAACTACGAGTCGCAGACCACCTACGCCGTCACAGTGAGTGCAGTTGATACCAGCCTCCCCGGCAGCATTCCCCTCACCACGAACTACAGCCTCACCGTTACCGATATCAACGAGGCTCCGACGTTTGTAGCTCTGACGAACAGAACGCCGGTTCTTGCGGAGAACACATCCACCACAGCGAGAATCAAAGCAGCCGACTTCACCGTTCTCGATGATGCCCTCGGCTCCAACTCTCTGAGCCTCGGTGGCGCCGATTCGGCCAGCTTCGAAATCGTCGGCACCGCGCTCTATCTCAAGGCGGGGGTGACGCTCAATTTTGAAGTGAAGAGCAGCTATCTGGTGACACTCAACGCAGCCGATTCAACGGTCATCGGCAGCCTGCCCGCCACCGCCGTCTATACGCTCGGTGTTACCGATGTCAACGAAGCCCCGACAGCACTCGCTCTGGCCAACCAGGCGACCACCTTGGCGGAAAACACGGCCGCCCCGTCCCGGATCAAAGTGGCTGATCTTGTTATCAGCGACGACAAGCTCGGCACCAACACGCTCAGCCTCACCGGCAGCGACGCCGCCAGCTTTGAGATTGTCGGGAGCGTGCTCTATCTCAAGGCAGGCGTCACGCTCAACTACGAGGCGAAAACCAGCTACGCCGTCACCGTGGGCCTGCAGGACACGACAGTCACGGGCAGCACGGCGCTCACGGCGGCCTTTACACTTCTCCTCACCGACATCAACGAGGCCCCCACGGGCACGGCGTTCGCCAACCAGACACAGTCGCTGGCCGAGAACACGAGCACCGCCGTCAGAATCAAGGTGGCCGACATTGGCGTAACCGACGACTTCCTCGGCACCAATTCCCTGAGCCTTTCCGGCACCGATGCCGGCAGTTTCGAGATCAGCGGCACCACGCTCTTCCTCAAGGCTGGTGTCGCGCTCAACTACGAAGCCAGGGGCATCCTGAGCGTCATCGTCAGCGCCGCCGATGCCACGCTCACCGGAAGCACACCCGCCACTGGCGCCTTTACGCTCCTCGTTACAGACGTCAACGAAGCCCCCACGTCGCTGACCCTTGCCAACAAGACGACGAGCCTGGCAGAAAACACCAGCACCACCGCCCGGATCAAGGTCGCCGACATCGCCGTCACCGACGATGCCCTAGGCACCAACACGCTGACGCTTTCCGGCGCCGACGCCGCGAGTTTTGAGATCACCGGAACGGTTCTTTATCTCAAGGCAGGCGTCACGCTGAACTACGAAGCCAAAAACAGCCACGCCGTTACCGTCAGCGCCCAAGACACGACACTCACCGGCAGCACGCCGCTCACCGTGGCCTACACACTTCTCCTCACTGACGTCAACGAGGCCCCCACGGCCGTCACGCTCACCAACACCACTACAAGCCTGACCGAGAACACAAGCACCGCCACGAGAATCAAGGTGGCCGATATTGTGGTCGCCAACGACGCGCTCGGCACCAACACGCTCGCACTTTCAGGCACCGATGCCGCCAGCTTCGAAATCTCCGGCACCACGCTTTATCTCAAGGCGGGCGTCGCCCTCAACTACGAGGTAAAGAACAGCTACGCGGTCACCGTAAGCGGTCAGGACGCGACGCTCACCGGGAGCACGCCTGTCACCGCCGCTTACGCCCTTGCCGTCACCGACGTCAACGAATCCCCCACGGCGCTGGCACTTGCCAACAAGACGATGAGCCTGGCGGAAAACACCAGCACGACGGCCCGGATCAAGCTGACGGACATCGTCGTCACCGACGATGCCCTCGGCACCAACACGCTCACGCTGTCCGGTACCGATGCGGCGAGCTTTGAGATCTCCGGAACCGTTCTTTATCTCAAGGCGGGAGTTCCGCTCAACTACGAGGCCAAGAACAGCTATGCCGTCACCGTCACTCTTCAGGACACAACGCTCGTCGGCAGCACGGCACTGCCCGCCGCCTACACACTTCTCCTCACCGACGTCAACGAAGCCCCAACGGCGCTGACACTGGCCAACAAGACGACGGGCCTGCCGGAGAACACGAGCACCACCGCGCGGATCAAGCTGGCTGATATCGTCGTGACCGATGACGCCCTCGGCACCAACACGCTCAGCCTCACTGGGGCCGACGCCGCCAGCTTTGAAATCATCAGCAACGCCCTCTATCTCAAGGCGGGCGTGATACTCAACTTTGAGGCCAGAAACAGCTACACAGTCACCATCAATGCTGCTGATGCCACGATCACCGGTAGCCAGCCGGCCACCACCGGCTTCGGATTGAGCCTGACGAACGTCAATGAGACACCGACGATCACCTCGAGTGCTGCCGTCAGCGTCGCCGAGAACACCACTTCGGCAGGCAGCGTCACCGGAACCGATCCCGATGCCGGCACGACCCTCGCCTACAGTCTTGTCGGAGGAGTTGACGCCGCGCAGTTCTCCATCGATTCCGTCACGGGAGCTCTCTCCTTCCTCAAAGCCCCCAACTTCGAACTCCCGACCGACGATGGCGCGAACACCATCTACAACCTGACGGTGCAGGTCAGCGACGGAACCCTCAAGGCAACGCAGAATCTGGCAATCACCGTCACCGATGTGGCTGAGATTCCCTCCGTGGCCATCAACCCCACCACAGCAACGGTCAAGAAGGGGGGCACTGTGCTCTACACCTTCACGCTCAGCGAACCCTCAACCACCTTCACTGCCGGTGACGTCTACCCGATCGGCGGAACGGTCAGTGGCTTCACCAAGACCGGCACGATGACCTACACGGCCCTCTTCACGCCGGAGGACAACGCGACCAAGTCAGGCTACGTGGTGGTTTACGACAACACCTTCACCAACGCCGCCGGCACAGGCAATCGCAGCCCCAACGGCTATGTCATCAGCTTCGTGACGATCGACACCGCCGCTCCCACCCTTACCATCACCTCCGACAGGAAAACGCTATCGAAGGGACAAACGGCGGCCTACACCTTCACGCTGAGCGAACCGACAACCTCCTTCACGGAGGCCGATGTCTTTGCCGTGAATGGCGCCATCTCCAATTTCACCGCCGTCAGCAGCACAATCTACACTGCCACGCTCACCCCCCAGGTCGGCTTCAACGGAACAGGCTACGTCGTGGTCTACGACAATGCCTTCTACGACGCTTTTGGAAATGGGAACACCAGCACCGGCGGCGCCGTCATCAACGCCGTCAGCATCGACACAGTTTCCCCCTCGATCACCGTCAAGCCAGACAAGACGATGGTGAAGAAGGGGGAGACGGTGCTCTACACATTCACGCTGAGCGAGGCCTCGACCACGTTCGCCGCCGGCGATGTCTACCCCATCAACGGCATCGTCTCGAGCTTCACGACCCTCAGCAGCACGCTCTACACCTGCGTCTTCACCCCGACTGCCAATCTCACCGGCACCGGCTATGTGGTGGTGTATGACAACACCTTCAGCGACACGGCCGGCAACGGGAACGTCAGCACCGGCGGATATGTGCTCACCAGCGTCTCGATAGACACCACTCCGCCGACCGTCTCCATCGCCGCCGACCGGCAGGCGGCGAAGAAGGGGGACGCGGTCAACATCACCATCACGCTCAGCGAGGCCTCCCCGAATCTCACCGCCTCCAGCCTCCAGGTGACCAACGGCACGCTGGCCCCGCTGACAAAGGTCACCGCCACCACCTACACCACGGTCTTCAACCCTGCCGTGAATGTCACCGGAACGGGATCGATCAGGGTGCTCGACAATGCCTTCACCGATACTTTTGGCAACGGCAATACCGCCAGCAACCTGATCTCTGTATCGCTCGACACGGCCCCACCAACCGTGACCATCACCTCCGACAAGACCGCGCTCAAGGCGGGAGAGACGGCGACATTCACGTTCAAGCTCAGCAAACCGTCGACCACGTTCGCCGCGGCTGATGTCTTCCCGAACAACGGCACGGTGAACAGCTTCAAGGCGATCGACAGCACCACCTACAGCACCGTCTTCACACCGACGGCCAACTTCACCGGCAACGGCACCGTCGTCGTCTACGACAACACGTTCACCGACCTCGTCGGCAACGGCAATGCCTCCTCCGGCGGCGCCGTGATCGCCAGCCTGCCGGTCGACACGCTCCCTCCCACCGTCACGATCACCACCGACAGGACGCTGCTCAAGAGCGGGGAGACGGCACTCTTTACGATCACGCTCAGCGAGGCCTCGACCACCTTTACGCAGGCCTCCATCACCCCCAGCGGCGGCAAATTGTCTGCCTTCACCCAGCTGAGCAGCACCCAATATCGGGTGCTCTTCACTCCGACGGCGAAGACAACCACCACCGGCAGTGTGTCCGTGAAGAACAGCGTCTTCACTGATCTTATCGGCAACCGCAACACCGGCCCGGGCACATCGACCTCCAAGACGATATCGATCGACACCAAAAACGCGAGAAAGCCGACCGACAGGTTCTGATCCAGCTGGGGCCGCCCGCTGACAGAAGTGGGTTTTCGGGTTTATTTGCCTACACAAAAAAAACATTGGCACGCACGGTGCTGCTGATGGTGGTTCCGGTTTCTTTCTTCCAAGAGGTGTGCAGTGGCAAGTGCAGATGTGACAGCAGAACAGGGTCTCCGGGGCCCCGAGGGCGATTCGGCGGCCAGGAGCGAGCAGGCGAACCCTGCTCGAACCGGAATCGAAGTCAACGATTCCAAATGTGTCGCCAGCTATTCCAATTTCTGCCGCGTGACCGGCACGCCCGAGGAATTGATTGTCGATTTCGGGCTCAACAAACAGGTCACCAACGAGACGGCCGAGCCGATCGACATCTCGCAGCGGATCATCGTCAATTTCTTCACTGCCAAGCGGCTGCTCGCAGCCCTGCACATGGCGGTGCAGCGGCATGAGGCGGCATTCGGCGTGCTGGAGACAGACGTGCAGAAGCGGGTTGTCGGCACCACCGCCGCGCGGCGCGGCTCACGGGCCTGAGCGTAACGGGCATTCCGCCTGCGCAGCACCTCCTGCTGCGCAGGCGGCAGCCGTGCCACCGCCGCGTGGCCCCTCCTTTTACACGCTCCGCCGCGTCCTCGGCGATTTCCGCTTCCGGACTTCTCCGATTGGACTCCCGGCCGCGACTATGCGACTCTTCTTCCAGGTCGCCACCGCGGGGAATCGGCATGACACGCTCAACAGGCCAGACCGGCTCGACGCAGACCACAAGCCTGCCCGATGCCTCAGTCCACGCTTCTGGCGCTGCCTCTCCAGCGCCCAGCACACCCCTGCTCATCCAGAGGCTCCTCGATCCCGCCGCCTATCCCCACCCGACCGGCCCGATCCGCCTCGTCGAAACCCACATCTCCTGGGTGCTCCTCACCGGCCCGTTCGTCTACAAACTCAAAAAACCGGTGGCGCTTGGATACCTCGATTTTTCCTCGCTGGAACGCCGGGCCCACTTCTGCCGCGAAGAGGTGCGACTCAATCAGCGATTCGCCCCCCAGCTCTATCTCGAGGCCCTGCCGATCACCGGA
This sequence comes from uncultured Planctomycetaceae bacterium, assembly GCA_903885565.1. Taxonomy (GTDB): domain Bacteria; phylum Planctomycetota; class Planctomycetia; order Pirellulales; family UBA1268; genus CAISJI01. The sequence goes on from CAISJI010000232.1 coordinate 7,061, forward strand.
TCCTGCGAACACCCGCAGATCGGCGGCTCGGGCGAGCCGATCGAATGGGCCGTCAAGCTCGTGCAGTTTGACGACGAGGACCAACTCGACCGCCGCCTTGCCGCGTCGCGACTCTCGGTGACTGATTGCCAAGCGGTCGGTGCCGAAATCGCCCGCATCCACGCCCGCCTCGACGCCGCCAGCCCTGCCGGCCCCTTCGGCTCCCCCGCAGGGGTGTTTGCGATAGCTGAAATCAATCTCAACCAACTCCGCACCTGCCGGCCCGACACCTCTCATCGTGTCGACGCCCTTGAACATTGGCTCAGGCATCAACTGCTGGAGGAGCGTCCCGCCGGCACCCGCGCTGCCATGCTGGCCCGCCTCGCCGCCGGAAAAGTGCGCGAGTGCCATGGCGATCTCCATCTGGCCAACATTGTTTTTTCTCACGAAGAACTGACCCCCTTCGACTCGATCGAGTTCAACCCCGCCCTCCGCTGGATCGATGTGGCCAGCGATATCGCCTTCCTCGGAATGGATCTCGAATCGCGCGGCCGCCCCGATCTCGCAGCCCACGCCACCAACGCCTGGATCGAAACATCAAACGACCACGGTGCCACCGCCGTGCTCCCTCTCTACAAGGTTGCCCGGGCTCTCGTCCGCGCCGCAGTCGCCGCCGTCCGGGGCAGTCAGGTGAATCAGCCGACTGCAGCTGGCAGCCAGCCCCCGGTACACCATCCTCCCTCCAGCGGAGCTGCCGGCGCTCCTCCAGCCGACACCGATCGCTATCTGGCCCTCGCCGAGCGCCTCATGCAGCCGCCAAAGCCGCAGCTGATCGTCACCAGCGGCGTCTCCGGCAGCGGCAAGACGACAGTCACCACGGAACTTGTCGGCGGGCTTGGCGCCGTGCGGCTCCGCAGCGACGTCGAACGCAAACGCCTCGCCGGGATGGCCGCCACCGCCCGCCCCGCCGATTCTCTCCAGACAGATTCGCTCTACAGCCCCGCCTCCACCGAGCAGGTGTACGAGCTTCTGGAAACACTGGCCCGCACGCTGCTCGCCGCTGGCAGCAGTGTCATCATCGACGCCGCCTGCAACACCCGGCGGCAACGCGAGCGCTTCACAACCCTCGCCCGCGACACAGGCACGCCGCTGGTGTGGCTCGATTTCTCGCTGCCGGCTGAGGTTGTGTTGGCCCGGGTCGCTGCCCGCGCGGCGGCTGGCACCGATGCCTCCGATGCCTCCGCGGCCGTCGTGCAGGCCCAACTGGCGGCCCGAGAGGCGCTCGATCGGGAGGAGCTTCTGCGTGCCGCCCCCCCGGGAGGCTCTGCCGCCACTCAGATCAGACTCGATTCCCCCGCGAAAGTCTCGCCTGAGGCGATTGCCCAACTGGTACAACGCCTCAGGGGTGAACCCGCCCCCGCGTGAGCCTACTGCTCAGGCCGACTCCTTTTCCGCGCCACGCACAAGCTCCGATGCCTCCATTCTCCCCCACACACTGGCAGACGCACGCAGAGACGCCCGACGACGTGGTCGCCCGCCTGAAAAGCGGCATGAACGTGTTCATTCACGGCGCGGCAGCCACCCCCACGCCACTGCTTGAGGCGCTCGCTCGGCGCAGCGATCTGGAAAACGTGCGGCTTTGGCACCTTCACCTGGAAGGGCCCGTGCCGTTTGCCGATCCCGCGCACGCTGCACACCTGCGGTCGGTCTCGCTCTTCACCGGCCCGAGCCTGCGCTCGATGGTCAATGAAGGCCACGCCGATTTCGTGCCGGTTTTTCTCTCTGACATCCCCAGCCTCTTTACCAGCGGCCAGGTGCGGCTCGATGCGGCAATTGTGCAGCTCTCTCCCCCCGATCGCCACGGCCTCTGCACACTCGGGACATCGATCGATGCCGCCAGAGCAGCAGTCGACACTGCGGGGATCGTGCTCGCCGAGATCAATGCCGCGATGCCCCGCACCCATGGCCACTCCGCCGTGCCGCTTGCCAGCGTGACTGCCTTCTGCACGACTGACCGGCCACTGCCGACCCGGCCGGCCCATCCCCCGTCGGCCGTCACCTCTGCCATCGGCGAACAGGTGGCGAATCTGGTGGAGGATGGGGCCTGCCTCCAGCTGGGGATCGGCGCGATCCCCGATGCCGTGCTGAGCCGCCTGGGCAACCGGCACGATCTCGGCATCCACACCGAAATGTTTTCCGACAATGTCGTGCCGCTGGTGGAAGGGGGCGTGATCACCAACCGGCTCAAGACGATCCATCCGGGGCGGATTGTGACCAGCTTTGTCGCCGGATCGCCGCGGCTGTTTGAGTTTGTCAACGACAACCCGCTGGTCGAATTCCATCCCTGCGACCGCACCAACGACACGCTTGCCATCCGTAAAAACGACCGCACCACCGCAATCAATTCGGCACTGCAGATCGATCTCACCGGGCAGGTGTGCGCTGATTCAATCGGCCATGCGATCCATTCGGGGATCGGCGGGCAGATGGATTTCATGCGGGGAGCTGCGATGAGCCGGGGGGGCAAGCCGATCATCGCCCTCCCCGCCACCGCCGCCGGCGGCACGATCTCGCGGATCGTGTCAGAACTCAATCCGGGCGCCGGCGTCGTTACGACCAGAGGCCATGTCCACTGGGTGGTGACCGAATATGGGGCGGTGAACCTTCACGGCCGCACACTCTCCGAACGGGGCCAACTCCTCATCTCGATCGCCCACCCCGATTTCCGGGCGGACCTGACCGACCGGCTCAGGCAGCTCAAAAGGTTTGTGTAGCTGTCTTCACGCGGCGCGGGCCCTCCTGTGTCCCGCTTCGCTTGGTCGCCCCGTCGGGCGACTGATAACCCGGGCCTCCAGCCCTTTCCTCAGCCTTGGGGCAGGCGGCACACCACGGGAGTCCGATCTGCTCAAACGCACAGCCCCGCCAAACCGGTTGACGGAGGCGGAGGGATCGGCGAACGCTTGAGGAGCACCGAAACGCTGCGGCCAAGTGACGAAACCAGTGCCGTCCCGCAGCCGATGCACCGCGGAAGGCTAACCGGAACTCGGAAAAAAGCTTTGGGCTCACCTTGCCCCCCTCTGTAGAATGAGCTCCAGCAGCCGCCGGTTCGTTTTCTGGAGCCCCCCGTATGGTTTCGCCCGCCGCCAAAAAATATGCGGGGCAAATCGGCGATTGGCTCCGGCTCTTCCCCGCCGATCTGCAGCGAGTGATCACAATCCTCGCCGAGGATCGCCGGGTGGTCGGCCCGCAGATCGCCGATGGGGCGGTTGTCTACCGCGATCTGATCGATGTCGCCCAACTGCCGACGGGATGGATCGATGACCAGGACGGGGGCAGCTATCGGCTCCGCCAGGAAGCCACCGCGGGCTGTTTCGATCATGTCGTCGGCCCCCATTCGCTGAAAGGTTTTTTGTTTCCAGCGCGAGACACAGTGGCGAGCTTTGTGCGCACCGAGGGGGAATGGAAGCAGGAGCCGGTGCCAGCCGACGAGCGGCCGCTGGCGGTGCTCGGCGTGCGGGCTTGCGATATGGCGGCCCTGCGGATTCAGGACAAGGTCTTTCTCGGCAGCGGGTATGTCGATCCGGCCTACAAGGCCCGCCGCGAGCGGCTCTTCACGGTGGCCGTCAACTGCCGCCGGGCCGCCGCCACCTGTTTTTGTCACTCCATGAACTGCGGACCAAAAGTGGCACCAGGTTTTGATTTGGCGCTGACCGAACGCGACGGCTGGTTTGCCTGCCAGATCGGCTCCGCGGCAGGGCTGGCGCTCTTCCAGCGACTGGCTGCCGCCGGCATGGTTCTCACCTCCTGCACGGCTCCCGAGATCGACGCGGCTGAAAAAGTCTCGGCCGATCTGGAGGCGAGCATGCACGCCCGGCAGCCGGTGGAAAACAGCCCGCGGCCCCGCAGCCTCGACACCACCGGCATCCGCGATCTGCTCTATGCGAATCCAGAGCACCCGCGCTGGGAGGAGGTGGCGACCCGCTGCCTCTCCTGCACCAACTGCACGCTCGTCTGCCCCACCTGCTTCTGTTCGTCGGTGACCGAGGTGGCCGATCTCTCCGGCGACCATGTCGAACGGCAGCGGCACTGGGCGAGCTGTTTTACGCTCGATCACTCCCGGATGCACGGCGGGAGCGTTCGCAATTCCACCTCCTCGCGGTACCGGCAATGGCTCACCCACAAGCTCGCCGGCTGGATCGACCAATTCGATTCCTCCGGCTGCACCGGGTGCGGGCGGTGCATCACCTGGTGTCCGGTGGGGATCGATCTGACCGAGGAGGTGGCAGCCCTGCGCCACAGCCCCCCGCCATGACCCTCGCCTCCCCCACCTCCACGGCCCGCGGCACGACCGATCCCTGGACCTCACACGCTGCCCGCATCGTCGGCATCACTGAAGAAATCGCCGGCGTGCGCAGCTACGATCTGCTCTTCAGCGATCAGGGCCAGCGTTTGGCTTACCGATTTCTGCCGGGTCAGTTCAACATGCTCCATCTGCCGGGAATCGGCGAGGCGGCGATCTCGATCAGTTCTTCGCCCGCCCGGCCAGATCAGCTCACGCACACTGTACGGGCTGTCGGCAATGTGACCGACGCGCTCGCCCGGGCGAGCGTGGGAGACGCGGTGCTCGTCCGCGGCCCGTTTGGAAACGCCTGGCCGGTCGATCGGCTGGACCAGCGGGATGTGGTGCTCGTGGCGGGAGGCTTGGGACTCGCCTCCCAGCGGGCGCTCATTGTAGAACTGGCCCGGGGAGCCATCCCCTGCCGCCGCGCCACTCTTCTGCATGGCTCCAAGCACCCTGCCGACCTGCTCTACCAGCAGGAATATGCCGGCTGGCAGGCGAGCGGTATCGACGTTCACCTCATCGTGAACACTCCATCTCCCGAGTGGACCGGCCCGGTCGGACTCGTCACCGACATTTTCAAAACGCTGCCGCTGGTTCCGGCAGAGACGACGCTGCTCTGCTGCGGCCCCGATCGAATGATGACGGCCGTCGCAGAGCTGGCCCTCAAGCAAGGCATCTCACCAGCAGAAATCTATCTTTCGCTGGAACGCAACATGAGCTGTGCGGTGGCCCACTGTGGCCTCTGCCAGTTTGGCCCGCTCTTTGTCTGCCGCGATGGCCCCGTCTTCCGTCACGATCAGATCGCCCGGTTCCTCGCCGTACCGCAGCTGTAGGTGGAAGAGTTTCCATGCCAACCAAGCTTCGCCTTGCCGTCTACAAATTCGCCTCCTGCGACGGCTGCCAATTGCAGCTGCTCGATGCGCAGGGAAAGCTTCTGGAGATCGCCCGGCGAATCGACATTGACCACTTCCTCGAGGCGCGGTCGCAGGTGGTCGAGGGGCCCTATGACATCGCGCTGGTTGAGGGTTCGATCACCACGCCCGAGGATGCCGAGCGCATCCGGAAAATTCGCCGCGACTGCCGGTATCTCGTCACGCTTGGCGCCTGTGCCACCGCCGGGGGCATTCAGGCTCTGCGCAACTGGGGCAACATCGAGGAGTTTGTGTCGGCGGTCTACGCTACCCCGAGCTATATCAGCACGCTGGCCACAAGCACCCCGATCGCCGACCACGTGCCGGTCGATTTCGAGCTGCGGGGCTGCCCGATCGACACGGGACAACTTGTGGAGCTGCTCACAGCTTTTCTGCTGGGGCGGAAGCCGCACGTGCCCTCCTGGAGCGTGTGCGTGGAGTGCAAATCGAGCGGAGCTGTCTGCGTGGCGGTGACGCAAGGCATCCCCTGCCTGGGGCCAGTCACACAGGCCGGCTGCGGGGCGATCTGCCCGGCCCATGGCCGGGAATGCTTTGGCTGTTTTGGGCCGAGCGAGCCGGCCAATCTTGTCAGCCTCACGGGGCACTACCAGCAGCAGGGAATTCCTCCAGAGCAGCTCGGCCGCATGCTGCGGTCGTTCACTGCCGAGGCCCCGGCGTTTCGCGCCGAGGGGGACAGACTCAGGGGGCTCCAGCCATGAGCGAGCTCCGCCGGATCAGCGTGAAGGCGCTTACGAGAGTGGAGGGCGAGGGAGCCCTGCGCATCCGCGTGCGGGATGGAACGATCGAGATCGCCGAATTCAATATCTACGAGCCTCCCCGGTTCTTTGAACGTCTCCTCCGCGGCCGCGCCTTTGCCGAGGTGCCCGACATCACGGCCCGGATCTGCGGCATCTGCCCAGTGGCTTACCAGCTCACCGCCTGCCAGGCTCTGGAAAATGCGTTTGGCGTGCAGATCACCCCGGCCATCGCTGCCCTGCGCCGGTTGCTCTACTGGGGGGAATGGATCCAGAGCCACTCCCTCCATATCCACCTCCTCCATGCCCCCGATTTCCTCGGCTACGAAAGCGGCTTTTCACTCGCTGTCGACCGGCCCGAATTCGTGGAACGCGGCCTGCGTTTCAAGGCCATCGGCAGTCGGATCATGGAAGTGGTTGGCGGCCGGGCGGTGCACCCGATCAACGTCGCCGTGGGGGGCTTTTTCAAGGCTCCCGCCGCAGCGGCGCTGCGGGGCCTCATCCCCGATCTGGAGTGGGGCCTCGCTGCCGCCCTTGAGCTGGTTCGCGATGTCAGCCAATTCGAATTCCCTTCGCTGCAGTGCCCTGCCACCTGCGTCGCCCTGCGATCTGACACGGGCTCCCCTTCCGACAGCGGCCGGATCATCTCCTCCGCCGGCCTCGACATCGCCATCGATGAATTTGAGCAGCACTTTGCCGAGGAGCAGGTGCCACACAGCACGGCGCTCTACAGCCTGCAACTGCCCGATCGCACGCCCTACCTCGTCGGCCCCGTGGCCCGGCTCAATCTCTGCCGCGAGCAGCTTCCCCCCCACACCCGCCGCAGTGTCGAGGCCTGCGGCATCGATTGGCCGCTGGTGAATCCTTACAAGAGCATCGTGGCTCGGGCCCTTGAAGTGGCTGCGGCTTTTGAAGAGTCGCTGGGAATAGTGCGGGATGTGATGGCCGACATCAATCCCTGCCGGGTCGAGGTGACTCCGCGCGAGGGCACTGGATGCGCCGCCACTGAGGCGCCGCGGGGGCTGCTCTACCACCGCTACTCGGTTACTGCCGATGGGTTGATCACCGCCGCCACGATCATCCCCCCCACATCGCAGAATCAGGCCCAAATAGAAAAAGATCTCCGCGGCCTGCTGCCGTCGGTGCTGGGCTTTGCTGACGCACTGGTCAGTTCACGCTGCGAACAGCTCATCCGCAGCTACGATCCCTGCATCAGCTGCGCCACGCACTTTTTAACGCTTGTCTTGGACCGCGGGGAAGCCTGAGCTGCGTTTCGATCGTCTGACGGGCAGGGCATCCAGCGACGCGTCACTTGATCCGCAGCCAGCCCACGCCTTCGCCATCGTGTATGACACAGGATTCCGCGGCGAAACCTTGCCCCCGAACGATGGCTGTGTATAATCTGGTCTGGAAGGTCAGCAGTATCCTGGCTTTGAATTGGGTCGGCCCCCGTGGTCGCCCGTACCAACCTCGCGAAAGCACAAGGTGGTGACTCTCCCTGGCAACAGGGCGGGAGGATACGCGTCGGGAGCGGTTCCCGACGAAGCTTTCGTTCGGTTCCCCGAGCCTGCCGCTGGGAAAAATCTGCGTCAGGCTCCGGCACCCCGAAAGCACCTTCCTTTCCTTGACTGGAAAGGGGTGCGAGATGCCCGTTGGTTTTCCTTCACTGCGTGTCGATCATGGCAACGACAGCCATCATCTCTGGTGCAACAACGGCACCTGGTGGGTTCACTACACGGTTCACTTTGACCATCGCAAACGCCGGGTGCGCCGCTCCCTGCAAACGCGCTCGCTCGCCGAAGCGCGGCTGCGGCGCGATGCATTGCTCCTGAGGATCACCAGCGAGGGGGATCTGCTCACCGAGCGGCCGCGACTCAAGCACTCCGCTCAGACGGCTCCAGAGGGTGGCGTGCCATTCGATCGGCGGAGCGTGGTCTGACTGAAAACCAGCCGCCAAACTGCTACTCGCCCGTGACAATTTCAATTCTGCCACTGCCTGGCAACCGTTCGACGCAGCGGTTGCCGAGGAGCCTTGATGGCGTGATGAAGCCCGGCGGAGATTTTCCGGCGAGCAGATGTTCGACCGCCAACAGCACTCCCTCGACGGTGACATCATAGGGATTGGCGGTTTCCACCCGCGCCGTCACCACCGCGCCGCTGGGGCTGCGGGCCTCGCCCCAGACCCAGGTGCGGTGCTGCCGCCGGAAGGCGGCGCTGGGGCCCTGCACCTTCGCTGCAATCCGCCGTGCCAGCCAGCCCTGCACCCTCCTGCTGGCAAAGATCGGCCGGCAGGGGTTGAGCAGTCGCATCGCCCACCCCACACCGCTCGGAGCTGCCATGTAAACCTCAATGTTCGGAATGCCGGTGGTGTGGAAGGCGGTGGAGACATCACCCCAGGGAATTGTCACGGCTGGCCTCTCCCCGCGACCGAAGTTGATCCTGCGCCGTTTCCAGCCCAACGGCACTCCCGTAATCCGGCCAGCGCGGCGCACCTGTCCGCCAACCCGCATCCCCTCCAGCGCCGTCTTACTGGTGCCTGGGGAGAGCTGGCCATCGGTGTCGAAGCCGAGCGCGAGCGTCGCAGCGTCGGGCAGCGCCTCCTTCAGGCAGGCAGCGAGGCAGTCGGTCGGGATCACATCAAACCCGACTCCGGGGCAGACCACGATTCCGGCCTCGCGGGCCGCCCGATCACGGGCGTGCGCCGCTTCGAAAACGCCAATCTCACCGGTGATGTCAACGTAATGGGCGCCGGTGGCCAGACAGGCATCGATCATCCCCTGGCTGGTGGCGGAGAACGGGCCAGCGCAGTGGGCCACCACTACCACCCCTGCGAGAGCCTGGCGGGCCTGTTGGGGCTGGGCGAGGTCAAACACGGAAAAGTCGAGGCCGGTCTCAGCAGCGAGGGCCTCCACCCTCCCGGCATCTCTTCCAGCCAAGAGCGGCGTCAGCCCCCGCTCCCGCACCGCCGCAGCGATCAGCCGGCCGGTGTAGCCATAGGCACCGTAGATCATCCAGCGGTTTGACTGCATTGCCTTCAATTGGAGGCGGGCAAGGGTCCGGTTGTCCAGTTGGCTGCGAAAATAACCTGCTAGCATTCCCCCCCTTGGAGTGCTTATCCTGAGGAATGCTCGATACCGGTAATCCAGCCCCGCTTTGACCTTCTCTCTCCAGAAACCAAGTCCTATGGCCAACTCCATCTCCCTCATCCTGGCCCACCCCCGTGAACTCATCAGGGCGGGGCTGCGCACGCTTCTCTCCCCAGCCGGTGTCACGATTGTCGGCGAGGCGACAACCCCTCAGCAGGCCCTGCTCCTGGCCAAGAAGCACAAGCCGCAGGTTCTGCTGCTCGACACGTCGATGCCGGGAGGGGACAACTTCTCGCTTGTGGCCGATCTGCGCGAGGTGCTGCCGAAGATGGGCGTCGTGATGATCTCCGTGTCAGACAGCCCGACGTATGTTGCCCGGGCCATCACAGCCGGGGCCTGCGACTACCTGCTGGAGAGTGTTACGGCGCGAGAGTTGGTGACGGCGCTTGAGCACGCGGCCGCCGGCACGAAGCCCGCCCCCTCGAGCCTGTTTGGCAGAATCTCAGACAATATGTCCGAACGGAAATTCAACGCCGCGTTGGAAGGCCAACTCACCCCCCGCGAACAGCAGGTGCTCAGGCACATCGCCATGGGGCTCTCCAATGCCGAGATCGGCAAGTCGCTCTCCATCAGCGTCGAGACGGTGAAGGAGCATGTGCAGAATCTGCTGCGCAAACTCGAAGTCGGGGATCGCACCCACGCCGCTGTCTGGGCCCTCAAGCACGGGCTGTCGTAGGCTATTCGTGTCACGCGAATGCATCGCGTGCTCCCTGCCACCACATCCTGCTCCGCTCGATGAGGTGATCAGCAGTAGCCGGGCTCACTTCGCCCCGGGCCAGGCGAAGCGGATACGATCCCGCCAGCGGGGCGCCGCTGCACTCCCCGGCACACCAACCGGTGGTCCGCCGCCGACCGCGCGGACGATTCCACCATGGGGCTTTCCCGTCGCTTGAGCTCCTGCGCCATCCCCGGCTGCCGCCGCTCCGCCGGCCTGCACGACCGCGCCCCCGGCATCGTCACCACTGACAGCCACCACACTGCCGGCGGTCACGGGAACGCCACGCCCATGATTGCGGCCCCCTCCCAGTGCATCGGCGCGAAGTCCGACAGCCCGGTTGGGAAATCCACCGGCCATGGCCCGGGCTGCTGAGTCGGTCGTGGGCACGGCTGCCGCCGAGGTGGTCTGCATGGAGGTGGTCTGCATGGTGTTTGAGGCAGCAGCGCCACGAACCATAAACGGCATTGGCATCGGCCGCGCGGGGATCGACTGGCCGACCAACAGCGGCGGCCCCACCGCTACGGGCGGCAAGGTATCAACACCTCCCGGATCAAACCCCGGGGAGATGACGGCGATGTTCACCATTCCCGAATCGACCATGCCCGAATCGATCATGCCCGGGTCGATCACGGCAGGGCCGATGCAACTGACATCAACCCCGCCCATATCGACCACTCCCACATCGACGTTGCCAGTGCCGATCGCTCCCGGATTCGTTTGATGGAAAACATTCGGCCTCCCATGGTGGCCCGGCGGCGGCATCACATGGACCACCGTCCCAGACGGCAGCGATCCCACATCGACAGTCGTCAGATCGACTGGCATTCCGTCGCCGGTAACGCCCCCCACCATCATGCCATCCGGCCCCGGCCTTATCTGACAACCAGCCAAGCTGCCCGGGCTCGCGGCCACGCCGGTGGCGGCTGCTCTGGGACCGACTCCATCACTCGACACCGTGACAGCTTGGGCAGCGACGCCCTGATTGGCGGTGCTGGCGACGGCCGTCTGCCCCGGGAGCATGGCGGGAGCCCCCACGGCCCCTCGGGCATGTTTGTGGAGCAGCCCCGGGTTCGCGGTCGCGATCGACTGCAACGCGAACGCGGCCGCAATCCCGGCCAGAGTTGTGGCCAGCCTGACGCTGTGGTTCATCGTTCATTCCTCGTGCACGGGTGGGAGAGCTGTTTCGGCCAGCTCAACGGACGTCTGATCGCCAGACGCGGTCGGGCGGGCGGAACTGCCAACAAAGGGTATCGGCTCGCCAACGGAATAATCTTTGGAACCGTTACGAATCAACCGAAACACGCCCTCGTCCCATTCGCCCCATCCTGCCCGCATGCCGCACAGATGGAATGGCCTTCAGCGTGCACCTTCGTTACCTTTCCCACTTTTGAAGCCTCCCAGCGACCGGTTCACCGAGGGTGATTCGTCCATGCACGCCTTCACCAGCGCAGGCTGCAGTCGATTCCCGCTCCGCCGCCATCCTCTGGCGCTGCTGCGGACGATGCTCTGCGGTCTGGTCGTTGCCGCACTTTTCGCCGCGGCCCATGCCGACGAATCGCAGCCGACGGCCACACCGCCGGCGGAATCCCCCGAGCAGGCGGCCCCCCCTGCCGAGCCGGCGCTCTTTCTCGCGCTGCCCGACGACCGCTCCCTCATCATGGAAGGGACTCCAAGCGAAGGCCCATGGGAAGGGGGCAGACTGATCGAAGACAGTGCTGTTGTGCCGGCCGGGGCAATCGTTCCCTCCACGCCGATCGCTCCCGGCCAGGGCCCGCTGCTGGATGACCTCGGCCCCGAGTGGAACGAACAACGGCGCGGTCCTCCCGATCGCTTCTGGTATGCCCGCTCGATCTCGGCCACCTGGCTCCCCAAGAATGGCGCCGACGGTTTTGGCACCACCGATGTGCCGATCGCCACCTCCTTCGCACCGGTCTGGTTTGACGAACTCCCCGCCCTCCTCGTCACTCCCGGCTTCGGCTACCACTCCTGGCTGGCCCCCAACGCTCTCGAACTCCCCTCGTCGGTCTTCGATGCCTATGTCGATATCGCTTGGCGCACCCCCTACAACGAACGCCTCGGATTCGCGATGGGCATCACGCCGGGAGTGTATGGCGACTACAAAACCTACAGTTCCAAGGCCTTTCAGCTCACCGGCTGGGGACTCGTCGATTACAAGCTGACCAAGACCTGGACGGTCGTCGCCGGCGCCGCGGTCGTCCGCCAACTCGACATGCGGGTGCTCCCGGTGGGGGGCCTGATCTGGTCGCCCAACACCGACACCCGGCTCGAAATTCTCGTGCCGCGATCGAGGTTTGTGCGCAAGGTCCGCTCTCTTGGCGAAGGGGGCGTGTGGGCCTACTCGGCCCTGCAGTACGGCGGCGGTTCCTGGGCTGTCACGCTTCCCGACGACACCACCGCCCTGGTGACGATTAGCGATCTGCGGGCGATCCTCGGCCTCGAATGGTTCCGTAGCCGCACAGTGGCCGGCGTCGCCGAAGTGGGCTATGTCTTCGCCCGCACGATCTCGGCCAACGGCGTGCCTGAGTTCAATCCCACCGACACGCTCATGCTCTCGGCCGGGGCGACGTTCTGACTTTACGCGGGCGAAGCCATCCATGGCCTTCGCCCGCTTGAGTCGGCCGGTGGAACCGCCAAGGGCTTCCACGGCCGACGGGCATCGCTTCCGGCGATGCGACAACGCGGGCGAAGCCATCCATGGCCTTCGCCGCTTGAGTCGGCTGCTGGAACCGCCAAGGGGTTCCATGGCCGACGGGCATCGCATCCGGCGATGCGACAACGCGGGCGAAGCCTCTCCTTTGAGATTTTCACCGCCATGGCCTAGGCTGACAGCCTGCCACAACCGGCGCCGCTTTGAACAACATCTCACAGGGGAACACACATGCCTGCTCGCAAATCCCTCTATGCGCTCCTGTCGCTCATCGTTGCCCTCGCCTGCCTGACGAGCCTTAGCAGCGGCACGACCGCCAAAGCGTGCACCCGAGCCGTCTATCTCGGGCCCAAAAACAGTGTCATCGTCGCCCGCTCCATGGACTGGGCCGAGGATCCGGGGAGCGAGGTCTGGTGCCTGCCGCGTGGTATGGCCCGCAGCGGCGCCACGGGGCCCGGCACGCTCCAGTGGACGAGCACCTATGGCTCGGTGATCGTCTCGTTCTACGGCATCGCCACCGTTGACGGGATCAACGAAAAGGGGCTCGTCGCCAACACGCTCTATCTCGTCGAATCAGATTACGGCAAGGCGGTGGCCGGCCGGCCCACGATATCGATTGCCTGCTGGGCGCAGTATCTGCTCGATACATTTGCCACCGTCGACGAGGCTGTCACGGCCCTAGCCAAGGAGCCGTTCACTGTCGTGGCGCCGATGCTGCCCAACGGCGTGCCGGGAGTTGGACACATGGCGATCTCCGACCCCAGCGGCGACTCCGCAATTCTGGAGTATGTCAAAGGAAAACTCGTGATCCACCACGGGCGGCAGTATCAGGTGATGACCAATTCGCCGACATTCGACGAACAGCTCGCCCTCAACGGCTACTGGGAGCAGATCGGCGGGCTGACGATGCTGCCGGGAACAAACCGGGCCAGCGACCGGTTCGTGCGTGCCTCCTTCTTTATCAAGTCACTGCCGCAGGTCGAAGACCGAGCCAGGGCCATCGCCTCGGTCTTCAGCACGATCCGGGCAGTGTCGGTGCCGCTGGGATTCACCACCCCCGACAAGCCGAATATCTCCAGCACGATCTGGCGAACGGTCTACGACCAAAAAGACAAGGTCATGTACTTCGACTCAGCCACCCGCCCCAACGTGTTTTGGATTCCGCTGGCCGGTCTCGACTTCGCGGCAGGGCAACCGGTCAAAAAACTGAAACTCTTGGGCGGCGAAACCTACAGCGGCGACGCCTCTGCGAGCCTCACGCCGGAGAAGCCCTTCGCTTTCCTGTCGGCCAAGCCCGAGTGAGCAGACCAGCCAGCCACTTCCCCTCTTCACAGCCCGTAGAGCTCGCCAAACTTCCGGGTGAGCTGCGCCAAGAAGGGCTGAGGGCTCGGCTGCGCGCCGGTCGCCTGAAACACCAACTCCGTACTCCGCCACCGCTTACCGTGGCGGTGGATCTTCTCGCGCAGCCAGCCGAGCAGCCCGGAAAAATCTCCCCGCTCGATCTGCTGGGGAAGATCAACGAGGTCCTGCTGGGCGCGGTCGAAGAGCTGGGCAGCGAAGACGTTGCCAAGAGTGTAGGTGGGGAAATAGCCAAACAGCCCCGCGCTCCAGTGGATGTCCTGCAGGCAGCCCTCGGCATCATTGCCCGGCGTGAGCTTGAGATACGCCTGATACTTTTCAGCCCAGGCGGCCGGCAGATCAGCCGGCGCAAGCTCTCCCGCCAGCAATGCCCGCTCCAATTCAAACCGGATGATGATGTGCAGGCTGTAGGTAACCTCATCGGCTTGCACACGAATCAGCGACGGCTTTACCTCGTTGACGGCGAAGAGAAATGCATCCTCGCTCACATCGTGGAGCGCTTCCCGAAAGACCCGCTTGGCCTGAGGAAATGCCTGCCTCCAGAAGGGGCGGCTGCGTCCCACCGCATTTTCCCAGAGCCGCGACTGGCTCTCATGAACCCCCAGCGACACCGCCTCTCCCATCGGCGTGCCCCGATGGGTGCGATCGAGCCCCTGCTCGTAGAGCCCGTGGCCTGTCTCATGGAGGATGCCAAAAAAGGCATCGGAGAAATCCCGCAGGTTGTAGCGGGTGGTGATCCGACAATCGTCGGGACCCACCTCGGTGCAAAACGGATGCGCCGTGACATCGAGCCGACCGCGCTGGAAGTCGAATCCAAACTGCGAGGCCACCATCTCGCCGAAAACCCGCTGCCGCTCAGTTGGGTAGTCGCGCTTCAGCACGCCGATGTCGGGCCGGCGGGGAGCTGCCGCAATCGCCTCGATCAGCGGCACCAACCCCTGCCGCAGCGTTTCAAACAGCGGGGCCAGATCGGCCGCAGTGGCCCCCGGCTCATAGTCGTTGAGAAGGGCATCATAGTCGGCTGGTCCCGCCCCAAGGCAGGCAGCCTCCTCCCGCTTGAGAGCCAGAATCTTCTCAAACGCGGGTTGAAACCGTGCGTAGCTCGCAGCGGCCCGCGCCTCGACCCACACCTGCTGGCCGAGTGATGTGGCCCGGGCCAATTCCTCAACCAGCCGCTTGGGCAGTTTTGTGGCGCGGTCAAAAGCCCGCCGCCATTCCCGCACGTTCACTGCCATAGGCGCATCAGGCAGCCCGAGGCCTCCCCCCTGCTCCACTTCCCCAAGCCAGTTCCCCAGCCGTGGATCGGTCGCCTTCTCATGCACCAGCCCCGCCAGCAGGCCCAACTGGGCCGAGCGGTGCTGGGCACCTTCACGCGGCATGTAGGTTTGCTCGTCCCAGCTCAAAACCGCCGCACAGGAAGCGAGCAGCGAGATTTCCCGGGACGCCGCCAAAAGTTGGTCGTAAGGGGTGGATTGGCTCATCGATACAGGTTTCCTTGAGTTTTTGAATGGGACCACTGTATCCACAGCCAGCAACCCCCGCCGCGCCAAAACATTTCACTTTTTGTACGGATGGGTTAGGGTGAAAGGAATTGGCCCACTTTCAGCGGCCATCACTCATCGAGGATGCGAAATGTCGCGGCTTCTGTTGACTCCTGCCTTGGCGATTGGCCTGCTCATCGGATCACTCGCGTGCGCCCAGCCGGCTTCGGCTCAGGGCCTGTGGTTTGGTGGCATCGGGTTTGGTGGCCCGGGCTATTTTGGCCCCGGATTCTACGGCAGTGGGTTTTCTCCCTACGGCTTCGGCAATGCCGGTTTCTATTCCCCAGGCAGGTACTATGCTCCGGCCCGCTATGGCTATGGCTATCCGATGACCGTCAGGCGTCCAGTGGTGGCGGTGCCTGTTGCCCCCCGCTACACATCCTATACGCGTCCTGCCGTGCGCCGCCCACTCAACAAGGCCTACCGTCGCACCTACCGTCGCGGCTGGTAAGCGCGGCTGAGATCCGCTGGTAACACTCCCTGACGGGCCGCCATCCATGCGGCCCGTCAGGGTAGCTTGGGGTTGCTCGGCGCCTTACCGTCGCTCACTCAAACGTTACGGCATCGATGTTCATCAGACCGGCTGGTTGCTCGGCATTCTTGAACACCAGATAGACCGTATCGCGGCCGGACGAGGGGTTCAAAACGATCCGCTCGGGGCGAAACTCCTCCCAGTTGCCATTCACGGCAACGGCTCCAGATCCCAGCAGCGGGCCATCGATGGCCCCCCGATGCACCTCGATCACTCCGCCGGCTCCGGCGCTTGCCACCCGCACCTGCACTGCCGTGAGGCCATCGAGCGGAACATGATCAAACCGCAGAAAGGCATCGTGCTCGATCGAGCCCATATACCGCTTGCCCTGCGCTGACTCCGCCCTGAGCTTCTGCGTCCGCTGTGCCTCATCGGCCGCCTCGGCCTGAATGACCCGGCTCCGCAGCGTGACTGAGCCGACACCGCTCAGCTTCGGGATGTCGTCGCGACCGAGATCGGTATACGTCGCCTCCAGCCTGAGCGTGCCGGCCTTGTCTGGAACCGGGATATCGTTGGTGAAGCCCTGGGCGCTCGGATTGGATGAGTCGGCCGTCACCGAATAGACATACTCCACCATCCGCGTGACTTCCGCCTCGGTGTGCTGGGGATGCGGCAGCATGCCGACTTTTCCCCAGACTCCGGTGGAACCGCCGCGAACCCGTGCCACTGATTTTTCCAGGCTGTGCGGATCGCTTCTATATTTGGTGGCGATCTCGACGAAGCTGGGGCCGACGAGCCGACGATTGGCCGCATGGCAGTTGAGGCAATCGCTTTTGCGAATCAGCGACAGCCCCGCATGGACATTCTCCTCCGCCCCCTTCGTCACCCGGGGAACCAACTCGACAAACAGCCGGGTGGCCGCCTGCGATTCAATCAGCTCCCAATCATCTTCCTCGGCCTGATTGGCATCGCTGGTTCCATCTTCCCGATCGCGCACCACAAGCGAATAGCGAATCGGCTGGCCAGGGGTGTAAAAATCTCCGTCCTGCGGCGCCACGAATTCCACAGCGGGGGGCGTATTACCAACCACGATCGGCAGCGAGGAGAGATGCTTTGCCCCGGCAGCATCGATCGCCTCCAACTCCACGGTGTAGACCCCTTGAGTGTCAAACGTCGCCTCGGTCTCAGCGGCCTGCCCCAGGGGCTGCCGTCCGGCAGCCTCCTCGCCGGCGCGGACGAACGTCCAGGAATAGCGCAGGGGGTCGCCGTCTTTATCGCTGGAACCCGCTGCCGAAAGCCGCACCGAGAGCGGTTCACGCCCCACGGTGTTGTCGGCCTTGGCGACCGCCGTCGGCTTGCGGTTGCCCCGCACGTAATCGATGCGCACGAGCCGGGCATCGGGATTCACACCCCAGGTCTCACCATATTCGATCACATAGAGCGATCCGGCTGCGTCGAACTGCAGGTCGATCGGCCGAATAAAGGGAGTTCCCGACAGGAACGGCTCCAGCTTCACTGGCCGCGAATCCTCATCCAGATGCACCGCCAGAATCCAGTTTCGCGACCACTCGTAGGCGAACAGCGTGCGATCGTAGGCCTGCGGAAATTTCGTTTCGCTCTTGAGTTCGGGATTGTAGTGATAGATCGGCCCGGCGCAGGCGGTGCGGCCGCCGCTGAAAACCTCCGGAAACTCCTCCGATGGCCCGCCCGGATAGTAGATCAGCGCCGGCTGCGCAGGGGGAAGTTCGGTGGCGCCAGTGTTGTTCACCGATCGGTTCAATGGCTTCTGCGGATCCTGCGGCAGGCCGATCTCGCCAGAGTTAAAATCGACCATGCAATAGGTGAAGTTTTTGCCGATAAAGTAGGGCCAGCCAAAGTTGCCCGCCTGCCGGGCCTGATTGACCTCGTCGTAGCCTCTTGAGCCGCGTGGTCCGTCGCTGCCGGCATCGGGACCGACATCCCCCCAGTACAGAAATCCGGTCTGCTGATCGAGGCTGATCCGCCACGGATTGCGGCAGCCCATCACGTAGATCTCGGGATGGCCGACTGAGCCATCCCGGGGAAAGAGATTCCCCTCAGGGATCGAATAGGTGCCGTCGGGCTCAGGGCGAATCCGCAGAATCTTGCCGTTGTAATTTTTCGTGTTGGCGGCGGTGCGCTGCGCGTCCCAGGGGCCGCGGTCGGAGCGCTGGTCGATCGGCGCAAAGCCCTCGGAATCGTTGAACGGGTTGGTGTTGTCGCCCGTGCCGATATAGAGATTGCCGTCCGGCCCAAACTCCATCGACCCGGCATGGTGGCAGCATTCGCGGCGCTGCTCCTCATAGGAGAAGAGTCGTTTCTCGCTGGCCATGTCGATTGTGTCGTTGCGAAAATCGAACCGGCTGATGTACTGCCCCGAAAAATCGGGCGGGGAATACTGGAGATAGATCCAGCCGTTCTCGCTGAATCTGGGATCGAGCGCCATGCCGATCAGGCCGTTCTCCTGAGCGGTCGTCACTGTCAACTGCCCAACGACCTGCGCCTGCCCCGTCCTGGGGTCGATGAGCTTGATGGCCCCGGCCAGTTCGATCAGAAAAATCCTGCCGTCGGGGGCGACGTCGAGTTCCATCGGCTGGACAAGCCCCCCCTGCACAATCGTTTTTTCAAACCGCTGCGGATCGACCTCCTCGGCCGCTGCGGTGGAGTTGAGCAGCACAGCCATACCGAGCGAGAGACCGACAGCAGACAGGATCCGGCTGAAGAGCGAGGAGAGCATCATGAGGAAAGACAAACTCCAGGGGAATCGGGCTGTAAACGGATCTTTCAAGATTACCTCAGGCCGGCCCACGATTCACTGCCAAAGACTGGCGGAATGAAAGAACGCTCGTTTTCCATCTTCTCCACAATCCTACAGGCCTTCCGCCCGCAGTTTGCTCTCCACCACGTCGGCCATCTCCTGCGCCTGATCCTCCAGTTCCTGGAGGAGTTCGTCGTCGTCATCGTCACTCGCTCGCCGCGCGAGATAGAGCAGGTATTGGGCTTCGTTCCGCCAGGCCTTCAGCCAATCGGGCCGCGAAGCAACGGGCTGATAGATGAGCCCCTCCAACCTCGTGAATGGGTCTCCCGACAAAGCCATCTGCCACCTCTGCTATCCAAGATTTCATTGACTGCTGACGGGTCGCGGCACGCGTCATTTCCTCACCCACCTCCACGGTGCACGGGAGGCCTGGTCGGGAACCGGCCACAGCATCCAACCCCACCGGCACGCGAACCAGAATGGCGTCCTCGCTCAGTAGGTCTTTGCATCGATCACAAACCTGTATTTCACATCCCCCTTGATCGTGCGCTCGTAGGCCTCGTTGATCTTGGCTGCCGGGATCAGTTCGATGTCGCAATAAATCTTCTTGCGAAAACAGAAGTCGAGCATCTCCTGCGTTTCCTTCGTTCCGCCGATCAAACTTCCCGTAAGCCGTTTGCGGCCCATGATGAGCGAGGAGGCGAGCACTTCGCTCGGATCGGGAGAGGCCCCCACGAGGACCATCGTGGCGTCGTTTTTCAAGCAATTGAGATAGGGACTGAAATCATGCCTGGCCGATACGGTGTCGATCAGAAAATCAAGCGTCCCCACGAGCGGCTCAAAATGCTCAGGATGCGTGCTGAGCACGAAGGCGTTGGCGCCGAGCTTTCGAGCATCGCTTTCTTTTCCCGGCGAGGTGCTGAAGACTGTCACGCGGGCCCCAAAAGCCCGGGCCAGCTTCACCGCCATGTGGCCCAAGCCTCCCAGCCCCACCACGCCGACGGAATGTCCCTTGCCGATCTTGTAACGCTTCAGCGGCGAATAGGTGGTGATCCCGGCGCACAAGAGTGGCGCCACGCGGGCCAGCGGCACCCCCTTCTTGATCCGAAAGGCAACCTTTTCCTTGACGACGATATGAGTGGAGTAGCCACCCTGCGTGGGCGTCGTGCCGTCGAGTTCGGTGCTGTTGTAGGTGTACGAGACGTGCTTCTGACAGAACTGCTCCTCGCTCGCCTTGCAAGGCTGGCACTTTCCGCAGGAGTCGACGAAGCAGCCGACGCCGGCGAGGTCACCCGGCTTGAACCGGCGGACCTTTTTTCCGGTGGCGACAACCGTGCCGACGATCTCATGGCCGGGCACACAAGGGTAGGCAGTGGGTCCCCATTCGCCCCGCGCTGTGTGGATATCGGAATGGCAGATGCCGCAGTAGGCAATCTCGATGACGATGTCATCCGGCCGGGGATCGCGGCGCTGGAGCTGAAATGGCTGCAACGGTTTTTTGGCAGACACGGCAGCGTAGGCCTTTGCAGAAATCATGGGGCAACACCTCTGAAGCGTGTGGGGAACAGGACCACTCCCAGCATAGCCTCTGCCGCCTCATCCTGACCGGCCTCTTCGGCCGGCCTGTTGCCGGAGGGCTTGCCGGCGGGCTATCCTCTCCCGGCTGGCGTTTGGGCACACCAATCGAGTTGTGGGGGCATTATGAAGTCGATCGCCGTCTGCTCAATTCTTGTCATGGGAACGATCCTGGGCCCGGCGCTGCAGCCCGGCATGTCGTATGCCGACGAGCCGGCCACGGCTCCTGCCCGGCGCTGGAAGCAGCACTCCATGACGCAGCCCAAGCCGCCGATCGTGGCGGGGCAGCCGAGCACCGCCCCCAGCCCGGTGCCGGCCGATGCCGTCGTGCTCTTCGGCGGTGACTCGCTCAAGGCATGGGTTGCCGATGGCGACGCGCTGGCGGCGTGGACCGTGAAAGATGGATACTTCGAGGTCAAACCGGAGGCGGGATGGATCGAGACCCGCGAGTCGTTTGGCGATATGCAGCTGCATCTGGAGTGGGCCAGCCCATCCCCTCCCGCCGGCACCGGGCAGAACCGGGGCAACAGCGGTATTTTCGTGATGGGCCGCTACGAGATCCAAATCCTCGACAACTTCGGGGCCGACACCTATGCCGACGGCCAGGCCGGGGCGGTGTACGGCGAGGCGCCTCCCCTGCTCAACGCGTCGCTCGCTCCCGGTGCCTGGCAGACGTTCGACATCATCTTCCGCGGCCCCCGGTTCTCGGCTGACGGCCAACTGCTCGATGCCGCCCATGTCACGGTTCTGCACAACGGTGTTGCGGTGCAGAACAACGAGCGGATTCTGGGGCCGACCAGCTGGCTCAATTTCCTCGCCTACCAGGCCCATCCACAGGAGGCACCGATCAGATTGCAGGACCATGGCCAGCCGGTGCGCTTCCGCAATATCTGGGTGCGGCGGTTGCCCACACGCATTCTCCCCACGGCGGAGCAGGCCCAGCCGCCCCGTGCTCTGCCCATCACACCTGAGAAACTGGCCGCCTTTGCCGGTTCATTCCAACTCGGCGACGGCGTGGGGAAGCCGCCGGTGACGATGACGCCCAACGGGGGAGGACTGATCGTGCGGTTTCCCGATCGCCCCGTCGACATGCCGATCCTGCCGGTGTCAGAGCGGGCGTTTGAATTCGTCAACACCGATGCCAGGATCGAGTTTGAGCTCGACTCCTCCGGTAGGCCGGGAGACGCGACGATGCACATCGGCGGCAGCACGCGGTCGCTCAAGCGTTTGAAGTGAGCAGAGAGCGAATGTCTGCGTCCTCGCCAGCCCCCCCCCAGAACATTCCTACTGTGGGATTACTCCGCGTCAAACGCGAGGCGACTCGTCGCGGTGGACACAAGCTTGCCATCCCAAGCGCGGAGCAGGATCGACGCGGATGCGTTGCTCATGGAATCCGGCTGCCACCGCAGCCGCGTATCGGCGCCGATGATCGTCGCTCTGGAGAGTCGATGGAACGCCCAGACGTTCGGCTGCGAGGTGACTACCTGAGTCCATCTCTGTCCGGACCAGACCTCAAGCGTGCCACCGGCAACCCGATCGACAACGAAACGGATCGGATCACCATCGACGTCGCGGGCGCCCGCCGCGGCGAGCAATTCGGCGTGAGCGATCTCCCGACCGGCCGACGGCGACGCCGCCAGCACTCCAGACGCGGCGACAACCGGACGATCCTCCACTGGCCGCACGTCGATGCGCACGTCGCCGTGAAGCGTGGTTGTTCCGTCCGACAGCGTCACTGAAAGGATGCGGGGAGTCGTCCCATCAGCCTCCGTCGTGTAAGCGACCCGCCCAAACTCCGCAAAGCAGGTCGCCAGCGCCGCCGGACTGCCCGTCAACGTTCGCCGCGTGTTATTTCCGCCGACGGAAACACCCCTGCCCCCGACCACGTCGATGCTCCCCCGGTCCACCTCCAGCGCGACGGTGAGGCTGGGCGAGTCGACATCCCGGACGGAAAACATTCGCCAGACCAGCGGAGTGCGCACATCCTCCACCACCTGAAAACGATCGGGCAGCCGCAGTTGCGGAGCATCGTCGACCGCCGCGATCACGATGGTCGAGCGGGCCGTGGAGGCAAGCGATCCGCCCCGGAACCATTCCCTGATCGTTACCGAAAGGACTCTCGATCCACAATCATCCTTCGCAGGGGCAAAGGTGATCCGTCCGCTGACGTCAGTAAAAAAGGTATTGAGTGCGGCCAGACTGCCAGTGAACGTGCGGCTCGTCGCATTGCCGGCGACCGTCACTCCATTTCCGCTGGCGGCCTGGATGGAGCCCTTCTCCACGCCCAGAGTCACTGTGATGCGCAGCGATGGAACTGCGGCATCGACGGTGAAGGGTGTCCCGCTGAACACGAGCTTGGCGGCAGTATCCTCCACCGCCGCGAACGACGCCGGCACAGCCGCCGTCGGCGCCTCCTTCGCGTTGCGAACCGTGATCGTGAAGACCCGCTCCGAGAAGACACCGGTTCTATCCGTCGCCCGCACGCGCACCGAAAACGACGGCGTGCGTTCGAAGTCGATCACCGCTGCCGTGACGAGCTGGTTGCCCCTGACGACGAATGCCTCGTTGCCAGCCGCCCCCTCTCCCGCGACGAGTGCATAGGCCACCCCTTTCCCCGCTCCAGGCGCCGAAAGCAGACCGACACGAGTGCCGGCCGGTCGATTCTCTGCGACCGACGTCCCTGAGAGCAGCACAGGAATCGATGTATCGGCTGCGTCGAGCACGCGGATCGCAAACACCCGCTCCACCGACAGGCCCTGGGAGTCGGTCGCCCGGATCCGCACCGACCGCGTGGCAAGCCACTCCCGATCAAGCACCGCAGCCGTCACAAGCCGGTCGCCACTGATTCCAAACGAGAGGTTGTCGGCGCCACCCTCGCCGCCGATGAGCGTGTAGGTAATGCTGTCGCCGAGATCTGCGTCGGTAATTGCAAGTGAACCCACGACGGTGCCTGCGGGGCGATTCTCCGCCACAGAGTCGCCCGTGAGATGAAGGTCGCGCGGAGCATCACCGAGATCGGCAATGACGATCAGAAATGAGCCGTCGAAGAAGATTCCGTCGGCCCCGAGCGAACGAACCCGCACCTGATACGAGGCCTGCAAGGCGTAATCGAGTGGCTGAACGGTCACCAGCCGGTCGCCGACGATGGCGAAGGGGGAGTTGTCCACGACCTCAGGCACAAGCGTGTAGGCGTATGGCCCGGTTCCGCGTCCACCAAGCGTGGTGAGCGTGCCGACAACCGTTCCCGCTGGCGACCTCTCTACAACGGTCGTGCCCGAAAGCCGGACCTCTGTGGCGATCGCGGTGCCGCCAGCCGGATTCATGCTCAGCGATGACCAGGCCGAGTCGCCCGTGGCCGCCGAGTAATCACTCACCATCGCCACGGCCTGCCGACCACTCACATCAAAAATGAACCCGCCGTAGGTGTTGAGCTGGGTGATCTCAAAGGGCGCCAGTGGCGACGCGGCCGAGATCCGCGCTGCGATCAAGGCATCGAGAACATCTGCCGACAGCCGTTGGATCGTCTCCACGCCATACTCGGTGCGGAGCGATTCCAGCGCCGCAGCCCGGCTGGCAGCCGCGGAAAGCTGGTTGTCACGCCGATGCGTGATGAGATCGCCTGCGGCGATCCAGATCTGGTCGCCGTCGGCGGCGTGGAAGTTTTCGATGAAGGGCATCCCCGCCGACTGAGTGTCGCCGACGACAAACAGATCAGCCCGGCCATTCACTCCGCGAAGGACGACGTTGCTGCCACCGGCTGGTGCCCGCAGCACGGCCGGATCAACACCGCCAGAGGTCACGAGCTCATGGGGAACAAACGTTGCCCGGAGCCCCGTTGGGGCCGTGCCTGGCAGCCCGCTGGCGCCGAGGGCGATCGTCACCACCGCCCGCGTGCCGTCGACTCGCACGCCGGAATCGGCACTCAACAGCTCGATCTGAATGAAGCGGTCGCCGGACGCGAGTGCTTCGGGAGCCACCCGCACAAAAAGAACGCCGATCGATTCGCCCGGATAGATCGTGGCAATCGGAATGCCGCCATCACCCACGATGGTGTAGTCGATCCCTTCCCGCGCCGTGCCGCCGAGCCGATACCGGACTGCGAGGCCGTAATCAGGCGCGGCCAGCGGGCCCCGCTCATCCGCAAAGTCGAGCGTGATCTTGATGAGGCCATCGCTGTCAGGCGTGAGCGTCACCTCGCTCCCGCCACCACCGGGAGCCGTGAGGCCAATGAGGCCGGTTGCTGCGACGGCAGCGTTATCCACAGGCTTGGGTTGATAGAAGACCGGATAAAAGGCGGCACGATACTCCGCCGGCGACTTGGCTGCCTGCTCGATCAGGTCACTCGCCAGCGTGTCGATAAAGAGCCGCTTCAGACCGGCCACCGAGGGTACGAGCAGTTGCGTGCCCACCGCCGGCACAAGCGCACTGAGCTCGGCTGAATCGACGACGCGCCGGATCAGCGCCTTCTGGGCCAGCACAAGCCCGTCGGCAACGTTGTCGAGAAAGGTGGCGAAGTGCTTCTCAATGGCCGCATCGACCCGGGATTGCTGCTCGGCAGTCGGCTTGGCCACGAAGTCCGCCACGATCGCCGGCTCAAGGTCAAACAGGCGCTGCGTGGGGTAGGCGCACAGGATCTCCTTAAGCATCGCCCGCACGTGGATCGGGTTCGTGGCGTCGTATTGTGCTGCCACGGCCGGCCGGCCGAGCGAGTCGAGAGGATGCTCGCCAAACCGCGTGGCGACTGCGTAGGAATAGGCGCTGAACGCCACGATTTCCGGCTGGTCCGCCCGAGTGGGATCGGGCACGTAGCCCCACGCTGCCTCGGCGGTGAAATCGAGCCCGAACTGCCTGAAGAGTTCAATGACGGTCAGCACATCGGCCAGACGGGAGTAGCTGAAGCGGATGTTATCGACGCCGCGAGCCACCTCAGCCGGATCGGAGGATGCCAGAGCGACGTAGGGATCAAAGTCGTCGTTGGCGAACGTGGAGGGGGTATTGGCGAAGATCAGGGGCATCACCAAATTGATGAGTTCCGGCGTCACCGGCAGCCCGGCGATCGTCTGGTCGGGCCGCCAGCGGAGGAGCGTGGCATATTTCAGCGTGGTCAGGAGGCTGACGTCGTGGCCCGGGAGCCCGACGAGCGGAAAGCCAAGATCTGATCCGGTGATCGAGTCGATGACGCTCGTCGTCGTGCCGATGCCGTTGTCGGAAGAGGTACCCACCACCACGAGCCCGTCACGAAAATCGACGATGCCGTTCCCATCGCGGTCGGCCGTCGCCAGAAGTGCGTCAGGAAATTCAAAATTGCCGCGTGACCCGGTACCGGTATTCGGCTCGCTGTTATCCGGCCGCAGATCGCAGTTGGCAACGAGCTGGCCGTCCACGTATGTCCGCAGATCGAGATGCACATCCCCGTTGACGATCGGCCCGGCAAGCGCCCGGGTGTCAATCGGAGCGGAGGTGCTGGAGATCGTGCGGTCATCGAAATTCAGCGTCTCGATGCCGGCGAAGGTCGATCGGGAGGCGGCATTCGCCACCGGGGCTATCGAACCGCCCTGACCGTCATTGATGAGCGTGAATTGGGCGTATGGTCCGGCAACTTTCATGGAGTCAAACCCGATTCCCCCACCACCATCGAACATGCTTCCGGCGACGGAATCGCCCACGAGGAACGTGTCGCTGCCCGGGCCGCCCCGGAGTTGCAGGACAGCATCGACGCCGGTGCCGATCCCAAGAAAGTCGTTGCCCTCACCGCCGTCAGCCACGATGGTGGTCACGCCGGTGAATGTCTGCTCGATCCCAAGCGACCGCACCACAACGCTGCCGGGGACCAGCCTGCCGTCCTTGTCCCGGGCCGCATCGATCTGGAACGATTCGTTGAGAATGCTGCCGTACCAGGCACCACCGGCATCGCCATACCGCTCGGGTGCGTCGCCGGCCGAAAGCACGAGCACGCCCCCCCCCTTGAGTCGCGCCAGCACCGGATCGGGTCGCTCGGCTCCGGCATTCCCTTTGCTCTTCCAGGTATGTTCGATCGGGATCACGATGCCAAGGATCGAAACGCGGATGGCGAACGACACAGTCGTCGGACCGAAGGCTGCGTAGGCCCGGAAGCTCGGTCCATCTCCCTTTCCGAGCCAGCCCCAGTCGTAGGCCGTCGTGCCCAGCACTTCTCCCTTGAAGGTGTTCGTTCCCGCAGCATCACGACCGAGCGAAATCGCTAGATGCGTGGTGACGGTGACATCGAGCAGCGTGAATGCCGTACTCCCGGCGGCGGTAAACAGATAGGCACCGTTGGAACGATAGAAACCGCTGACATCGAGCGTGGCGACACCGAAAAAATTGGCCGTGCCCCGGTCGACCCGAAACTCAAAGAGATCCCCCTGCTTGAACATCCGTCCCGCCACGGCCAGATTGAACAGGCCGACATCGAGCGCGGAAGAGAATCGGGCGTCAAAGGCCGTCTTCGCTTTCACCGTGGTGGCCGACGAAGTGACGAAGTCGACAGAGCCGGTGTTGATTGTCACGGAGCCATCGATGGCCGCCATTCGACCGGCCTGCCCCGAAATCCGGGCATCGAGCACCAAGGCTGTGTCGCGGCCATTGCCGTAGAGCACCCAAGCCTCTCCGGTAACGATCACGGAGCCGAAGCCGACATCCGCCTCCGTCGCAACCCAGAGCCGAAACCGCCCCGCATCGGCGACCATCTCGACCACCCCGTTGAGCACGACACCACCGGCAGCGATCTGCCCGTTGCCGGAAAGCCGCGCCGTTCTGGCGGGCACGGACCGGAGCACATACCCGTCGCCATCGGGATCTGATTCGCCACGGCGTTGCATGGACCGCACCGGGCGCTCGATCGGGCTGGTGTTCACCTCAAGCAGCATCGACGCGTTGAGCGAGAAGCCCGCCACATTGATGATGCTGGCCCCGTAGGCTCCTCCCACCCCGAGGCTGCCGAACAAGCCACCGCTGGTGCCCGAGACATACTCAAGCGCACCGGCCACGCGTACCGGATTCAGGACCGGCATGTCGACAGTCATATCGAACAAGAGCGTCGACACATCAGCTTTGAGCAGGATCTGAAAACTGCCGACAAGCGAAACGGCGTCGAGCAGTTTCAGTTGCCCACCGCCGGAGGCAGCCACGTAGCCCGCGGCCGTCGTTCCCCCCGGCGGAATCGCTGAAACACTGATCGAATCAGGCTGCCCGGCCCGCCGGATCGCCTCGGGGATCGTATAGCGAACGTCCTTGCCGGTTGTATTGATCGCCAGATCGAGCGTGTCGGTCGTGAGCGAGAATGCCGTTCCGAGCACAATCGGATCAACTTCCAGCGTGGCCTTGGCTGCCACACCACGAGCATTGACGAACAGAAAAGCCTGAAACTGGCCGACCTCGATGCGGAAGCCGTCCGGGGAGCCAAGTCGGCCGGTGCCGTCAACGTAGACCAACACACCAGCGGAGTCCGCCCTGAGATCAAATCTGCCCTCCATGACGGCCACATTGAGGAGGTTGAAATCAGCCAGTCCCTGCGTCTGCAACAGCGCCCTGTCGAAGGAGAGAACGACAGGCATCGCCTGCTGTGGCCCGGCGATTGCGTAGCCTGGCTGCAGGATGATGGCGCCCGACTCACTACGCACCGCGTGCGTCGAGCGGCTGAAGTCAACCGCCCTCAGATCGAGGCTGGCGGCTGTATTGAGATCGAGCGACAACGCCCGCACCTCGGCGGTAAAGCCCGTGACGCCAGTCATACGAACGCTCTGCATGCCGACATGGGCCGCCGCATAAACCCCCGGCTCAAGAGGCGAAGTGTTCAGCATGAACACGCCGCCGAGATCAAGGGTATCGACAACAAAGCCGGCGGCGGTGGGGTCGGTCACGCTGCCATCGATTCGACCTGTGGTGGGATTGCGGCCCCAATACCTTCCCGTTCCGATGAAGGCCCGCACGTCAGACATTGAGATGCCCAGCGACGTAACACTGATCTCTCGACCGCCGGTAAGCGTTACCTTCTCGCCGCCACGTTTGGCGAAGGCCATTGCCCCCGCCACCTGCACGAAACCCGCCAGGTCTCCCTCAAAATAGCCCACCTCTGCTGCGATCACCTCCTGGCGGAAATCGAGGAGGATCGGATGCGCCCGATCGCCGGTCGCAATGGCAAGCCCGGTGCCGCCGAAAGCTGTGCCCTGCAGATCGAGCGACGGCATCGGCAGCACTGCCATCGAGGCCTCATAGAGCCCGGGAAGGCCCACGGAGGCGAATGCGGCGCCGATTGCCGTCGAGTAGCTCGTGTTGATCTCGATCATCACGTCGGCCGCGGTGGCGGTGATGATGTCGTCTGCTCCGACGATCGAGGCCCTGCCCACGGCGGCCTTCGCCGCGATATAGACCGGCAGAATCCCCGCCACGCCAGGAATCGTGATGCCGCTGATGCTGGTCGCAGCCATGATGGCCAGACCGAAGCTGACATCCTCGATCGCCACCCCGATTCTTCCGGGCGCAGCCTCCTCAGGACCGGCGACCGTCACTCCGGCGAAGCCCCGCAGGCCGGTGCCGCCGACTTGAATCGTAAACAGATCGTGAGTCAGACCCGTCACCGAAACGCCCGGGATGGCCTTGAGAAGACCGGCGTCCGCTCGGGCGCCGAATGTCTGCCCCCCCGCGCTGAAGGCGAGTGAACCCTCCAGCGAGAGAAAACCGTCCACCACGAGCCGAGCATCGGCCACCGCGGCCGCAATCTGGGCGGCCTCGCTCAAGTCGAGGGTCACCGTGCCGCCCGACGTGGCCAGCGTATACCCTGCAGGCCCAAACGTCCCCGGAAAGTCGACCGCAGCCGGCCGCAGGTCGAGAAGCCGCAGGCCGGAGTTCCGGCGTACCTCGACATCGCGGAGCGTGGCTGTGACCTTCTCCCCCAGGCCCACAAGCGACGCCTCGGGCAGATCGAGCCTGAGAGCATCGAATAGATACAACCCGTCGGTGAATACGGCATAGCCGAAATCGATGTCGCGGGCGAAGAGGCCGACGGCATCGGCGGCAACCCCGTCTCCAGCGAAGGGAGTCGGACCGGCGCCTGCGTAGCCGACAAAGACGTCGACGTTGGTAGCCGCCAGCGACAGGACGGCAAACCGGTCGTCGAGCCTCGTTGCCCCGCCACCGCTCTCCAGCCCCCTGACAAGCAGTCCTTCGCTGTGGGCGCCAATCCGGAATGAGAAGTCACCACGGACATGGAGGAAGGAGGCGACGCTGATCAGGCTCTCGGAGACGTCGAGCACGGCCTCCGCACCGACACTACCGTCGAGGGCGATCGTGGCACTCTGGCCGTCGCCCCAGACCGAGCCCCCCACGCCTCCCACCCCGATCGCCAAGCCTGTCGGCACTTCGAGCGGCTGGGCCCTGAAGTCGATCACATTTCCGCGGTGATCGGGCAGATTGATCCGCAGGTCGACCGATTGGGTTGACAGTGCAACGCCGTCAAGGCCGACGAATCTGGCAGAGGTCGCCGAGGCTTCGACCGCCACCCATACCGAGCCGGTCTGCGGACCGAAGGCGATGACGGCTGCAATATCCACACCCGTCAGTTGCAATCCAGCCCGCTCACCACGCGAAACGTCGCCCGCGAAGAGATCCTGATTGAGCGCCGCGAACGAGATCGTGGCGACCTCCTCGTCGGTGCGCTGCTTGGTGACCGGATCGAACACCTTCAGCGTGTCGAGTTCCACATCGACCTGAAGATTCTGATGAAACTGCACGAGCCCCCTGACGTTCACGTCGAAGTCACCGCCGAACGTGAACAGACTGGTGCTCCCCGGACGCAACCGCTCGGCCCCCAGCGAGAACTCCAGACTGCTGTCGTAGGCGATGGGCGTCGCCATGTCGATCGCCGTCCCAGGCGTGGCATCAGGCAGATGGATGTAGCCCATGGCGACGTTCACTGCCGAGAGCGAGACCCCTTCGATTCCTGTCAGTTCGAACCGGCCGACGGAGGCATCAAGCAACGACCACTGACGATGGGGCGCCCCGGCAGCTGGCGAACGCTCGGTGAACACTCCAAAGGCCAGATTGACGTCGGTGGCGCTGAGTCCCTCGCGACCGCCCGTGTCGCTTGTGGTGCCAATGAACGCATGGGCGTGCTGGATACCGATCGTGAGGGCATCGACGTCGACTTTCGCTCCACTGATAAGCGTGATATCGCGACGGGACGATTCGAAGGAAAATTGGCCCACGACATCGGCAATTCCCAGCAGCTTGATGGTCGCATCGCCACTCGCGGCGAGCGTTCGCCCCTTCATATCGAGCGTGATCGGAACTGCTGGCGAAGAATCGGGCCGGCCAGCGGCAGCATCGCCGAGGAGCATTGGCGTAAGCGTGTAAGGCGTCTTCGACCAGTCGACCGACCGGCCGTCGTTACCGATCACAGTGGCGGTGTTGATCACCACCGCAGCATCGGCCACCTTCGCAGTGAAAGCGTCGATGCCGACAAAACCTGCCACAGCCGCCTCGGCCTTGGCAGCCACCCAGAATCGGTTGCTCCCCAGATCGGTGGCCACCGCAAAGCCCAACGTGGCCTCATTGAGCGTGAGTCCGACGCCATCGATCCCGAAAAACAGATCGGGCAGCGCCGCGGCGAACGAAAGCACCGCTCCGTCCACCTGACTGCCATCGTCGAGCGTCAGACGACGGTAGTCGGGGCTGACGCGCACGCGGAGCGTTTCGTCGATCAGATCGAATGCCTTCAGGTGCATGTCGCCCTGCAGGTCGAAGAGCATCTGGCTGCCGAGACGGATATCCAATGTGGCATGGTTGACGCTCGCCTCGATCTGGTCGCCGAGCCTGAAGGCGGCGGAAAAGTCGGTGGCATAGGCGGCAATCAGCATTTCCTCAGGCTTGTAGGCAAAGCCGATATCCCCGCTGATGGTCACTGCACCGAAGAGATCAGCGGAGATCCCCGCGACATCGAAGGCCACGGTGCCGGCGGAGATCGCCTTCGCAAACGTGTAGCTGGCCTGGCCGACACGAAGCGTTTCGTTTTGTGTCACCGCCGCGGTCGGCGATGTGTATTGAACGAACACGTGGTCGGCCCTCACGTGCGCCAGATTGGCCACGTTTGCCAGTAGATTGCTGCCAGTCAGTTCGAGAGCCACCTGATCGTCGTTCACCCGCATACCGAAGCGGCCTGACACGCTGAGGCTCGCCAGATTCCCTGCAGCCAGCGTGGCCGCGACGTTCTCCCCCACGGCGACAATCCTGCCGTCGATCACGCTGAATCCGACGTCGCCGGCCAGCGACACAAAATCCCTGACCGTGGCATGGAACCCGGTAACAGCGAAGCCACTCGCACCGGGCAGGATGCCGGTTGCGAATGTGTAGCCCAGCCCTCCGGCTGCGATCGACCGGTTCGAGGCGATTGCCATGCCTGCTGTCGCGAACTGGGCATAGGTCGATCCCGATCGCACCTCTGTCAGGCCCGCGATCTGGATCCTGAGGACACCAGCCCCAAGCTCAAAGGCTGTTCCTGCGGAACTGGCGACAAGGCCAAATCGGGCATGCTCGTCAAGAATGCCCCCTTGTTCTCCCATGAATCCGGCCGTCATGTCAGCGCCGACCGCGACCAGATCGCCACCGATCACCGCAAACCCGACGCTGCCGCTGATAGGCACAAAGCCTGTGGCGTCTGCCTTGAGGCCCTCGACCGAAAAGGCGACCGTGTTCGCCGGAATGTCGCGGGCGAACGTGTAACTGGCAGCGCCGATCCCCAACCGCCGGCCGGCTGCGATCGCGAGGCCGCTCGAGGCATACTGCACGACCGTCCGATCGGCAGATATGTTGGCGAGGCCGTCGATCGAGGCAGAAAAGCCCCCCTGCAGTTCAAACGCCAGGCCAGCACGGGTGACGACCAGTCCACAGGCAGCGTTGGTGGCGGCGATGCTCGCGAAGCCGCCAGCCGTGAGCGAGGCATTCACATCGCTCCCCACTGCCACAAGATCGTTCCCCACCCGGCCAAATCCCAGGCTCCCGGAGAGCGTAAGCCCATCGGAGATGGCGGCCTCGAATCCCGTGAACGAAAAAGCGATGGTGCCTGGCGCAATCGGCTCCGCGAACGTATACGCAACATCTTTGGTGATGGAGAGCGTTTCTCGCTTGGCGACCGTCGCGCCCGCGGAGGTGGAGCGAAAGAAAACCGTGTCAGCCTTTGCGGCGGGAAGGCCGCCGATTTCGAACGAAAACTGCTTTCCAGAAAGCTCGAGCGCCGTCTCGCCCCCGCTCACCCGCAGACCAAAGGCTCCGTCTGTGATCGAAAGGCTGGCGACCTCGCCACCGTCGAGGGTGGCTTGGATGCCAGAGCCGACCGCGACAAAGCCAGTGCCAACGCTCTTGAATCCGACGCTGCCGGAAAACGAGACGAAGTCGGCGATGCTGGCCTGAAAATCATCGACAGCAAAGAGAACCGTGTCTTTGGCAATGGCGTTCCTGAAGGTGTACGACGCCGTGCCGGTGTCGAGTTTCCGTGTGGCGACGATCGCGGTCTCGGAGGAGGTGTACTGGGCGACGACTGATGCCGCCCGCACGCTCGCAAACCCGGCAATCGACGCGGATAGCGCTCCCTGACTCAGCTCGAAAGCGGTCTCGGTGCCCGTGGCAAGCAGACCAAACGTGGCTCCCGTGACGCTGAAATGGGTCTGCGCATCGGGGGAGCCGAACTGGGCCGCAATTCCGCTGCCAACGAGGATCACGTTTGAGCCCTCGAGGCTGATGCCGACGCTACCGGCAACCGACAGCGCCCCCTCGACAGCGAAGGCGGCGGTGCCAGAGACACGGATGATCTGGCCCTTCGATCCATCGGCAAGGAGCGTTCCTCCCGTCCCGCTGCCGGCACCCGTCTGAACAGTTAACTGCGTCTTGCCGGCCGCGTAATCGACAAGGCTGCCATCTGCGGCGGCGAGATTGAGCGACAGGGCGGTGGCTGTCAGGCTGCCGGTCACGCCGGTGACCCCAACCAGCGCAGCCGACGTGCCGCTCCCCTCAACCGTCGTCCAGCGGCGGGCCGTTTTTCCGGCATCCACCCGCTCCGTGATGATCGCGGCAGCGATGTCAACATTTGTGATGCTCACGCCCACCGCCGAATCGGTGCCGGCGCCGGCCCCGGCGAAGCCGCCGAGATTCGCGCCGCCGATCGTAAGCACGTCCGACATCATCTCCACACCATCAGCGAGCCTGATCTTCTGCGAGAAGCCGTTGATGGCGAAGTTTCCACTCGCCCGCAGAAACCCACCTGCGATGATCTCGCCGTCGGCGACTTCCACGCCGAACGTATGGGACTTGAGCGCTCCGAATACGTAGCTCACTGTGTCGAGCGAGAACATGACACCCGAGTAGTCGACCTCAGTGGGGTTGTAGTGGACGCTGAACTCGTCGGCGTACAGAGACAGATCACTGCTCAGTTGTGCGAGAATTCCGGCCGAACCCTCAAAGGCCACGCCAGCGTCACTCACGAGCAGACCGATCCGCCCATGGTGGGCGGCGAAGGTCGTACCGCCGAGGCAGGTGGTAAGTTCCACGTCGTCGGCGACCACCGCCACGCTCGTGACCGTGCCCCCCTCCTGAATCCCGACCGACGCCAGAAAATCTCCCGACATAGCGAATGCTTGTCCGACCGCAGCCTGCCCGCTGATCGACATCTCATAGCGGTCATAGCGCGGGGCATACCGCAGCGCCACGCGACCGTGGACGTCGACATCGCCGTAGGTGAATCCACCCTCAAAGGCCACCTGAATGTCGAGACCGAAATACTCATGGTTGAGCAGTTCGCCGATCTGGTTCTTTGTTCCTGCCACATCCACACCGAACGTGTCGGCGACAGACAGCGCTGCGCTTGCTCCCGGGAGAAACTGACGGGCCACCAGTTTCACACTGCCGGCAGTCGTTTCGTCGCCGGTTTGGACCACCTCAAACCACAGATCATCGGCAAGGCCAAAGAGCCCCCGACCGGCCGTGAACGTCCCGCGAACGCTCTGGTACGTCATGACCACAAACTCGTCGCCCGTCTGCGGGAGATACCCCGAGGCAAGGCGAACCGTGATCGTGCCGTTGAGGATCGCTGCACCGGTCACAATGACCTGATCGTGGAACCCGCTTCCGGCTCCCGGTGCCGTGCCCCCGAGCACAAACGTGCTGAGAGAGCCGGGAGTGAGATCAATCCGCTCCAGCTCCTGCCGGCGCGGTTGATCCGGATCGCTGGCATCGTCTGGCTGTGGCTGCGGAGGAGCCTCGGGGATAACAGTCCCCGGCAATACATGCACGCTGCCTGACAGCGCCCCTGCCCCCACCGCTCCCCCGGTCACCGTGAGGGGCGAGCTCGCCGTGCCGATCGAACCGGCCTGGGAGAAGAGCCTTGTCGTCACCACCGTGGAGTCGGCGGGCGTGCGTGTCGCAATCCCGGTTATGCCCTGCGCATTGACGATGCTCGCCGCAGCTGCGATGTCGACGTCCCCGGAGGTCGCGAGAACGGTACCAATGGGGAGAATGCCCGCGGGCTGTGCCACCGCCACACCGAGCCTTCCCTCGGCATCGAGCCGGGTGGAGGCGGCCACAACAACAGGTCGCAACACGCGAAACTGAAATCCACCCGAAACCTTCACGGCGTCGCCACGACGACCGGCCATCTCGAGTTCGAACCGCTGCGTGTCAGACAGGGATCCCCTGCGCAGTTCTGAGCCGAGAATCGTGACCACGTCGCCGATCTTGCCGATCGTGCCGCCAGAGGAGACAAGCGTGACGGTGGCACCCGTCACGTTCACCGCGCTGCCGGCACGCACCGCCGGATCCCACGGCCGCGTCGATTCCCCCATATCGACGCCAACCTGACGAAGCATCGAACGGACATCGAGACCGAGGTCGGCCACCAGCTTTTCGCGTTGGGCGACCGTGGGCTGGTAGACAAACTCGCTATCAAAGGTGGTGAAGGGAGCCAGCGATTTCCAGGTGCCGCCGATGAGCCTGTCGAAAAATCCCTGCTCGGTGGCATAGGCCTTGGCTGCCTCGTCGAGCACCGCCTGATCACCAGGCCAGGATCCATTCGGCAGGCCGAGAGCAGCCGCCGTGATGGCCGACCATTTGCCGTAGGCCTCTTGGCGGAGTTGCAGGCGGCCGTCAAACACCACTCCGTCGTTGCGGATCGACCAGAGCCGCAGGTAGTGGCTCTTCACGCTGGCCTGATAGACCGCCACCGCGTCAGCAATCGCCTTCTCGTCATCGAAAACGCCCAGATCGGCAAGCACTGTATCGATCTGCGCCTGACGGTCCGGCGTGACCGTCCACGTATGAGCGTCATAGAGGCTGCCAGCCGCCCGCAGCAACACATTCCCCACACTGGCCGTGACGGTCCCAACGAGCAGGTCACCCGCCAGATGGGAGACGTGGATAGTGCCGGCAGCAGTGGCATCGAGGCGCAGTGGTGTCGCCGCCTCCCCGCCGAGAGGCGCCACGCTCGTTCTCAGCGGCGCTGCGGGCATGCCGATGCTTCCCTGCCGGGAGACGATCGCAATGGTCCCGGCCAGAATGGTGAAATCGACCGGCATCGAAGGATCGGCAGGCGCGGTCCAAATGTCGCCGCCAGCCTCAATCGACACCATCCCTCCAGCAGAGGCTCCGATGCTGCCAAGCGTGACCGCCTGCATCGGTAGATTCCGATTGATCGCCAGGGAGACATCCCCCGCTCCCGACATGGCGCTGAGTGTGGTGGCCGTGATGGAGAGGGGCCGCTCGCCGCGACCGATGCTGCCAGCGGCCGCAAGACTGACGCTGCCGGCCACGATCGATTCAATTCCGGAAACCCCATCGATCGAGCCGACGATCGCACGAATCGACACGCTGGCCGCCTCGATTCCCTCGCGCAGCAGAACAGAAGCCGCCGAATCGATCCTCACGGCGGCAGATGCCGATCCAGTGAACGACAGGCCGATCGGATAATCGGCCCGCATCGAATCGGTGACGGTGAAGCGTGCCGTGTCGGGACCAACCAGATACTGCGTTTCAACTGTGCGTTCGCCTGCGCTTCCGTTCAGGATGACCACGCTGCCCGCTGTCGGGTCGTTGCCGCCGCCATACTCCCACGGTGACACATAGAGTGGCTGTCCAAACCCGAATCCGACCAACCGCGTCCGTGTCGACGTCCACCGTGCGTCAGTCGTCGGCTGGTACGTCACAGACGCGCTGTCGTCCAAACGCTGCGTCGGCGTGCCGGCGAGCAGATCGGCCGTCGCCGGTCCGATAGAGACGAGCACTTCGCCCCCCAGCGAGCGATACACGGTCTGCCGGGTGGCCTCCGGCTTGAGCATGTCAACGATCCGCACTGTCGTGGAATTGCCGGTGCCGGGCGTGGTGATCGCCTGCGTCACGAGGGAGAATGATGTCTGGTTGTCGATCGTCACGCCGCCGCCATCGGTCCGGACCTTGATCACGCCGGCAGATGCACTGGAATTGATGATCTTGCCGACCAGCGTCAGACGGGTGCCGCCGGCGAGATCGGCAGGATCGACGACGATCTGGCCGGTCTGCGCGTTGAACGTCACGCCGAGGATTGCATCGCCGGCAGCCTTCGTGCCCAGCTTGGCAGCGGGAATGGAATAGAGCGGGCTGGCCTGCCGGCCGGCCAGAAAATCGCTCCGGTACTGCGCGAGTTCGGCCTGCAGTGCGGCCGGCACCACAACCGACTGGTTTGGCGTCGCGACTGATCCCACCAGCATGTCGCCATTGATGTTGATCGTATCGGCAAAGATCGCGATCTGCCGGGCGTCGATCGACGTGCTGCCGGTGGCGCTGGCGACTGTATCGGCCGAGAAGAGCCTGTTCGTCGTGCTGTCCCTGGTTCTGGTGGCAGGGCCGTAGTTCGCCAGCAGGGGCCCAATATCACCGAACAGGTTCGCGTCGACCGCTGCCAGCGCGGGAATCGTTTGCGCCGTCGCGGGTGAGCCTCCAGCGTGCACCGCCCCTTTGACGTAAAACACCGCCGTGCCACCGGGCACGGCAACATCGAAACTCCTGGCGGCGATCGTGCCGATCACGCCGAGCGATCCGCGGGCATTGGTGATGCTCACATCGCCCCTCGGATTACGGGCGGCATTGGTGAGAAACACCGCCGGACCAAAGGCACTGCCGGCGAGCGACTCCGGGTAGGTCTGAGTGATCAGAATCGAGGGGGCTGTGGAATCGGCCGAAAGACCCCACCCACCGGGCCTGCCGACATCTTTCCCTGAGCCATCGAGCAGCGTGATCGCGCCGGCGGGGGTATTGGCGATCGCAACGGTGTCGAGCACGAGATGATGGGGACTTGCGTTGGTGATCGCAACGTGGGCCTGATTGGCGACGAGCGTCGCCGTGCCCCCGAGCAGATCACCGCGAACGGTGAGATTGCCGCCGCTGGCATAGAGCGGTCCTACCCGCACTCCCTTCCCGGCGGCCGGCACGGCCGCGGCGAGCTGGGCACTCGCGTCACCGAAGCGTGCCGCGACGAATGCCTGCGAATCGAACGTGTCGTCGAACGTGGCCGCTACGGGGAGGCCAAGCAGCATCGCCGGCGTGCCGACGAGCGAGCCGGAACTGAAGCCGGCAGGAATCGCCAGCGCCACATTCCCCAGACTTCCGGCCGCAAACGTTCCTGCGAGCGTCACCGTCGAGGTGTTGTTCTGCTGCGGAGTGTCGGTCGCCCGCTTCACATTCTCCCCGCCAGTAATCAGGTCCCACAACGCCTCGAGATCGTAATAGGTGACCTTGCCGTCGCTGGTGACACTCGGCCGGCCTGTCCCAGCGGTGATGTGCATGTCGCCGCCGCTGCCCACGTCGGCTCCCGCGCCGAAGACCACGCTGCTGGTGTTGGCCAGCTTGGCCTTCGCCACGACGCTGATAAACGTCACCGCCCCGCCGGTCTCGCCGTTGACGACCGCGCCGACACGGATGCCGGTCGGAGCGCCATTGGCCGGATCCTCACCGGCGGTGATCCGCACCTCGCCATCGGCCGCAATCCTGGCTTGGGAGCCGAAGACGATCTGCTGGTTCACCGTTACGTCGGCGGTGGCATTGAACGCCACCTGGGCCGTGGCTCCCCCCGAAACTCCAACCACACTCTCGGTGGCCGTCACCCTGGTGGCGGTGCCGATGGCCAGGTCGCCGCGCGTCGAGAGCGTGACGTTACTGCCAATCTCCACTTTCGTCGCCACGGTGGCGGTGGTTTTCGCAGCCAGCCCGCCAAAAGAAAACACCCCGCCGCTCCAGGTGCCAACACTCTCCTCGATCAAGACATTCGACTCGGGCAGAATGGTGATTCCGCCAGGAGCCAGCCGGCTCATGCCGGAGGTGATCCTGACGCCATCGCCGACCAGAACCCGCGAGCCGGTATCGATCGTGAGCGTGCTGCCGCCGGTCGCTGAGTCGCCTGCTGAAGAGACAACGCCGCCCCCGCTCACGACCGCCGAGTGGCCGCTGGTCGTTCGCAGGATCGTGTTCGACGAGGCGAGCGTCACGGTTCCGGAGGTGAATATCGTGGCACCCGCCGCCACCACGGCACGCGCATCGGCTGTCGTGCTGAATGTCGCCAGAGGCCTTCCCCCGGCGATGCCGCCCCCGAAATAGGATTTTGCCGTGGTGGAATAGACCTGCGACCGCGAGGCCGACACATTGAGCGTACCCACATCGAGCGGCCGCGAACCGTCAGCCACACCCACCTTGCCGATCGTCGCCCGCGTGGACGTCGTGTCGTTGAGCGTGGCGGAGACTGTGGCGATTCCGATCCCCGCCCCCAGTCCGTTGCTTGCCGCAACATTCGATGCGTCGATCTGGATCGCTTTGACATCGAGGCGCTCGACCCGTTTGCCGGGCGCAGCGACAGCAAAGTCGCCGAGCGTGGCTTCGACAACGGCCTTGGCCGTCGCCGTGGCAGCGTTGTTTCCATACCCCCAGGCAAAACCGCCCGCCCCGCCTGACTGGCCGACATCAAATGTCGTGCCGCCGACCGCTGTGACCAAGACCACGGCGGGAAGCGTGGCGCTGCTGCCGACCACAGCCTTTGTACTGCCGCCACTCGTCGCGACGCTTTCGTTGAGTTGGACGGTGATCCCCCCGACGTCGACGGCAAACGACTGGGCCTTCACGGTCGGATCCGATCGGGCATCAATCTTCAGGCCGCCGACGCCTGCGAGGCTGATATTGTCACCCACGGTGGCCAGCCGCGTCTGGGAGTGATCTGCCTTGGCGGAAACCTGTCCGACCGTGATCAGGCCCAGACTGCCACCATCGGACTGCGCCGCCACCCTGCCATATCCCACACTGCCACCGTCGCCAACCACGCCCCCGACGACCACATTCACGCTGCCTGTCGCAGCCGTGAGCGCTGCGCCGCTGTCGACTGTGGCAGTGATCAGGGAGGTGTCTTGGGATGAGGCTTCCCCGCTGGTACCACTGCCGCCGAGCGCGATCGTCGCGGCCGTGGCCACCGACCGGGTGTCGAGCGTGCTCCCCGCCCCCGCAGCCACGCTGATGTCGCCGCTGCGTGAGGCAACATTCGCGGTGCCGATGCGGGCCAGAATCGTGTCGGCCACAGTGGCATTCGCCTTCGAGAGGCCCACCGAAGCCCCCGCCACGCTGAAGGCTCCGGCCCCCACTCCGACGGTGCTGGTGATCGTCTGCCTGCCGCCTGCGGAGATACCGATGTCGCTGCCGCGAACCGTGCCGGAGGCGATCTCGGCGGTCACTGTGTTGCCAACCTCAACCGTGACCCGTGCGAAGGAGACCGCCACAGCGAGGGCGAGAAACGAGGGGGAGAACGAGGCCGAGAAGGCGACCGCCACCCCCAGCGCATCGATTGCGGCGGCCGACTGAGCATCGACATCAATGCTGCCAGTCCCCAGCGCGTTCACGCCCGGAAGCCTCGTACTTCCGCCGGCCGTGCCGATCCGGGCGGCCACGGTGTTGCCGATCGCAGTGTCGGCGATCACGACGCCCGGTGCCAGGGCGACGGCACCACCATTTCCATACGCCGCCGACAGGCTCCCCGCGCCGGCACGGGTGCGAACCATGGGCGTGTCGAGGGCACGAAGAGCGACCGAACCCGCCCCGCCAGTTCCGGCAGTCACGTCTGCGGAGAGCACTTCGGCCGTCGTGGAGGTTGCCAGCGTCACGGAAACAATTCCTCCCGAGCCTGCTGCAGAGACGCCCCCCGCACCGGCGCCGGCCACGTTCACCCCCACGCCGAAGGCGAGCGCACCGATCGACTGCTTCGATGTGGCGACGACCGACACATCGCCCCCCGCCCCGATTGAGGAAAGCTCAACGGCTGCCCGCACCGTATTCGTGACCGTGACCACATTTCGGGCGGCCCCCGCCGTCACTCCCACCGCTGCCGAACTTCCCAGCGTGATCCCGAGTGCTGCACCCCCTGCATTGGAGTCGAGCACCGAGAGATCGCTCGCCGTTACAGTCACGGCTCTGTCGGTGGTCACGCTGGCTGCGCTGGTGATGGCAGCGAGCGTGTCGACGGCCAGCCGATTGGTGTTGCTCGCTCCCGCCCCGGCCAGCCCGACCGCCGCCGCATCCCCCTTTGACACCTGCCCGGTGCCGGCAATCGTCCACGAAGTGACCACCGGCTTCGCCGTCGCAGTCACGGCGACGTTGCCACCGGTCGTCGCGATCGTCGCGTCGTCCAGAAGCGCCTGTACGGTGCCACGGGATGCCTCGGTGCCGATCTCATTGACCGCCACCGATACGCCGGCGGCAAGCGACACGGTCTTGGCACCGATCCCAGCGGCAAGGGCTCCGGCCACGGCGAAAATGCCACCTGCATCCAAGGCGTCAACGGTCAGGGATCTCGATGTCACCGACGCTTTGTTTCGAACCGCGGCCGTGGTCTGCCGAACCACCGTGTTGAGCGCAAACGACCCGGCGCCGACGAAGGCGACAGGCAGCGAGCCGAGCAGGCTGCCGCCCGAGTTTCCCGCAAGGGCCCCGCTCACTCCCACCGCCCAGGCATTGATGGTGCCCCCGCTCACCGCCTCAACCGCCACTTCGCCGCCGGCACACAGAGCGGTGGCGTTTTCGATCGCCGCGGTCACGTCGACTCCCAGCGTGTTGACCGATCCGGCCGCCCCCGCGGAAACTGCGGCGCTCGTCGAGGTCGGAATCGCCACCTGGCCAGACACGGCGGTGAGAATCGTTTCCTCCCGGGCCGCCACCGCCACAGCCTTGCTGGCCGACACTGCCGACCGCTTCGCAGCGGTTCCCGTGATCGTGGCGGAGACCACGCGGCCGGTGAGGTCGTTGAACACCACAGCCGTCGAGAGGGCGTTTTGCCCAGACACCACGCCGCTGGCCGCGATCGTGAGGATGTCGGCCCGCTCGACGGCGGTAACCGCGACGCTTCCCGATTCGGCCACGGCAGCGTCGAAACCGGCAGTGACGCTTGACGAACTGATCGAAGCGTTCGTCGCCCCACTTATGTTCGTGATGAGAATGGCCGCGCCGGCCGAAAGCGTCGACTTGTCCCTGGTGAAAGCTGTGGTGGCGATCGAGCCAGCCACGGTGCGGATCTTGGCGTCGTTGCTGGCCGACACGTCGACCGATCCGGCGGGCGCCATCACGCTCGAGTCGTCAGCGATGGTGGAGGATTGGGAGATGCCGAGGCTCGTCAGATTTACCGACGCTGCAGCGGTCAGAGTGGAGTCGGCGGCCACGGCGCCGATCGCAAATGACCAGACAGCAGCCCCCCCCGCCTCGGGCATGTTGAGTTGTTTGACAACTGGATCGAGCGCCGTC
This sequence comes from uncultured Planctomycetaceae bacterium, assembly GCA_903885565.1. GTDB lineage: Bacteria > Planctomycetota > Planctomycetia > Pirellulales > UBA1268 > CAISJI01. Next base: position 49,101 of record CAISJI010000232.1, read on the forward strand.
CATGCGGCAGCGGAGGGATTGCCATACGTGCTCCGCACGCGGACGTTCCCCTTCGGCGTGGTCACCTTCGACCGCCCCACCTTCGACAAACTGCCGGCTTTGGAGTTCACCACCGTCACGGCGGCACCGATGCTTGCCGACAGCGTGCCGTTGCCATCCCGATTGACAACAAAACTGCCAGAGGCTGTCGCCAGGAGCAGCGCCGTCGTCGCCAGCACCGACACGTCCCCGCCCGTATCACCCATCGTCACCGTGCTGTCGGTAATCGAGGCCTCGACGGTCGGATCGAATGAGACAATCGCCACCATCCCCGCCACGGCCGAACCGGCATTGTTGCGAGTCGACATAACGGCATCGACCGTCCCGCCGGTGCTGACGTAGGAACCGCCCCCCGAGGCGGTCACAAGCAGCGACGACTCGGTCGCCTGTACGTCGAGGTTGCCCTGCAGGAATGTCAGCTCCGCCTTGCTGATCGTCGCCTTGGTCGCGGCCGTCGCCTTGACGATCGCCACCGACGCCCCGACGGCCAGGCTGCGGCCGTTGTCGGCGCCGGAAAGTCCATTGGCTCCGGTGCGCACGAGAATCGACGAGACATTGGCGACGAACGAACCGGCGACAGTCCAGATCGTGTCATCGGTCGTGGCGACCACCCGGGCTCCCCGTAGCCCCGTGCCCCTGACCCCATCAAGCAGGGCGAGCGTGCGGGTTGTGAGCGAATTGATCGCCACCGATCCGGCGAAGTTCACCGTCATGGAGCCCGCACCGCCGACAGCGCCCCCCGCGCCGCTGGCCGCGGCAGTGCCGATCAGCCGGGAGTTTTCTGCGGAAACGTCAAGGGCAAAGCCGTCGACCGTCGCCCGCCGGAGGCTCGCCTCCACGGCCGAAGCAGCCACGATCAGCGACACGGCCCCCGAAAGGCCCATCGACACTTTCTCCTCGCCGGCGGCGGTGCGGATCGCGAGGCCCCCAGAATTCGCCATGACGATCGAGGTGTTGGCGGCGCCGACGGCCAGCGTGGCGGGCAGATCGGCTGCCATCCGGCCCGCATGATTCACTGTGGCGACGACCGCATCATCAACATTCGCGATTGCCACGGCGCCGGAGGCACCGATGCCGACGCGGCTGGGAGTCAAACGACTGGCCAGAAAGGCGGCCATCAGGTCGTCGTCCCAACGTGACACAGCGTCGAACGTGTTCTTGGACGTTTTTTTACTGCCGGCCACCGCCGTCGGCACGATCGCCCCGGCCGCCGTGGCACCGACGCTCACATCGCCGGCGACATCGATGGTGATGCCGCCCACCTGCGTGGCCTCGGATGCCGGCAGTTCGCCGATCCGTGCCGACACGGTGCGGTCGAGCAGGGCGATGGCTGTGGCCACGCCAACGATCTTCTCGGCCCCCTTGCTCGACGTCCCCGCGATCGGAATGAGATAGCTGTTGTCGGCCCCGTTGACGACCACCCTGCCCCGCGTGCCTGGACGCCGAACAATCTCAACGCCCACGGCGGGCGTTGTGATCGCTGCCTCGACCCGTTCGGGCGTCGTGCGGCCGTCGATCACCGAGGCCATTCCGGAGATCCCCCAGTCTGTCGCCGACACTCCTCCCCAGGCCATCACAAACATCACGCCCCAGTGCTCGGCGTTGACCAGAAGCCCGCCATCACCGAAGGCGATGCGTGTGGGTCCTGAGGCTGAAACGTCGCCCCGCGCCGCGGCTGCCTGCACGCCAGTTGCGTTCTGAAGCGAGTTGGTTCCTCCGATCATGGCCCGCGTCGTGTCGCCGACGGCGAAGTAGCTCACGGCGAAGCCAGCCCCACCCTCGGCGTTCCCCACACTCGCCCCGACGCTCTTGGATAGAAACGGCACGGTGAACTGCATGAGCGAACTCCCGGCAGTCACCTTCACAGGCTGCAGGGTTGAGCCGAGGACGGAGCGATCCTGATTGATCTGCACCCCGTCCTCGACGATCGACTCGCATCGGTTGTCGAGCCAGAACAGTTGCAACGCCCCGGCGATGGCCGTGCCGACCACCGCGTCGAGGTTAGGCCCGGCCTTGGGATTGAGAAAATTCTTCTGCTGGCCGCCCGCCGCAGCTTCTGTCTCGTGAAATCCATCGCGAACACGCCACAGATCGAGCGGCAGCCGCAACGACTTGATCATCCCCTTCGCAAGACTGGCGGGATCTGCGCCAGTGAAAAAGGTTTGCTGCAATTCCGGCAGAATGCCGGTGGCGGTCCCATCCACGACGCGGTTGAACCACGGATAGACCGACCCGGCGTTGATCGTGACACCGTCGCCCCCCGTGAGCCGGGCGTTGGAGCGGACGATCGTCTGGCTCACGGTGTCGATGAAGGCCACATTGACCGCCAGCGCCACCGCCACCGCGGTCTTCTTCGGCTTGGCCAGATCGGCCTGAACTTCGGTGCGGAACTTCTCCACAAGTCCGCTGTCAACGACGATGCTGCCGGGAGTGATCAGATTGGCCTGGTCGCCGATGATCGTCCGCACCGTCCGCGTGCCCTGCAGATAGGAAAAAGCGGCCGACAGGCCGAACATGTCGGATGCCGAGGCGGAACCATTCCCGGCGATCTGCTGGTTGCCGAGGTTGTTGTTCACGGCAGCCTTTGCCGCGGTCTTGTAGTCCTTGCTGAGAAATGAAGCACCGGCGGTGATCATCACCCCCAGCAGGTATTTGGGGCCCACCGACAGCGCCATGTCGCCCCGCATGAGATCTCGGAACGAGGGCTGCCCACCGTTCTTCGCCGCCGACAGTCCGTGGTCGCGGGCGGTCAGGCTCGCACTGATCGTGATGCTGCCCGCCAGAGAGGGCGCCAGCCCATGCGCCCGGCCCAGCATCGTTTCGGCGGTGATCGCCTCGAACTGGATCGAGGTGTCGAGCGAAACCAGCTGCGGATCTGACGCGAGGGCTGCGGAGGACGACGCTGCCAGCCCGAGAATGACCGCCCCGGGGCGAATCTGGTCGGTGCTGGGCCGCACGACGGCGTAATAGGTGCGGCCAGCAAGGATCCCGAGCGTTTCGGCGCCGAAGGCATCGTGAAACACGACAGGGTCGCCGGTGGAGAGGGGCTGCCGGCGGATGTCGACAAGCCAGGGTGAGGCTGCGGAACCGGTGCCGAACCGGGCGGTGGCCTGCACTCCCGGCAGGCTGCCGAGGGCAGCGGCCACGGCGGCGGGCGTGGCGCGGGGGGAAAGCGAACCGGTGGTGCCCGTCGCGGTCCCCGTGTCGACCGACAGAGTAAACAGGCCTGCAGCTGCGGTGGTGGAAATCGCCCGCAACCCTTCCTGTGTGAACTCGCCGTACACAGAACCCCCCGTGATCCCGGTCGGATCGAATCGCAGGCTCGTCATCCCGGAGCCGACCAGCAGCCAGGGGGACTGCCGCGTGCCATTCCCGATGGCGCGGCTCACCGAGATGCCAAGACGGCCGGCACTGTTGATCACCTCCGCAACCTCAACTGCCGTCGCGTTCCAGGGAACGGTTCCCAGATCGACAACGCTGTCGCCATCCTGCAACTGCAGCAGGAAGCTCCCCCCTGTGCCGGTTGTGGAGAGCAGGGCCGACCCAGCCGGTACGGTTGAGACTGCGATCGTGCCGCCTGAGAGTTGCGTGGAGTCAGCCGTCGGAACCGGGGCCGGCGGAAGCGTCACCGCCACCAACCGTGCGTCGGTGTCGATCGCCTCCATGGGCAGACGCATTCCGGCTGCCGTCTCCAGCGTTTGCGACTGGTCAAAGGAGATCGGAGGAGCGCTCGTGCCCGCCGTGGCCCGCAGCTGGTAGAGAAACTTCGGCAGCGTGGCGTCAAAATATGGATTCGCCTGTCTAAAGGCGTAGTATTGTGTGCCGTCAACGAGGCCGCCAATCGGCTTCCCGATCACCGCCGAATAGATCACGGCAGTGCCGTCGGCGATCCCGGGATCGCCATCGAAGACGAATGTGGCCGGCCCATCGACGCCGTCGATCTCGACTGTCCTGATCGCGGGCGGATCCCCTTCCTTCTCGGCAGGCACGCTGTAGGAGAGGCTGGGGCACGCGGACTGGATCGCCGGATCAGCTGCCTCCGCCTGATTCGCCGTGGCGGCCAGCCGCACGATCCCCCGCGACTCGGGATCGACGACAGCGTAATAGGTTGTCCCGTTGACCAGCTTCGGCACCGTCCCCCGGAATCCCTCCACATAGCGCAGGCTTGCCCCATTGGGCAGGGAGAGGAGCGTCGGCCCCTGATTGGGTGGCGGGGCGGTCACGCCGGCCTCTGCGGCGGGAAACGTGAAATTCACCTGCTGGAGGTCGGCATCGAATTCATTCACCCGCAGCCAGATGCCGTTGGCCGTGACAAAGTGGGCGGAGTCGTTGAGGTCAATCGGCGTGTTCGTTGAATCGCCAACGTCGAGAAGCTGGATGCTTGTGGTGCTCGACCCCGCGTCGGGCTCCAGCACCCTGATCCGGTAGCTGCCATTGGCCAGCGGGCCCACGAATTGCCCGGCGGCGTCGTTGCGCCCCAGAAACCGTCCTGCGATACCCGCGAATGTGATCGTTTCCCCGTCGATGATCGCTGATCCATCAGGCCACGTGGCTGCGTCGAGATCGATCGTGTCGGCGAGGTCGGCCGCAACGCTGACGATCGGCAGCCTCCCCTTGCTGCCCGCCCCGGCGATCGTGGGAAATCCAGGACCGAGCCGAATCGACACCGGCGTTGCCGCCAGAGCGTCGGCCGGCGTTCTGGCCAGCCGGATCCTCCGGACAGCGTCGACGATCGCGTAATACGTGCTGCCATCGTCGAGACCGGGGATAGCCGCGCCGCCGCGGGCCTGATAGACCACAGCATCGCCGGTTTTGAACTGCGTATCGGCAGGTAGCACGATCGTGTCTGCCGCGAAGTCGACCGTCGTGGCGGGGTCGAAAACAAGCGTTGCCGGGGCCACTGCCCGATCGGCGCGGATCGTGCCGTTGGCAAACACCTCCACGATCGAGGTGCCAATTGCCACTCCGGCGGTGATCCCCACAAGACCGTCCTTGTAGGACGACGTCTTCGGTCGGGCGATGTTCGTGTCTGTCCCTGTAGCCCGCACCTCCACCGCGTTGGCCGCGTGGATCGTCGATCCCGCGGCGAGATTCACCGTTGAAGTGGAATTCTGGATGTTGACGGCCGCGGAGAAGGCGACGTTGTCGGGGTTGGTCGGGTTGACGCCCTGGTTGAGATAGACGCGGGCTTTCATCGTTGTGGAGTTGACGATGGTGGACTGAAGGCTCACATCGCCCCCGGTCGACGTGACGGTGACTCCAGAAGCCAGGCTCACGTTCGACCGCACGTCGCTGTAGGCGACACCGGCGGCAAAGCCATAACCCGTGGACGCGTTGGTGGCTTTCTGGATCGCGTCGGCCACGACCGACCAGCGGGCACGGGCATCGGCTTGGGCAACCGCCTGGGAGTGGAGGTCGACACTGCCAGAACCGGTGATCGCAACGTTCTCGGCCACCGAGAGCCGCGACTCAGGCTGCTTGATGACGATCGAGATCGGCAGGGCCAGTAAATGATTGAGCGTGTTGGTGGCCTGCTTGAGGAGCACGCCCGCAATGGGCGTTCCCACCGCATCCTGCCACCACTGCGGCAGGGCGTCGCCCGACACGACGTCGAGCGTTACAGCCCCTCCCTGAATCTGCGCTCCCTTCCCAATGTCGATCGTGGCATACTGGCCGCCGGCAGAGGCAAAGTTGGCATAGAACTGGTTGATGAGGCTGAGGGGCGCTGTCGTCGTCTGGTTGGCAGCCTTGAGCGTGATCGCCCCGTCGGTAGCGCCAGCCGTGCCCTTCGAGAGCAGCTTCGCCCCAGCGCCGATTGAGATCGCAGGCGCCGCGAGCGTGATATTGCCACCGCCGGCATCGATGACGACCCCCGGGCTGACGTCAATGCTGGTGGCGTCGGTGAAGAGGTAGTCGGCACCAAACTTATAGTGCGAAAGATTGTCGCTGGTGACGGTGATTGCCAGCAGCCGGCGATCCTCCAACCGCTCGATGCCGAATCCGGCCTCCGCAGCCGCCGCCCGAGCGCGTCGCCTGGTGTGCCGCCGCCTCAGGTCGGCCTGCTCGCTGCGTCGTGCGGCTTGATCTTTGGCCATCGTGCCTGTCGCTCGGGAAGGATGAGGGCCGAATCGTGTGGCAGGGAGTTGGCTGAGAGCGGCAGCATCATGGCGACGGACTACACGGAACTGATTCCGCCGCAACACTTTAGATTAATCGCCCAGAAGGGCTGCTGCAACGTTTCGGTCGGTGGCCATAACGGCTCGGCCACTTCCGCCCCACCACGTCGCCGGATCGACCCAAAAAAATATTTCGCCACCGATTCCTTGCCCTCTCTGCAGGGCAGCGCAAGAATGCGGTACGGAGCACGGAGGTTTTCACGCACGCTCCACGTCGGTCTTTCAGGGGCAGATCGCCGGGTCAACGCTGAGGCAGATGCACGTCGTGCAGATTGCCGCCAGCATCTTTACGTGAACGTGCAGGCACATGTCGCCGCCGGGACAGCAATGTCTTGCGTGGCTTCACCCGCCCCGCACGTCGTCTACCCGGATGTTTCACTGGCTTTTTCTTGAGCCACCACCCCCCCCTTTCGAGGTGCCCCCATGAAGTCGCGCAACTGGTTTCTGGCCCGCTTTCCCCGCAGCATCGCCTCCCTGTTTTCCCGCCGCACCGAGACCACGGGCCGCCGCCGCGCTCGCCCCACGCTCGCCCCCTTCGACAAGCTCGAAGAGCGGCTCGCATTCTCGGTGGGCTATGCCACCGTCAACGACTGGGGATCGGGGCTGCAAGCGCAGCTGACGCTCACCAACGACACCAGCGCCACCATGACCGACTGGCAGTTGGCATTTAACTACAACCGCTCCATCACCAGCATCTGGAATGCGCAGATCGTCAGCCACACCGGCTCGCAGTATGTGATCAAGGGTTTTGACTGGGATCGCACGCTGGGCGTGGGAGCGACACAGGGTGTCGGCTTCAACGCCACCGCCGGCAGCGATATACCAACCGGCTTCGTGCTCACGGGCGTGAACACGCCCACGCCCACGCCCACGCCCACGCCCACGCCCACGCCCACGCCCACGCCCACGCCAATCGATGGCACCACAGGCCGTGTGTTTCGCGTCAATCCGGCAGCCGATGACATCGTGGGGTTCGATCCCTCCCGCGACCGCCTCGACTTCGCTGACGTGTCGGTTCACAACATGATCATCGCCAAGACGGAGACCGGCGAGGTGGCGATCGTCAATCCGTGGGCATCGACACCCGAGTTCCAAGTGCTCCGCGGCATCCGCTACCGCGACATCACGATGGCCAACTTCGGCGTCGTTCAGAACGAGCACCTGCGTCAGGACATCGGCGGCGTGGTCTCCTGGGAGCAGGGCATCGGCCCCCGGGACGGCAACACAGTTTATGTGCGGTCGCACGAATATGGAGTCCAGCAGCGGATTGAGGGCTTCAATCCGGCCACGATGAAGTTGAGCTTTCTCTACTTCGGCACCCGCGAGCGGCTCTCGGTGACAGACACGGCCGCGGGCCTGTCGATCTCCGTCCTGCCGACCAACCAGAGGATCCTGCTCGTGGGCGTGACAAAGGCACAGCTCATGCCGGAAAACATCGAATTCCACAACGACCAGATCGTGGAGGATCAGTTGGAGGTGCCGTTCGGCCACCCAGCCGAGCACTTCAGGCTCGTTAGCCGGACAGCGCTGCTGACGCCGACCGCTCCGGTGGGCCAGGTCACCGACGGCCACCAAACATCAATCGGTCCGACCGTGCCTGGTGGCCATGATCACGGCACGATGCCCACGCCCACGCCCACCCCGACTCCGACTCCGACTCCGACGCCGACGCCGGCGCCCGTCACGCCTCCGATCACGCCGACCAAGGGCGACCTGTGGAAGGAGCAATTCTTCGCCCCCTATGTCGATATGGGGCAATACCCTGTGCCCAATCTCGATGGGCTGGCGCAGAAATACGGCGTGGGATTATTGACGCTCGGCTTCATGCAGGCCAGCCCCAGCGGCAAGCTTGCCTGGGCCGGCTACGATGTTTTAACGCTCGACAGTAGCAACGAGCAGGCTGTGGCGATCCGCAATGAAATCAATGCCCTGCGGCTTGCCGGCGGCGATGTGATGGTGTCATTGGGCGGGGCCGCTGGGCAGAGCCTGGCGCAGTCCTATGCCAAGCGGGGGCTCGGCGCTGGGGCACTGTCGACTGCCTATGCGGAGATGGTCGACACGCTGAAGCTCACCAAGGTTGATTTCGACATCGAAGGGGCCGCCATCGCCGAAATCCAAACCCTCAAGCTCCAGATGGATGCGATCGCCATTGTGCAGAAGACCCGCCCTGGCCTGGGAGTCTGGCTCACGCTGCCGGTGCTGCCGCAGGGGCTCACGCAGGACGGCGTGAACGCCGTCAAGATCGCCCTTACTTCTGGCGTGAAGGTCGATGGCGTGAATGTGATGGCGATGGACTATGGCGACAGCGCCGCGCCGCCGGCACTCAAGTCGATGGGCGAATATGCCATCGATGCAGCGCGGGCGACCTTTGCACAGATGACCACGCTGTTCACCAGCCAGGGGCAGACGTTCGGCTGGAATCAGTTGGGGGTCACGCCAATGCTGGGCGTCAACGATGTCAGGACAGAGGTGTTCACACTGCAGGACGCCGATCGCCTCGAGACGTTCGCCCGGGCCCAGGGGCTGGGAATGCTCTCGATGTGGTCGCTCAACCGCGATAATCCTGGCGCTGCCGGCCAATTGTCGAACAACCACGCAGGGATCTCGACGATTCCTGCCGGAGGCTTCAGCCTCGCCTGGGGCGACTACGGCAGCGATCCAATTATCGCCGGCGCGGTGATCCCGGTCACCCCGGTCACCCCGGTCACTCCGGTCACTCCGGTCACTCCGGTCACTCCGGTCACTCCGGTGACTCCGGTGACTCCGGTGACTCCGGTGACTCCGGTGACTCCGACCCCGACTCCGACGTCCAAGGTTGTGGCCAGCTATACGCAGGCGAGCGGCTGGGGCACCGGGTTCACTGGCACCATGAAGATCAAGAACACCGGCACCACAGCGATCAAAGGGTGGACGATGGAGTTTGACATGAAGGCAAACATCGTCAACCTGTGGAGCGGGGTGATCGTCAGCCACGTCGGCACGCGCTACGTGATCAAGAATGCCGAATGGAATGGCACGATCGCTGCCGGCGCTGAGGTGTCGTTTGGGTTTCAGGCCGAGGGAGTCGCCGGCGAACTGCCGGCGAAGAAGAAGTTCAACGGCATCGCGGTGTAGGCCTCGTTCGGCTCAGCACGACATCCGGGAGCTGGGTATGCCGATGCCCTCTCGCCGGATGCGTGCTGCGGCCCCACTGAGTTTGCTCACAGCATGCCAGCCCGCATAATTGCTATGCTGAACTCGACGCGCGGCCACCCCCTCAGCCCCGGAGCCAACTCCATGCGAACAGGCAATCCTGCCCTCAACGACACGACGTTTGAAAATTTCGGCGTCTATCGGCGCGATCTGGCCGGCGAACAAGCGCCTGCCGGCACCATGACGATCAGCGGAACCGCCCACAAGACGATGTTCCTGTTGCTGCTGGCCATCGGCTCCGCCTGCTTTACGTGGTCGAGGACATTCGCAGGCCTCGAGGCCAATCCCGCCGCCGCAATGCCCTGGGCCTTGGGCGGTGCCGTTGTCGGCCTGATCACGGCGCTTGTGATCTGCTATCAACACACCTGGGCCCCTGCTTTGGCGCCCGTCTACGCACTTGCCGAGGGGCTGTTTCTGGGGGGCGTTTCGGCCAGCTTCGAAGCCCAATATCCGGGCATCGTCATTCAATCAGTGGGCGGCACGTTCGGCACGCTGGCTGGGTTGCTGCTGGCGTATCAGTCGGGGCTCATCAAGGCGACCGAAAACTTCAAGCTCGGCCTTGTGGCTGCCACCGGCGGGATCTGCCTGGTCTATCTTCTCTCCATGATCGGCGGATTTTTGGGGTTTCCGATTCCCTTCATCCATTCAGCCGGCCCCATCGGCATCGGCTTCAGCCTGATCGTGGTCGTGATCGCCGCGCTCAATCTGGTGCTTGACTTCGACTTCATTGAGCAGGCGGCAGAGCGGGGAGCCCCGAAATACCTCGAGTGGTACGGTGCGTTCGCTTTGATGGTGACGCTCGTCTGGCTCTACATGGAGATCCTCAGGCTGTTGTCGAAGCTCCGCAGCCGCGACTGATCTGCTCGCTGCTGACGGTCGGGTTGTCCCGCCGGTTCACAGATCCCACTCCGGAATGTTCTGGCCGAGCAGGTCAAAAAGATCCCTGTTGGGAACGGCAAAGAGCTCGAGCAGTTCGCGCCGGGTCTCCGGATCCATCGGCTCGTCGTACATGCGCTGATGCGTGGATCGTAAAGCGATGGGTGCCGGCTGCAGCCCCAGAAAGCCAAGCAGCCGAGCATAGGTGCCATCCGGATCAGCCCGCATCCGTTCCGCAACGATAATATGAACCCGCTCCCGTGGATAGAGTTCCAGGAGGTGCCGCAATTGGTCGGCATAGAGGCCGCGGTCTCGGAGGTCAGAGTAGGTGCGGAATGACTCCCGAAAGGGCAACTGGCTCCACGGATTCTTACCCCGCGACTGGGGATTCTGATTGTAGAAATTCCAGGCCGAATAGGCCCTGTCTACAGGATGACGAATGGAGACGATCAGTCGCGCCCGGGGGCAGACCAGGGCCATGCGCTTGCGGCTGGCAGCCGTGACCATATATTTCGGAGTCTTCTCGCCCTGCAGTTTATCCGGATGGCGGAAGTGATCTCTGTACCACGCCTCACCGCGTTGCCAGTTCTGTTCGATGTCAAAGAAGTGGAGTTCCCGACGGTTTTGCATGTTTCCCGCCATAAACACCTGCGGATGGCGGGAGAGATTGAACGCGAGCATGTTGGTACCCGCTTTCTGTGCGCCCACGATCACAAAATCTGGAAGCGACGGATCGCGGTCCACCAGCAGGCTGGGGATGGAGTTATCCGCCGCAGGATCGGGCGGTTGTTGCCCCCTGGACACGCCAGCCAGACCCTCGGTGGGGGCGTTTCCTGCAGTTGCCTTCGCGGAAAAAGGCTCTGAATAGCTTGTATCACAGCCAGATACCGCAGGATTCTTGTGCCGACCAAATCGCGAGAAGAGCTTTTGCCACATCAGAGTCACCCACCTCCTTCGAAGACCGCCGGGGAGGCGTTCCAGGCGGGGATTTCCCGACCCAGAAGTTCAAAAAACCGCCGGTTCTCAGGCCGGTAGAGTTCGTGGAGCAGCGTCCGCTGTTCGGGCAGAAGCCGCCAGGTTTTCTCCCGGACGTGTGCATCCCGATGAGCGATCGGCACGTCGGGCACACCCAGAAACTCGGCGATCTCCCGATAGGTGGCGGCTGGGGATTGGCGGTATTCCTCGGCCACCAGTATTTTCAACTGACTTTTATCGAAGCGGTCCCAGATCCGCTCGACAATATCCGCGTAGAGTCCCAACCGCACCACGCCCGGCCCGGACATCTTCGGTTGTGGGAAGCTTTCTATCTCCCCTTGCAGGTTTTCCTCGAAGCTGCGCTGCACACTCCACTGATGCCAGCCCGTGAAATCGTTGAGCGTAGTTTCACGCTGAAACTGTAGCATGTGATTGAAGGAAGACTCCAGCCGGGACACCGGGTCACGGCAGATCAGGATGAGTTTGGCATGGGGTGCCATTTCCCGAATCTTGTCCAGCGTTCGCACAGAGACATAGTACGGCGAGATCTCCCCCTGGAGTTTCCCGTTGTCGTTAAAAAAACTCTTGAATTCCTCCAGCGTGAACCGCGACCACGGGGTGAAGAAATCCGTTTCTTTGGTGTTTCTGTCCCCCCGGGCAAAGTCGAGGAAATTGGGCGTGATTTCGAGACTGGGGTGCTTCTTCAAATTGCTATGGAGGGCCGTGGTGCCACATTTCTGCACCCCAACAACGATAAAGTCTGGAAGCTTACCGACATTCATGGGTGTTCTCTGCTCCACTTCAGCCCTCACTCGTGGCGTCAAAACTGTAACCGCCTAGCTCGATATCTTTGCGAAACATCTGACGCACGATTTCCACGGAATCGCGGGAGTAGTATGTGCTGTAGTGAGCGTGCCGTGTTGTGTTTGTCACGGGGAGTTCCTCGGGGAGGGCAAGCATCGGCACAGCCACCCCCTCATTGAACTCATTGATATCTTGGCAAAGTGCAGCAAACGAGAATGTCTCGACTGGGTAGATCTTGTTGACGATCTGTCTCCGGCGCCTTTCGAACGCGAACTCTTCAATTCTGTACCCCCTCGGATTCACACATTCGATCCAGTCATCAAAGCCGTAATGAAACGCAGAAGCCTCGTCGTAGTTGGGCTCAAAAAAGCGTACGCGATTCCTGTCCGGGCGTTCATAAAAGTAGCGAGACACCATCTTTGCCCAGGGATTCCGGATCATGACAAACGAAAAGTAGTCGTGATATCGCTTGCCGAGCGACCCGCACAGAGCTTGCGTGATTCGAGCGTTGTTGTGATGGGGGTTGAACTGGTAATCGACTGTGATGCCGAGCGCTGCGACGCGATCCTGCAGAAAAACGCTGTCGGGGACATGCCGCCGGAGGCACCGTCGCATCGACGTTGAAGCCGTCTTTGGATTGACGAGGAATAAAAAGCGGTATCTGTCGGACAGCAGCGCCATGACGACTCACTCGTAACTCGCGACGGACGACCGCCTGGCGAAGAGGTTTTCGAACCGCAGGTCGACCGGCCGTTCCTGCTCGATCGAGTCCGCCAACCACTCGACCACCCCCTCATCCGACAAAGCCTTGGCGATCTGCGCTGCATTCCCCCGCATCGTTGCCTGCAGATGAGGATCGTACATGCGTTCCATCGCGGCCACCAATTTGGCTGCATCATAGGGAACCGTCATGCCGATTCCGAATTGCTCGACAAACGCAGCGCCGCACGAGCGCGCACTGCCCACCAGGAGAATGGGCGTATTGGATGTGGCCGCAGCGAAGAGAATACGGCCCGGCAGGCTCAAGGATGCCACGCCGGTGTTGTCTTCATACCCGTCCAGCGCGCCGCAGGGCACGATGGCGAACGGATATCCTCTCAACTCGGCTGCGAGACGGCCCTCGGGCACAAGCCCCAGCGATCGAATGCCTGCCCTCGCAAGCGTCGAGGATGGGAAACTGAACCACGGGGACCAATTCTGACCGTACCAATCGATCTGGTAGCGGCTGGGCTCCAGCGCCGCACAGAGCCGGTCAAACCACGATTGATCCCAAAAACTCCCCAGCAGTGCGGCTCTTCTGGGGGGGAATTCGTCCGGCGCAGGGTCAGCATGCCCCACAACCAATCTGGCGGGAACGACAGCCGGCAGGCAATGGAACGCCAGCCCATATTTCTGCTCATACGCGTCGCACAACGCCGGATGCGTCGCCAGACGGAGTGAGCATTCTCCGAGGAACTCGCCCATGAGTTGGTCCGGGATGCCATTCGCGGCGATGTTCTGGTCGTCCATGACGTAGCCACACAACTTGCCGCCATAGGCTCGCTTAATAGCCAGAGAGGTAACGATCTCGGCGGCGAGAAAGGGAACGCACGTCACGCTCTTGATGTTTCTGTCGCCCAAGCCCCGCTTCACCCGCCGCACCGCCTGCGCGCCGGCGGTCCCGGGCTGGGAGATCTTCACATGCCAGTCACCAAAATCCTGCGTGCCCCAGTCATTGCGGCTCCGGATCGAAAGGATGCCGCGTCTGCCACAAAACAACCGCTTCAGAAGCGGCCCCGTGCCGTGCATCTCATTGATTTCATTGGGCGTCACCACGACGTGAACGGGCACCGCGGGATCCGCCGGTGCAGCAGGCGAAGTCACCAGCCGGAAATCGGAATCGTCGGCACGAACTCCCCACGGCCGCCGCATGAGGCCCACAGGGCCAGCCCACAGATTTCTGAGGAATCGCATGAGACGATACGCTTGAATTGGTGAAAGAGCATTGCGATGGCCGTCAGGCTTCGAGATCGCCCGCCGGGCGTGATGGGGCCGGCTCGCCTGAACGGATGAGATCTTCATACCTGCTGTCATGCGGCCTGCCGGCGGCCAGTGAATGCCAGATCCACTCGGCCGCACCGGCGTCGGCAAACTGCCCAGCGACGGCATGCGCTCTTTGCCGCATCGCCATGTTGACTTCAGGCTGTGTAATGTACCTCACCGCCTCTGTGAAGGCCCCGGAATCGTAGCTTGCAGTCACACCGATACCGAACTGCTCCACAAATCGCGAAGCGCCCGTCTCCCGGCTTCCTAGCACGACGATGGGGATCTGGGCCGTGGCCATCATGTAGGGAATCCGACTGGGCAGGCTCAACTGCGCGATGAAGCGACGATCGTCCAACTCGTCCAACATTCCACTCGGCACGACTGCATACACGTGATTTCGCAGTTCCTCGACGAGGTTGAGTTCCGGCAACGGATCACAGGGAATGATCGAATCGGCGATCAGATCATGCCTGCCACAGGGGAGCCAGCGAAACTCACCGTTACAATACCAGATCAGCGTGTTGTCCGAGCCACGCACCGTGTTTCGCAGCAATTCCACCCACCGCTGCCCCCAGATGTTACCAATGCAGATTCCCTGCCGGGGATTCGCTCCCACAGGTGGTCGGATCAGTGTGCCTGGGATCATCTCTTGCGGGGCCAGCGGCGGCATGAATCCGATCGAATGGCCGTACTTCATGCCATACTCCGCCGCCATCCCGGGGGAAATGGCCAGACGTAACTGTGATTTTGCCAGTAACTCCCGCATGAGATCATCGGAGATTTCTCTCGCATGGATGTTTTGATCATCCATGATATACGTGCACATCGGCGCGCCGAAGACATCATGCATTGCCAAGGCTGTGCGAATATCGTCAGCGAAGTAGGGAACACACACAACACGCGCAACAGTGGTAGCTCCAAGGGCGGACACAACCGTGGAGCGAACCGCTTCCCGTGACTTCACCGTATGCGAGATGCAGAGATGATGCGCGCCAAACTCCTGATCGCCACCGTGGTAATTCGCCGATCGGATGGAAAGGATGTTGGGCTGACCTGCAAAGAGCATCTGCAGCAACCGTCCCACCCCGTGCCGATCGCAGACCTCGATGTGCGACACGATGGCGTCGGCGCCCAAGAGCACCGGGTCGGAGAGCGAGTGGGCCCCCTTGGCCGCCTGCACCCCGCGCGGATCACCGGTCCACCACAGGTTCAACAGTTTCGCGAGAAGCGACGGCGGTGAAGGGCATCCTACCATTCCTTCAAGCTAGCCGAACCGGCGTCGCAGCGTCTATCTGTCCGTGGCAAAAGTCATCCATGACCTTCTTCCACTCGGTTGCCCAAGCCGGCAAGAAGCGGACTCAGCACTCGTATGCGGTTTCTTCGTTGCGGTTATAATGCCCTTCTACCGACAGCCCGCTCTATTCACTGAGGCTGTAACCACGGGAACCTTCACATGATGCCCTTTCTGGAAGTCTTGTTTTTCTTGGCTCTGCTGAGTCAGGTCGCGATCCAAGACACCCTCCGGCCCCTGCTCGACTTCGCCGGCCCGGATGCGGCTCAACGATGGCAGGCTGTCAACGACGGCGTGATGGGGGGCGTTTCGGATGGTCGGTTCCGGATGACTCCCGACAGGACCATGGAGTTCTTCGGTCGGCTGTCGCTGGAAAATAATGGCGGCTTTGCGTCGGTCCGAACCAAGCCTACGAACTTCAACATCCACGCCGGCGACACGCTGGTGGTGAGGGTCAAGGGGGACGGCCGGGAATATGTTCTCAACCTCTACACGAGGAGTCGCCAGATGGCTTTTTCCTACCGCACAGCCTTGCCAACCACGAAAAACGAGTGGACTGAGGTAGCCGTGCCGCTGAAAGATTTCATCCCCACGTCGTTTGGGAATCGTGTGCAGGGAATGGGGCCAGTCGAGCCGAACCAGATCAACAGCCTCGGCTTCATGCTCAGCGACAAGCAGCCGGGGCCATTCAAGCTGGAAATCGACTGGGTGAAAATCGTACCGGCACCAACACCTTAACCGGCCAGCGGAGAACTCGCCCGCTACCCTTCGAACCTCCTGAGCGCCTGGAGCGCCGCGATCGCCTTCTCCGTGCCACCGAAAGCACCCGAGACACGCTTGGCCTCAAGCAGATCATCGATCGATATCTGTTCCACCCGGCCGGAGCTGCCGGTTTTCCGTCCGCCAGTTTCTGCTGCGGCGGTCCCAGCAGTTGCCTTGTTCCCTTTTCGCCGCTTTCGCAAGGGGCGATAGCCGGCTGCCTTGAGAGTCAGCGAAACCTGTGCTGGAAAAACATCAACGCCCTCTTCCTTGAGGATCTTCACAATCTCGGAGGGGCGTGGTTTTTCACCCTTTGCCTTGATGATCCCTGCCACCTTCCGAATCAGATCGGCCTTACTCTTGATCTCTTCAGCTGGCTTCCTGGCGGCGGGCTTCGTCTTCACAGGCTTGTCAGCCAGTTTCTTTTCAGACGCAGGGCGCAACGGCTTCTTGTCAGATTGAGCGGGAGGCATGGAGAGCTCCAGGAAAGGTTTTCGCTGCCAAAACAGAATGGGCCGAACGAGTCTAGCAGGCGGTGGTTAAAGTACAGCATCGCTCGATGCGATGCCCGTCGCTCTTTCCAGTCTCATTGAGAGCCTTTCCTGCTCCTCCCCGCCGCCCGCCAATCCCACGGTGGCACAGAATCGACCTCGGCCCATAATCCCCGCCTGGCCGCCCGGGCCGTCTGCTCCGCCTCCCGCATCCGTTTGTTGTGATCGTATTTCTCGTAGTGCCACGCCATTCCCTCTTCAAGCATCTCCAGATTGATATCCCGCTTCCCCAGCATGATGTGGCCGACGGTTCGGCCGT
Source organism: uncultured Planctomycetaceae bacterium (assembly GCA_903885565.1). Lineage (GTDB taxonomy): Bacteria > Planctomycetota > Planctomycetia > Pirellulales > UBA1268 > CAISJI01. The sequence continues at coordinate 66,048 of CAISJI010000232.1, forward strand.
ATCGATCTTTGGTTTTGGCCACCACAACCACATCTTTGCCGAAGACCTTCTCAGCAAGCGCTTTCTTGGAGGCTTGGCCAAACGGCTGCTTGATCTCAGGGGCATCGATGGCGTCGAGCCGGATCTTGAATTGAGTTCTGGCTTCATCGAGACCGGTCAGGGTATCGCCGTCATGCACTCCCACGACTCTGAGATGGAGCAGTTTTTCGGAGCTTTTCTGGGGAGGTGGCCGGGGAAGAGTGGGCGAGATTCCTGTCTGGGCGTGAGCGGGCCCGGAAGCCATGAAAATGAGCAGGAGGAAACTCAGGATGATGGGGTGACGGTGTATGGCTTCCTGCCGCCCTATCCGGGCATAGTTCTGTGCCTGATTTCAATCAGGCACGACTTGGCCATCGTGGCCATAAGGGAATGTGGATACAGTAGCCCTTCGACAGTTTCTTTGCCACAGCCCGCCCACATTCAGAGAAATTTCGCGAATGGGTGAAACCGAAAACGATTTGCAGGGTCAAATTTCTTCTTCAGCGACTCAACCTTTTCCGCCATGGCTGGCGTTCCAAAGATCACGCCCGCCACAACACCCGATCCCGCATCGTCTGGCTGGGAGTGCGTTCCGCTGAAATCAACAGACAGGCCGTCCACCGCCCGTGCCTTGCCGACGAGGCGTTTGACGAGGTCGGCGATAACTTGCCGCTCGTCAGCCGTTTTGTGCTTGGCGTCGTAGAGCGTGACGGTATCGACAAAGAACTGGTGATGACAATTGCCAGTGGGGAGTTCTCTCTTCGTCAGCACAGCGCCTCCCAACGTCCGGATTTCGACGATCGAAAACTCGGCCTCGTCCAGCGGAGCTTCAGCCACGACCGTGTCGCTGACGAAGTCGAGAATCGCGTCAGTGGGGATTCCTCTGGTTCCCATGCAGTGTTGCAGCATGGCCAGCGGACTTCCTTTCATCTGGGCGATAACGGGCCATAGCGCAGCCGCCGTCTCATACCAGGAACCCCAATGCGATTCCACGACGACCGGAAGTTGCAATCTGGCCGCGAGATCCTCCAGCGGCTTCACAAAATTCGCCGCATTTCCCCGAAAGGAATCGTAAAAAACGAAAGTCACCACCAGCGCTTTCGCGCCCGTAACCACCAATTCCATCGAGACCGATTCATCGGGAAGCGCCTGCTCCCGCTGAATGCGAAGCGCCCCTCGCGAGAATTCCACCGCCTGTTCTCGTGTTTGGAAAGACACAATTCTTTGCTCGGCGCTCTGCACAACGCTCTCGTGTTCCATGCGAATCGTCATATCGACAACGATTCCCAGCGCACTCCCGGCTCCCAGCATCCCGACAAACAGATCATCCTCGGGAGCGAGCACGCGTATGTCGCCTGCTGCAGTCACCATGGTCATCTTGACCACGCGCTGTCCCAGCAACCCGAGCCGACGCGAAAAGTAGCCGCTCAATCCGCCGTTGACGATGTACCCCACGACCCCGACACCCGGTCCCGTTCCCACCGGCAAGGCGCCTTGACGGTCCCTGACCGCTTCCACGAGTTCACGAAAGACCACACCTGCCCCCACCGTGACCAGCGTCTCTCCATCGGCCTGGTGAAACTCGATCCCCTTCAGATGCACCAGATCCAAAACGATCGCCTCGCTGCTGGCAAACAGCGCCGCGTTTGACGTTTCATGCCCCCCACAGACGCATGCCAGGGGCGCTGTTGGGACCGATGTTTTGACCAGATCGGCAATCTCCTGGGCCGATCGAGGACGGTAGATCTGGTGGGCGAAGGTTGTCGCGGGAATCAGACTGCCATCACTCGCCTGAAGCACCTTGTTGCCACTGAGGCAATACGCCCGCTGCGAAAACCATTCCTCCCCCGCATCCACCCGTTCGACTGCCGCGTGTGCCGTTTCGCTTCCAGGACCGGCCAGCATCGATCCGCTTGCCGCGCAACCCACACCGCTGACCGCGGCACTCTTCAGGAGTGAACGACGGGTAATTTCATTGTTTTCTTCTGGCATGGCTGCGAGTTTTCTTGCGGGAGGCGGGGGTTTCCACGGTCAACGGGCATCGCATCCAGCGCTCATGCACTTCATCCGCAGCCTGCTAGCCGCCATCGCGCATGGCGGTGATTTTGCGAAAGGCTACAGGCCGATCGTAGGTGGCCTCGAGCACGTGCCTGGCAAAGGCCGCACTGGCATAGGCTGCATAATCGTGCCAGTCGTCATTTTTCGAGCCATCAGCGTAGTCGACGACTCCCTTGACGATAACGGCATGCACCGTTCGCCCGGGAGTGCTGCACATGGATGCGGAGAGTGCAACGCCATACGACTCCATATCCAGAGCCAGCAGTGAGTGTTCGCGGGAACGCAACTGCCTGACGTACTCCCCGTCTTTCACAACCAGCGGTCCACAGGCCATCGAGCCGTAGTGGATACGCATGCTAAAACCGGCGGGGAGTTGCTGAACCAATCGAGCTCCTTGGTCAGGCCGGTGATGAGCAGGATATCGGCTTGATCCGCGGCCGTCGGCTGGGAAGGAGGAAACATCAGTTTCAGGCACCCGGAGGTTTCTTTGATCCGCAGGCTAGCCCCTGCGTGGAATTCATTCAATCTCCGAGACTCAGGCCCTTGGCCACTGTGCATTGGCGACGGCCGGTCGGTGCGTGAAGCGCGGATTCCGCTGCTGGGTCTCGCCTCCAAGCCCGACGTGGTCGAGTGTCGCGGTCCCCCGCCTACAAATTCAACGGTCTGCTCGAGGAAAAAGGCGCCGTCGTGGCCTACAATGATCATTACGTTTCAGTGATCCGGCCCGGCCGCACGCATCATGCGCTGCAGGGCCAACAACGCACAGTCGCTCGCAGCGGAGGTTCTCCGGTTGAGGAAATCGCTGTCAGGTCAAACTTCTCCGCAAACCCCGGCAACACGCACGGAGGGTTATTCGCTGACCGGCAGGCGCTCGGGCCAGATGTCGGGATTTTTCGCTTCGCTGTGGAACGCGATTGGCAAACGGCAGATGCGCCAGGTCGTGGCGAGGTCGCCGCTCTTCGATGCCGAGTGGTATGGCCTCTCCTATCCGGACGTCAAGGCGGCCGGGATCGATCCTGTGGTGCACTTCCTGGAACGCGGGGCGGCTGAGCTGAGGAATCCCTCGCCCCACTTCGATACCGCCGCCTACCTCGATCGCTACCCCGACGTGCGGAAGTTGGGGCTGAATCCGCTCTATCACTATCTCCGCCATGGTAAGCGCGAGGGTCGTGAGATCAGTCCGCTGATCACACGGCCGAATGTTCTCGATCCGGCGGAACTCGTCGCGAGTTCGCCGCTCTTCGATGCCGAGTGGTATTGCATGTCCTATCCGGACGTCAAAGCGGACGGGGTCGATCCTGTGGTGCATTATCTGACACTCGGGGCGACTGAGCTCCGGAATCCCTCGAGCCATTTCGACACCGCCGCCTATCTCGATCGCTATCCCGACGTCCGCAAGCTGGGGCTCAATCCGCTCTATCACTATCTCCTCGATGGAAAGCGCGAGGGTCGCAAGATCAGTCCGCCGATCGTGCGGCCGCATTTTTTTGACGTGGACACATCGGCTCAATGGGTCGCGAAACTACGGTCGGACCGGGCGCATGCGGAAATCGCGTCGCAGCAACCGCTGGTGTCGATCATTCTGCCGACAAAGGATCGGGCCGCTATCCTGCCGGATGCCATCCGGAGCGTTCTCGAGCAGACATGGCACACCTGGGAACTACTCGTCGTGGACGATGGCAGCGTGGACGGGTCTGTCGAGATCGTGCGCCGCGACTTTCCCGATCCGCGGATCAAGCTTCTGCAGAGCACGGGGCAAGGGGTGTGCGATGCTCGCAACACCGGCCTGTCCCAAGCGCAGGGCGATTTTTTCGCATATCTCGACAGCGACAACACCTGGACGCCAGAGTACCTCGAACTCATGCTCGCCGAGCTGGGCAGGAGCCGGGCGGATGCCGCCTATGCGGTGCTCAAGGTGATCAATTCGAGTCACCCAGCCAGGCCGCCACACGTCACCTATCGGCAGGTTCCATTCAGCAGAGATTCACTTCGGGTGAGGAACTTTATCGACCTCAACGTCTTCATACACCGACGCGAGCTCTACGCCGAGCTGGGCGGGTTCGATCCCGCTCTCAAGCGAATGGTCGATTGGGACCTCATCCTGCGATACACCACCCGCCACCCGATCAGTTTTGCCAATTTCATCGGCTGCGACTACACCAACGGGGCGTGCCCCACGAGGATCAGTAACCGGGAGCGACTCTCCTACATCAACGTGGTGCGAAGCAAGCATCTGATCGATTGGGAACGCGTGAACGAAGGCCTCAGCCGCCGCGACCAGAAGCTCGTTTCGGTCATCATCTGCAATTATGAACAGTCCGATCTTACCAGACTCTGCATCGAGTCGCTCTACCGGCATGAAGCGGGCGAGGCGTTTGAGGTGATCCTTGTCGAGAATGGCAGCAACCCGCAGACGGTCCAGGAGATCCAGAACCTCGTTGCGGCATACCCCGGGATACGGCTTGTGCGGAATCCGGCAAACTACGGTTTTGCGCTGGGTAACAATCTCGGATTCGCGGAGTCGCGAGGTTCTCGTGTCGTGTTTCTCAACAACGACACCGAGGTTACGCCCGAGTGGCTCCGCGCCCTTGTGCGTCCCCTCGAGGACCTCAGCATCAAGGGAACGCAGCCAAAGCTGCTCTTTCCAGATGGTTCCATTCAGTGCGTGGGCGTGGTGTTCCAGCAGCACTCCCCGCTGGGGTATCCGCTCTACGCCCGGCAGCCGGGGACTTTCCCCCCAAGCCAGCAGAGCCGAAACTATTCCGCGATTACAGCGGCGTGCATGGCGATGCGGGCCGAAGACTTCGCCCACGCCGGCGGTTTTGATCCGCTTTATCTCAACGGACAGGAGGATGTCGATCTCTGCCTGCGAGCCGGGGGGGGGCGAAGTGTGTTTCGATGCGTTGCCGATTCGATCGTCATCCACCACGAGGGGCAGACGGCCGGTCGGAACGAGCACATGCATGCCAATCGCGCACTGTTTCATGATCGCTGGAAAGGTTCGGTCCGTGCGGACGACACGGATTTTTATGCGCAGGACGGAGTTGTGGCGAGTGGGTATCGAGCCGACAACGCTGATTGGGCCGACGAGGGATACGCGGTGTGGAAGCCAAGCGAGGTTACCACTCCGGCGATGAAGTCGCCGCCAGTGCCAGGCCGGCTTCGCGGACGAACGATCGCCATCAAGGTGCCCTGCCCTCGCCCCGAGCTGAAGGATCAATGGGGCGACTATCACTTCGCCGTCTCCCTTGCCGCCGCCTTGTTCCGCAGGGGCATCGCTGCGCGGATCGACTTTTTGCAAGATTGGGCCACCGCCGGAAACTGCAGTGACATCAATCTGGTCTTGCGGGGGCTCTCCCGCTTCACTCCGGTGGCCGGCACGCTCAACTTCATGTGGATGATCAGCCACCCCGACAAGGTGTCGATGGAAGAGTTGCAGGGGTACGACGGAGTTTTTGTGGCGTCATCACCGTGGGCCGAAACCCTTCGGCGCCAAGGGTTATCGCGAGTCCAGACGCTGCTGCAGTGCACCGACGTGTGTCGGTTTCACCCCGACGCCTTCAACGATTCCCTGCGGACTCGCAACCTGTTCGTGGCGAATTCCCGCGGTGTTCTGCGGCCGATCGTGCGTGCCGCACGGGAGGAACACCTTCCGCTCGACCTGTATGGCAAGATGTGGGAAGGGTTGGCCCCGGCGGAGTGGATTCGGGGCGAGCAGATCGATAACGCGGCACTCTCCGGCTACTACGCCAGCGCCGAAGTCGTCCTCAACGATCATTGGGACAGCATGCGGGAGTGCGGTTTTGTGTCGAATCGGGTTTTCGACGTACTGGCGTCTGGTGGATCGCTCGTCACCGACCGGGTGGCTGGGTTCCCCGAGGAACTCGCCGCGGCATGCCATTTCTTTGAGCCAGGCGTCTCGCTAAGGGAAGTGATGGAACAGGCGCGTAGAGACCCTCAAGACCGCAGTGCCGCTTCCCTGGCTGTAGCCCAGTACGTGCGCAGGGAACACAGTTTTGACGCTCGCGTTACCGACCTCATCACCGCCATTGATGCGCTTGCTTTCAGCGGCGGGGTTCCCTGACCGATCCCGTTGCAATGCCTGGAATGTCATCGCAGATGGTGTCCCAAAGGACGAAGGCCAGCGCCCTTGCTCTCCCGCCGCCCTCGCGAGCGGGGCGGGCAACGGTTGTGGTGCGTGATCGCCTCGCAGTATAAAATCAGCAGGTTAGCAGGCCGTGGATAAAGTGCCGCCTCGCTGGAGGCGATGCCTGCCGACCGTGGAAATCCTCGGCGTTTCCACCGGTCGGCAAAGTGGAAAAAGGGCATGGATGACTTTTTCCACGGACAGCTAGGAATAGGACGTCATGAAATGCAATATCTGTGAGGGGACAGCCTTTGGGGACATGGGCATTCGCAAGAATGTGAGATGCGCAACCTGCAATTCGCTGGAGCGAACACGGCTTCTGTGGCTGTATATTCAGCGCTTGGATTTGCCTGACAACGCGAAGATCCTTCATATCGCGCCTGAGAGGGGATTGAGCGAAAAGCTCCGTGCGATCGGCGGGGCAGGCTATCTTCCGGCCGACTTAGCCCCCAATCAATATCCTTGGGCAGCCGATTGCGTCCCTATTGATTTGTGCAACCTCGATGCCTGGCCTACGAAGCAGTTCGACCTGATTCTTCACAGCCATGTGCTCGAACATACTCCCTGCAACATCGCGTATACGCTCTGGCATCTGCATCGCATGCTCAACGACAACGGCACCCACCTCGCTGTAATTCCGTTCATGTCTGGGTTTTTCGACGAAACGTTTCAGGATATCGGAGATGCCGAAAGGATTCGCCGCTTCGGCCAAAATGATCACGTTCGCAGGTTTGGAGTCAATGATGTCGAACGTCATCTCGGCAAACTCCTGAAGCTTTCAGAGCAGATCGATGCAGCGAGTATTTTTTCGCCCCATGAACTGGACCAAGCAAACATTCCCGTTTCTCAACGCACCGGTTTGCACCTGTCTACGGTCCTGATGCTTCACCGGACCGACATGGTTCTGCTCCGATCTCCCGATGATCGGAGTTGACCGGGTTGGATTTCCTGGATGACGGTCTTACCTGAACACGAAATCCCTCACACCCCCCCTTATTCATTAGACATAGTCGTGAGCATGCAAGAGAAGCACGTGCAGGATCAGCAGAAGACGATTGGCGACCATTGGTCAAAAAAAACAGCTTCACATCAGGCTGGCCTGAAGCTGAGATGGTGGCAGAGTGAGTTGATTGTCCGACACATCAATAGGTTGGTGTGCGGCGACGATATCGCTGGTTTTTCACAGGGATTGGTGGAGTTGGTGCGCTCGCGCGCCGCCCCCAGCCTCCCTTTCGGCAAAGGCATCTCCGTCGGCGGAGGAACCGGGCAGAAGGAAATGGGCCTGATGCGCCAGGGAATCGTGCACACGTTTGACATCTACGAATACAGCGACGCCCGGATTCAGGCAGGCATTCAACTGGCCGAAAAGGCTGGTCTTGAGGGCAGGGTTCGTTTTATCCACGGCGACGCATTCGAGCTTGTCGCCCCACATCAGCAGTATGACTTCGTGCATTGGAACAACTCATTACACCATATGCTCGATGTCGACAGGGCGGTGGCATGGAGCAAAGGCGTCCTGAGGACAGGCGGCCTATTTTACATGGACGACTTTATCGGGGCGTCAAGATTTCAGTGGCCCGATCAGCAACTGGAGATTGCAACACGCATCCGGCACATCTTCAAGAACACAAAGTACATGGCTCATCCAAGCGCGCCTGCGGATTCGCTGCCGGCGACTGTGTCGAGGCCGAACAAAGACGAGCTCATCGCCAACGACCTTTCAGAGGCCGCCGATTCCGAGAGGATTGTCGAGGCGTTATACAAGCACTTCCCAAACGTTGAAGTCAAGGCTACCGGCGGCGTCGTTTATCACCTTGCCCTCAGTGACATGCTTCACAACTTCAACGAAGAGACCGACAGAGCTTTGATCGATCTGCTCATGCTTGTCGACGAACTGTGCCTACGGCTGGGACAGACGCACTATGGGGTTGCTCTGGCGTTTAAAGAGTAAGACGAAGCAACGCCTTGTGACGCCTTGTGACGCCTTGTGCCAACGCCGGTCATGAGCGGCGGCGATAGGTGACGGTGTCGTCTTCATGCATCCCGGATGGATCAGAGCGTGTATTTCATGCCGCAGGCCGGCCAGAGCAAGATCCCGCGGGACAGCTAGTCGGCCGATGGTGCCGCAGCCGGTTCGGCGAGCAGTTCCTCAATGCGCTTCCGCATCCACTGATCCCCCGTCGCCCCCTGCCACTGCAGTTCCCCCGGCCAGAAATGCCGAAGATAGCCGCGCTTGTCAACGAGATAAACAGACGGCCACATGGAGTTTCCCCACGCGTTCCAGTTGGCCTTCGTGCCATCGATGAGAACTGGGAATTCGAACTGTGCATTTTCGGCGTTCGTTTTCACGGCCGCAGATTCCTGTTCGGCGGCTGTCTCAGGTGTGTGAATGCCAAGAATAACCACATCTTTGTCTCGAAACCTTCTCTGCCAGTCGAGATAGGTCGGATAGTTGTTGATGCAGTTTCTACAGCCGAAGGCATAAAAATGCAGGTCCATCGGGGTTTTTTGTGGGTGATTCCATGAGGGAGAATACCTCCTCCCCCCGGAGGCTCACCCCATGTTTGACACGGAACTCTACCAGCAAGTCCTCGGCCTCTCAGCTCCTTGGAGGGTGACCGAGGTGAAACTCG
>CAISJI010000233.1 GCA_903885565.1 uncultured Planctomycetaceae bacterium
CAGCTACCGTCGGCCTCGATCCGGGACGTGCAGCGAGATCGTGAAAATTCTCACGAAGTCTGCCCGATGGCGCTTGAAATCACAAGTACCGCCCGCGAAATCGGCAAATTGGGGCCCTCGCCCCCTAGGGGATTGGCCAAAGTGGCAGCCGGCCCCACCATCCGCCCGCTGGGGCCGACGCAGCGGCCAGTTCACCGCCAAAAAATTGGCTTCGCACCCACCTGTTTCTCAGTTGGCAAAATCTGTCTAAACCCCCTATCCTCATCGCGTTCCGGTAGGTTCTGGGGATTTCCCAGCGGTCGTCCAGCCTTCAGTCGCGTGTGGGATAAACGGAGAGTGCTTCCATGGATCTTGGCTTCCAGCCGCAGTTGATCAGCCCTGGCGATTTTTTTGCCCATCACTACCAGACGTTCAACGGGCTGCTCAACCGCTTTACACAGGTACATGCCGAATCCCGTACAACGCCCGACATCCGGGCGAATATCGTTGAAAAGATCCAACATAGCAGCAACATTTTTGCCGCCACGCTCGTCCTCCTGGGTGACCCTCGAGGGAGCAGTGCTGCGGAGCATGCCGACCTCAAAAAATTTCTGGCGTTGGCCGACCGCCTGAGTTGCGCCGCTCGAAAAACCGGCAACAAAGGCTGCGCTGAAACTGCCGACGATCTCGACAAACACACCTCCTATCTCCGCGCCCACATCCCCGAAGACCAGTACGAAGCGGTTTTGCAGGATCCCGAGCGCAGGATTTACGTCTTGGATGCTGTTGGCAACTGCACAGATGTGGCTGTCCGCCTGTTGGGAATCTTCGTCTGGGCCTGCCCCGACCCGCGCCAAGTGACCCAATTTTTCGACTCCTCGACAGTCGAGGGAATGCTCACCCCGACTGCCCGCGAGACCCTTGCGGCTGCCAGCGCGCTGGAAGGCTGGTGCTCGCCGCAGAAATCGCTGCTGCTCTACTCATTGATTCGCTCCCACAAACCCAAAACCATTGTGGAGATCGGCATCTACGGCGGCCGTTCGATCGTGCCGATGGCTGCGGCCCTGAAAGACAACGGCGGCGGACATGTCTATGGCATTGAAACCTGGTCGGGAGCGGCCGCCACCGCCTACCGCACCAACCTCGGCAACGATTTCTGGTGGATGAACATCGATTTCCCCGGGCTGAAACGGGCCTTTCTGGAACTGGTGCTCAAGTTCGACCTGCATGACACGATCAAGATTGTGGAGGCCTCATCTGACCGGTGCGGTGGCCTGTTCGATCAGATCGACATGGTGCATATCGACGGCAGCCACTCCACCTGGGCCGCTGCTCAGGACGTAATCAACTACGTCAGCAAGGTTCCTCCGGGTGGGATCATCGTGTACGACGACATCGACTGGCCCACCACCGCCGCCGGCCTCGACATCCTGCGCGACTGCTGCCAACTGCTCCATGTGGTGCCCTCATTCGGCAATGAAACCGTCCCCGGCTGCGCTGCCTTCGTCAAAATCTGAGCCTTTGTCCGAGTGCCGTTTGACCCCCACTGCCAGCCAGGCTCGCGCCGCCCTGCGTTCGCTTCGCTCCCCGGCGGTGGCCGCCGTGACCGCCCGGTTTTTCAAGACCGGCCCCGGAGACTATGCCGCCGGTGACACATTTATCGGCATCCCGGTGCCGACACTCCGTCGGGTCGCTCGGGAGTACGAGGATCTGGCCCTCCCCCAACTCGCCTCCCTCCTCACGTCCAAAATCCACGAGGAGCGGCACCTCGCCCTGCTGATTCTCACGCGCCAGTCGACTCAGGGAACGGCCCAGACGAGTCGAATGGCGTGCGACTTCTACCTCCAGCACACCCGGCACATCAACAACTGGGACCTTGTCGACTGCTCGGCCCCCGCGGTTGTGGGCGGATCGTTCCTCTCCCGATCGAGGCAACCGCTGCAAACGCTCGCCCGCTCCGCCTGGCTGTGGGATCGCCGCATCGCGATCGTCGCCACGCAGCATTTCATCCGCCACAACGACTACGCCGACACGCTGGCCATCAGCCAACTCCTGCTGCATGATTCAGCAGATCTGATCCATAAGGCCACCGGCTGGACGCTGCGGGAAGTGGGCAAAAAAGATCCGCCGCTGCTCAGGGCATTCCTCGACCGCCATGCCCCCACCATGCCCCGCACGATGCTCCGCTCCTGCATCGAGCGATTTCCCCCGGCGGAGCGCAAGGAATACCTCGCGCGGAAATGCTGAACCATTCCGCCCCGAGCCCCTGATCTCTCAGCGATCGATCTCGCCCATCACGACGTCGAGGCTGCCAACGATGGCCGGCACGTCGGCGATCAGGCAGCCGCGGCAGAGTTCGTGCAGCACAGAGAGATTGGAAAAGCAGCTCGATCGGGCCCGCACCCGCCACGGGATCGCCGAGCCATCGCTGACGAGATAGAAGCCCGTCTGCCCCTTGGGACATTCGGTTTCCAAATAGACGTCGCCGGCCGGAATCTTTTCGGCCAGCTTGAGCGGTTCGCCGAGCGGTTCCCGGCAGGCCGCGTAGCGGTCGATGGCTTGCCGCACGAGGTCGACCGACTGCATCACCTCGAGCATTCTGACAAAGAAGCGGTGCCAGCAATCGCCCAGCACAGCGTCGTGAGGAACGGCCGGATAGACATGGTCGCGTGGATACCGACCATGCTTCTGCACCGCCACCTCAAAGGCATAGCCGTCGTACATCCCCGTATAGATCGCCTCGCCGTCGCGACGGAGATCCTGATCGACCCCACTCCCCCGCAGCACAGGCCCCGAGCAGCCGTAATCGATCGCCATTTCGCGGGAGAGCACGCCGATACCAGCCGTGCGTTTCACGAAGATCGCGTTGGTGGTCAGCAGCGTGTGGTATTCCTCAATGACCGGCAGAAACTGGTCTAAAAAGGCCTCGCACCGCTGCAGCCAGCCTGGCGGCAGGTCGGCCGTTGCGCCGCCGACGGTGAGGTAGCTGTAGGTGAGTCGGGCGCCGCAGGCCTCCTCGAAGAGATCGAGGATTTTCTCCCGCTCGCGGAAGGCATAGAGAAACGGGCTGAACGTGCCGAGATCGAGCCCGTAGGCTCCCATGCCCACCAAGTGGCTGGCGATCCGGTTGAGTTCGGCGATCAAAACCCGCAGGTGGCGGGCCTTCTCGCTCACCTGATGCCGCATCAATTTCTCGACCGTGAGGGCCCAGCCGAGGTTCATGTTCATCGCGGCCAGATAGTCCATCCGGTCGGTGTAGGGAATCCACTGGCGGGCAGTGAGATTCTCGCCGATCTTCTCGGCGCAGCGATGGAGATAGCCGATGTGGGGCTCCACCTGGGAAACGATCTCGCCGTCGGTGCGCAACACCAGCCTCAGCACGCCGTGGGTGCTGGGGTGCTGGGGCCCCATGTTCACGAGCATTTCGTCGGTGCGAACGTCAAATTCGATGATCCGCGGATCGTCGTCAACCACTGGCGTCATGGATGGTGTGCCTCTGTGACCTGCCCGAGGGCGTTGGTGTGTTACCGACCGCGGATGCCGTGGTATTCCAGCGGCATTTGGTAGTCCTTGCGCAATGGATAGCCTTCCCAATCCTCCGGACAGAGAATCCGCCGCAGATCGGGATGCCCCGTGAAGTTCACTCCGGAAAGATCGTAGACCTCCCGCTCGTGCCAATCGGCGGTGCGCCACACGCCCACAACGCTCGGCAGATCGGGGAGTTGACCGGCGACGTCCCCCTGCCAGCGGGGCAGTTGTGTCTTGAGCACAAGGCTCATTCGCGACACCGTGCTCCAGAGGTGATAAACCATCTCCAGATGCGGCTTCCAACTCACCTTGGCCGCCTTCTTCGCGTCGGGTTCGAACCAATCGACGGCGGTGATGCATTCGAGGGAATCAAATCGCGATTCGCTCGATTTTTTCAACCACTGGCACACCTCCACCAACTTCTCAGGGGCCACCTCGATCCAGGGATCGATTGACTCAAGACTGGAGCCGATCACGGCGCCGGGACAGGCTGCCTGAAGGGTGTCGAGAAAACCGGGTCCTCGCATCGGAACACCTGCGGATAAAAAGAGGGGGGCGGGGCGAAATGGGATTCAAACAGCGGGTCAGCAGTCTCTTTCCTGGCGCCAGGCAGAGCCGTTAGCGGTTTCCCCGTTCGCTGGAGACAGCCCGCACCCAGTCGAGATCACCACGGCTCCAGACATAGGCAAACCCGACCAGAAGGATCGCAAAAAAGGTCGACATATCGGCCACGGCAGACCGCGCCAGCAGCGTTCCTGTCTGAGCCACAGCCCGCTCGCCGGCCGCCTGGGGGGAGGCGTCGCCGAGAACAGCGGGAGCCACAAACTCCGCGGGCAGCGTCGGCAGCGTTGGCTGAACAACCCCCAATTCCCGCATCAGTCCACTCGCGGCTGGGGTGAGGGAGAGACCGTCGGCCTGCACGGTTTGGAGGGCTGGGTCGGCCATCTGCACCGCTTTACCGAACACTGTGGCCCATGGAAAAAAGAGCGCCACTTCCACGTCGAAAATGATGAACAGCAGCGCCACCACATAGAATCGCAGGTCAAACTGCACGAAGCTCGAACCGATCGTCGGCTCGCCGCATTCATACACCTCCAGCTTTTCTGCGTTGGGCATCCGGGGCCGAACGAGCCAGCCCACGAGGAGGTTGACGCAGAGAAACGCTCCGCCAATCCCCACAAAGAGGGCAACGTAGCCAGCGATCAAGGCAGGATGAAGGAAGGGGGACATGGGGCCGTTCGCCTGGGTTGCCTACTGGTTGGGTCCGCCGTGTACCGGATCAACGATCACCTTCGAAGCCGCCACCGCAGTGGGATTGAGCGTCGATCGTCCCCAGGCCACTTCGACCGGGAGCCGGGCGAAATCGACAATCGTTCCGTCGCGACTGTAGCAACTCAGATCGAGCGTCGAGCCCATGAAGATGCAATCGACCGGGCAGGGTTCCACGCACAGAGCGCAGAACATGCACTTGGAGTAGTCGATTGCAAAGCCGGTGACCTCAAAGCCCTTGCCGCCCGTGACCCGTTCCTTGCCGATGTAGATGCAATCCACCGGGCAGGCCTTGGCACATTGGTCGCAGGCGATACAGGTCGTCAGGTCGTAGCGGTGAAATCCCCGGTAACGAGCCGCCACCGGGGCAGGCAATTCGGGGTACTCAAACTGCTCGGTAAAGGTCCGCCGGGCGGGGTTGTAGGTGCCACCGAACACCTTGAGCGTCACCATCATGCCTTCGAGCACCGTTCCCACAGCAGAAAACAGGTTGCGAAACCAGTCTTTCATGGGATGTTCCGGGAAGACCTACGAGCGTTCAAAAGGGGTTGGCGGAGGCCGTCATCTGTTCCTGACAGGAGCCTCAATTCCGCTGGCAGCAGAGTATAGGGGGCTGCGCCCGGCCCACAAGCAGCGCTGCAAAATGTCCGTGAACCCCGCAACCTCGCCCCGCAGGCTCAGGGAAACCCCAGGGAACCCCTGATAAACAGGGTGCTTGGCAGGTTTTTGAGGGCCACCCCCCCCGCCCGAGCGAATCCTGCAACACGAGAGAAGCGAATTTGTTGACAATCGAACAGAACCCCTTATATTTCATCGGTTTGAACACCATCGTCAGGTCGCCAGCGAAGCTCCCCCACCCCCATCCGCCCCTACCGTGCCGCTTTGGCCCGATCGGACAGGTGGCTTTTTCGCAGCGCCAAGGAACGGTCAATGCTGGTTTTGTCGCGAAAAAAAGACGAGTGCATCGTCATCAACAACGACATCACGATCGTTGTTGTGGAAATACGTGGCGACAAGGTGCGCCTCGGGGTGGAGGCTCCCAAGGAGGTGCCGGTGCACCGACGCGAGGTCTTTGAGGCCATCGCCCGCGGCGAGCATGCTGTTACCGAGCCTCCCCGCAACACCCCTCCGGCTCCTGAAGGTGGTAGCGGTTCGGGCGTCTGCGCAGCCGAGACGTCGACAGTTCCTCCAAGTTCTCTGGCTGGTGGTATCGTCGTTTCGGGAACGAAGACGCTTCCCTCCACGCCGGTGCCACGCGAATCGGGAGCCCAGCCGTCCCTCGCAAATACGCCCCCTGGAACAGCTCATAGCCCTCCTTCGGCAGATGCTGTATCCTGATCGGGCCTGCGGCATTCCGGGGCTGCGTTCATCCGCAAAAACCGCGAATTATCGAGGGAGTCTTCCGCCGGTTCGTGTCTGCTATTGGCCCCGTCGTCTAGGGGTTAGGACACGGGCCTTTCAAGCCTGCAACACGGGTTCGAATCCCGTCGGGGTCATTTGACACGGGCCGGCGGAAGGCTTCATCGACAGCACATTTCCTGGGGACATCCCCCCGAGATAGCTTTCCAGGGACAACAGGAGAGGTTTGCCGATGGGCACTGGTGCATACGACGCGGTGCTGCTGGTTTCGTTCGGCGGCCCGGAGGGCCCCGACGATGTGATGCCTTTTTTGGAGAATGTGCTCCGGGGTAGAAATGTGCCCCGGGAACGCATGCTGGAGGTGGCGGAGCACTACCACCACTTTGGCGGCGTCAGCCCGATCAACGCCCAAAACGCAGCCCTGCTGGCAGCCTTGCGGCAGGAACTGCGCCAACACGGCCCCGACCTGCCGGTCTACTGGGGCAACCGCAATTGGCATCCCCTGCTTGTCGACACGATCCGCGAGATGGCCGATGCCGGCGTGCGACGGGCACTGGCATTTGTGACCAGCGCCTACAGCAGCTACTCGGGCTGCAGGCAGTACCGGGAGAACATTCTGGCAGCCTGTGCTCCGCTGGGAGATCGGGCCCCGCAGATCGACAAGATCCGGGTGTTTTTCAATCACCCCGGATTCGTCGGCCCGATGGCGGAGAATCTTACCCGCAGCCTGAAGCAATTTCCGGCCGAGGAACGCCTCACGACGCCGGTTCTGTTCACCGCTCACAGCATTCCGACCTCCATGGCCGATTCATGTCGGTATGTGGCTCAGCTGACGGAGGCCTCCCGCCTGGTGGCTGCCGAAGCGGGCGCCTCAGCGTGGCAACTGGTCTACCAGAGCCGCAGCGGCCCCCCCACCCAGCCATGGCTCGAGCCGGACATCTGCGACAGCATTCGCAGCCTCCATGCACAGGGAATCAAACGCGTGGTGGTGGCACCGATCGGTTTCATCTCCGACCACATGGAAGTCCTCTACGACCTCGACTCCGAGGCTGCCGATCTGTGTCAGTCCCTGGGAATGCGAATGGAGCGGACCGCGACGGTCGGAACGGCCCCGGTTTTTGTCAGGATGGTGCGCGACCTGATCGCCGAGCGGCATGATGGCTTGCCTGAGCGTGCCGCGATTGGCAATTTGCCTGCCAATCACGACGTTTGCCCACTCGATTGCTGCCCCGCTCCGCTGCAGCGGCGTCCCGAGGGTGCTGCGCCATCCCGGCCGGGATGAACGGGCCCACCAGCACGCCCATCTCCAAGGATGACCCGATGCCGGCCGACAGAAACCGCAGCCGGGAATGCGTCACACTCGTCCATGGCTTCATGGCCAACCGTCTGCTGCTATCGCTCCTGGGACAGCGTATCCGTAGCCACGGATTTCAGACCGAGGCATGGGGCTACACGAACATGCTCTGCTCGCTGATGGTCCACGCCCATCTGCTGGCGAAGGATCTGGAGCGGATGGATGCCCTGCCGGCTCTTTCCACGATCCACTTGGTCACCCACAGCATGGGTTGCATCATTGCCCGGGCTGCCCTCGACCAATATCGACCCGCGAAACTGGGCCGGTTCGTGATGCTCGCCCCTCCCAACCACGGATCCTTTGTCGCCACGAGGGTGGCCCCCATCGCCGGGGGCCTGTGCACTCCCCTCCGGGAACTCTCCACAGACGCGGGCAGCTTGGTGAACCGCCTGCCGATGCCCCGGGATCTGGAAATCGGCGTGATTGCCGCCGGCCGAGATGTGCTGGTTTCGCTGGAGAGCACCCGCCCCGACGTCCCCCACGAATATACAATTGTTCCCTGTTTCCACTCCATGCTGCTGTTCAGAGAGGATGCTGCTGAACTGGTCGTGGAATTCCTTGAGCACGGTCGGTTTCCGCAGAGCGATTCCGTCCCCACATCCTCCTGAGGCCCCCTGCACATGGATTCTTCCCCGAGAGAACTGGGTTCCAGCGGAGTGTTCGTGGGCCCCCTCGGCCTGGGCTGCTGGCCATTGGCTGGCATGACCCGCGCGGGCATCACGCATACGATGGCCGTGGCCACCGTGGCCGCTGCCATCGATGCCGGCATCACCCACCTCGATACCGCCTACTGCTACGGGGCCGACGGGGAAAGTGAACGGGCGATATTCGCGGCTCTTGTCGGTCGCCGTCGGGAGTTGGTGACGATTGCTGGCAAATGCGGAATCCATTGGGAGCCGGGGCGAAAGCAGTGCGTCGATGGGCGGCCGGAAAGAATCCGCCGGGAGGTCGACGAAAGCCTGATCCGCCTCAACACCGATCATCTCGATCTGCTCTACCTGCATGCCCCCGACCCGACGATTCCGATCGAAGAAACCGCCGGAGCGTTGGCCGAATTGCTGAAAGAGGGAAAAACGCGGGGGGTGGGTGCCTCAAACTGTTCCGTGGATCTGGTGGCCAGATTTGCCGCCATCTGCCCGCTCTCAGCCTGCCAGATGCCCTTCAACATGCTGCAGCGGGAGATCGAGGCCGAGATCCTGCCGTGGTGTCGGGCCCGCGGTGTGGCCATGGTCGTCTACTGGCCCTTGATGAAGGGGTTGCTTGCTGGCGGCATGACACGCGATCAGGTCTTTCCCACCACCGACAGCAGGCACAAATACCCGATGTTCAACGGCGAGGAATTTCAGCGGAATCTGGATGTGGTAGACGTGCTGAAGATGGTTGCCGCACGCCTTTCCTGTCCGGTGGCCGATGTCGTGCTGGCCTGGACGGCAGAGCACCCTGGCATCACCAGCGTTCTGTTTGGGGCAACGTCCCCCGACCAGGCTCGCGCCAATGCCCAAGCCCTCCACTGCGACCTCGACGACGAGGCTCGCCAAACCATCGCTGCCGCCGTACAGGCCCGCGGTCCGGTCGCGGGGCGACGGGCTGTTTAGCACTCCAGCAGCATCTTCAGGCTGCCCCGGCCGCTTCCGGCTGGGCTGCCGCCACGCTCACGTACGACTGCCGCACCTTGAGGCAGGTCTGGCGAAACGACTCCGGCCGGCTCACCCCCGACAACCGCAACGTTTCCACCGGGCCGCGACGAAAGATCAGATCGCCCGCTGCATACCACTCCTGGCCCGGGTCGACATCCACATCGATCGTGTCAAAGCGATTCAGGTCGACATACTGCTCGATCTTCGGATTGATCCCCCGCTCCACAATCACCCGGCGATTGGTGAGTCGATACCGCTTGATGGCCCACGGCAACCGCATCGACAAATAGAGCATCATGCCGATCGGCGTGCAGGCCAAGAGAGCCATTCTCCCCCAGGAAAACGCCCCCACGCCACCGCGCAGCCGAAACAGACGCCCAAGCGCCCGGCCGAGCGACGTGGAAGCCACCGAGGGCCACACTGTCATGACCGTCGCCTCGGAAACGCCAGGAGGCGAAACACCGGCAATCGACTGCATGTTGGACACTCCAAAAAGCCAAGAAGCAGGGCACTGACCCGACTTACGCGCACATTCAAGAACCGGAGATTTCGCAGACACCAGCGACAGGCACCGTCCACTCCAACCAGCAGAATCCTACCGTCCCGCAGCCCAGACAAAAGGGGAGGCCATTCCGATCGCACCCTAGAAGCAAAAAAAAAACCCGTTGGAGCTCCGGCAGAGCCCCAACGGGTCTATGTTCTTTAACCATGTTCCGAAGAACACAGCGGCAGTTTTGCATTCCAGAATTTCTTCTTGAACGCTGATCTCTTTTATCGGCAAACCCAGCCCCTGCAACCGATTTCTCGGGCATGAGGGCCAGTCACGATCGTCTCCACAATCTTTTGATCCTGAAGCTTTCCGGCCAGATCGGATGCCGAAGCACCTGATCCAACCGTTCCACAGCAGGTTGCCCCTGTACGACCCGAAGATCGTGGTAGCAAAATCCTTAGAAAGGAGGTGATCCAGCCGCAGGTTCCCCTACGGCTACCTTGTTACGACTTAGTCCCAATTGCAGAGTTCATCTTAGGCGCCTGGCTCCTTGCGGTTACCTCAGCGACTTCGGATGCCCCCCACTTTCGTGGCTTGA
>CAISJI010000234.1 GCA_903885565.1 uncultured Planctomycetaceae bacterium
GCTGGAGATCCAGGCGGGGGATGCCGAGCCACAGCCCTTTTCGTTCCTGACGCACTCCATCGAGCAAACGCAACTCCCTTGCTGGATCACGCGCACCACCCCCGAGATCCATGCCCTGATCAGGGCCAATCTCCACCGCGCCCCGATGTACACCGGCCAGATCGAATCGCGCGGCCCGCGCTACTGCCCGAGCATCGAAGACAAGGTCGTTCGCTTCGCCGATCGGGACAGCCACCAGCTGTTCCTTGAGCCTGAGGGGCGCCGGACGCAGGAGATCTACGTCAACGGCATCTCCACCAGCCTGCCCCGCGACGTGCAGGACGCCATGATCCGGATGGTGCCGGGGCTGCAGGCAGCCCAGATCATGCGTTGGGGCTATGCGGTGGAATACGACTACTGCCCTCCTGAGCAACTGCGGCTGTCGCTGGAGAGCAAGCGGGCGGCAGGACTCTTCTTCGCCGGGCAGATCAACGGCACCACCGGCTACGAGGAGGCCGCAGCGCAGGGGATCGTGGCGGGGGCCAACGCGGCGCTTGCGGTGGCGGGACGCGAGCCGATGATTCTGACGCGCGAGGAATCCTACATCGGTGTTCTCATCGACGACCTTGTCACCCGTGGCATCGACGAACCCTATCGGATGTTCACCAGCCGGGCCGAGCACCGCCTCGCCCTCCGCCACGACAATGCCGATCGGCGGCTCACGCCGTTGGCGACTGCCATCGGGCTGGTGGAGCCGCAGCGGATCGGGCGGCTCGCGGAAAAAACAGCCGAGATATTCGCCGCCCGCGCGCTGCTCGAAGCGCACCGGCACAGGGGGGTGACGCTGGCCGACATGCTCAAGCGGCCGGAATTCAGCTGGGCGGAGGCCGTGGCGGCGCTGCCTGGCCTGAAGACTGTGTCGCGGGAGTCGGCCAACCAGATCGAGTGGGACATCCGGTACGCCGGCTATCTTGCGCTTGAGCGGGAGCAGATCGAGCGCCGCCAGCGGCAGGGGGGCCGAGCGATTCCGGAGGGGCTCGATTGGTCGAGTGTGCGCCACCTGCGCGCCGAGGCGCGGGAGCGGCTGCAGGCGATCGGGCCGCGGACGCTGGCCCAGGCGGGACGGGTGAGCGGGATCACGCCGGCTGACCTGGCGCTGGTGCTGTTGCATCTGGAGGGGCGCCGGGCATAGCGCCATGCTCGCCAATCATGCGGATCGTCCACATCACCGCCGGGGCGGGAGGTCGGCTGTGCGGCTCCTGCATGCACGACAACACGCTGGTGCGCAGCTTGAGGCAGCGGGGGCTCGATGCGATCCTCGTGCCGGCCTATGTGCCCACGACCACCGATGAGGAGAATGTCGCTGAAGGCAGGATCGTGATGGGGGGCGTGAATGTCTGGCTGCAGGAGTATTCTCCGCTGTTTCGCCATACGCCGGCCCTGTTCGATCGGCTGCTCGATGCCCGTGGGCTGTTGGCCTGGCTCTCCCGACGCACCGGTTCCACCCGTCCGGCCGATCTTGGCGGACTGACGGTGTCGTCGCTGCAGGGAGAACTGGGGCATCAGCGCAAAGAGGTGGAGAAACTGGCCCGCTGGCTCGCCGCTGATATCCAGCCCGATATCGTTCACTTTTCGAATGTTTTGCTCGTGGGGCTGGCGCGGCGGGTGCGGGAGGCAACCGGCGCGAAGATCGTGGTCAGCCTGTCGGGGGAGGATATTTTTCTCGAGCAGCTGCCCGAGCCCCATTATTCAGCCGCCCGGCAGCTGCTGTGCGAGCGGGCTGCCGACGTCGATTGCTGCGTGGCTCTCAATCATTTTTTTGCGTCGTTTATGGCCGATTATCTGGCGATGCCCGTCGAGCGCATTGCCGTTGTGCCGCATGGGGTCGATACGGCGGGATTTGCCGCCGTGGCTCCCGATCTGGCTGCCCGCCGCCGGGAGCGCGGGGGCCGGTTGGTGATTGGGTCGCTGGCGCGGGCCTGTCCGGAGAAGGGGCTGGAACTGCTCGTGCGGAGCCTGGCGCTTTTGGTGCCTCATTACGATGTCGAGCTGCGGGCCGCCGGTGCCGAGATCGATGCGGAGCAGGCCTACCTGAAATCGTGCCACCGGCTGGCGGCGGACCTGGGGGTGGCGGAGCGGTTTATCTGGCTGGGGCAGGTCGACCGGCCGGGAAAGATCGAGCTGTTGGAATCGATCGATCTGTTTGCAATGCCCACGGTGCATCCGGAGGCGAAGGGGATACCGGTGCTGGAGGCCTTCGCCGCCGGTGTGCCGGTGGTGGCACCGGCCCACGGAACATTTCCGGAATACCTGCAGCCCGGCAGGCTGCAGGCGACGGGGCTGACGCATCGGCCGGGGGACGCGGCCGACCTCGCCGCGAAAATGGCGCTGCTGCTCGACGACGTTGCTCTCTGCCAGCAGCTTGGGGCAGCAGCCTGGGACCTGGCTCGCTCGAGACACACGCTGTCGGCCATGGCCGCAGGCCACGAGGCGCTCTACGCCCGACTCCTGCAGGCCTGAATATAGACCGCGAGAGAGTGGCTTAAGCCTCCCCGCCATGATCGGGGGGATTGGCGGCGATCTCCTCGTTCCGCTTCCCCTCGGGAAACAGCAGCGAGGCGCCAACGCTTGTGCCGATCAGCCCCACCACCACCACGAGCGACAGCCAGGGCGGAATCAGATGCCCCTGGCCGTGGGCATCCCAGCCGCCAAGCTCCGCCAGCCATTCGTTGTGACGGGCTGCCTCGGCGATCATCTTGCCCCCCACGAACACCAGCACCGCCGAGAGGCCGTAGTTGAGAAACCGGAACAGGTCCATCACGCCAGCCAGCAGAAAATAGAGCGCCCGCAGGCCGAGGATTGCAAACACGTTCGAGGTGAAGACGATGAAGCGGAAGTAGTCGGCGTGCTGATCGACCACGCCGAAAATGGCCGGCACGCTGTCGACGGCGAAGAGCACGTCGGTGCTCTCCACCACCAGCAGCACCAGAAACAGCGGCGTGGCTACGAGTTTTCCAGCCTCGCGTACGAAGAACCGATCGCCCGTTTGCTGGGTGGTGACCGGAATCACCCGCCGCACCAATTTCAGCAGGAAGTTGTCTTCGGGATGCACATCTTCGTCGCCGAAGGCGAGCTTGATGCCGGTGTAGACCAGAAACGCCCCGAACAGCCAGAACAGCCACTTGAACCGCTCCACCAGCTCAGCGCCCACGATCACGAACGTCAGCCGCATCACCACCGCGCCCAGAATGCCCCAGAAGAGCACGCGGTATTGGTATTTCAGCGGCACCTTGAAGTAGGCAAACACGACCGCAAAGACAAACACGTTGTCCATCGAGAGCGACCATTCCACCAGATAGCCGGTGAGAAACTCGATCGCCGGTTTGCTCCCCAGCCACCACCACACCAGCCCGTTGAACGACAGCGCCAGCGCCGACCAGAAGCAGGTCCAGAAGGCACTTTCCGAGAGCGATGGTTCGTGGGCATGCTTGTGAAAGACCGTGAGATCGAGCGTGAGCATCACGATCACGAAAGCTGCGAACAACAGCCAGTGGACCAGCTGGATCGGGCTGTCACCGGCCAGCAGGACCGCATCGGCCAGCAGGACCGGCAGACCGATCGACCCCATGGCGGAGAGAGAGGAAGTCCAGGCGTACAAGGTGAGGTGCTTTCTCGTGGATGGAGTGGGCGATCGGGGGAGTGTAGCAGGCGCTGGCCGAGGGGAGCGGAGGGCAGTCTTGCCATTCTGGGCCACGGGCTGGAAAAAGATTCAATTTTTTCAGGCCACCGACCGACCGCTATTTCTCCCAGACTCCCCTGTTTGCCCGCCGCAGCCTCAAAAAGCTGGTCTGGAACCGATCGGAGCGCGCTTTTGTGACCCGGGCTGATTGGCACGCCATGTGCAGCTCCAGTCCCCATAGCTCCCGATAGCCCGGCAGGTGTCGATCCACCGGCTGGCCGGTTCGGTCCGGGCCGGGGAGTGCGGATCTTAGGAAACAGCTTCGTCGCCCAGGTGTGGCGGCATAATGCCCGAGCGTGGGCCGAACAGCCCCGTCCGTTTTTCCGCACTCCCCGCCGGTCGACCTCGTGGACTGGCATCAAGTCAAAACGCCATGGATGGCTTTGCCCGCGGACAGCGCGTATGGCATGCGCACCGGCTGCGGGACGGCAAAAGTTTCGTCGCTTGGGCCGCAGCGGCCCTGCGCTCCTCAAGCGTTCGCCGATCCCTCCGCCTCCGTCGCCCGTTGTGTACGGGTAGATCAGACTTCCGTGATGCACCGTTCTTCCCGATCGATGTTCGGGGAGGGGCTGCCCGTGCCCCAGGAGCCGGCGTAGGCGGCCAGCGGAGCCATGGAAGGCGAAGCGCAGCCGACTTTCGAGTGAGCGAAACGCCC
>CAISJI010000235.1 GCA_903885565.1 uncultured Planctomycetaceae bacterium
CTCCAGTTGCCGCTCCCGGCGTCGCTTCCCAAGTGCCATGCTTCCCTCCTTGGCCACCAATACTCATCGGCTCGGGGCCGATGGCCAAAGTTTAGCGCCAGATCTGGGGATGTGAAGACGACTTTATCCACAGCCTGCTAGCCTCCCTTCTCACTGAAACGGCGGTCGGTGATTCGCGGTGGAGATTCCCTCTCAAACGCGTCCGCTCCGTCCTGTCGCGCCATCGGGCTGCCATGCTCGCCTGCTCAACACAGGCTGAAATCTCCAGCTGAGAGTTATCCTCGCGCGACTGCGGATCGTTGACGCTGAATTACCGTGAGGCGGTCGGCGTGATCTGACAGACCTTGAGCAGCACGCCGAGCGGTTACTGGCAACTGATGGGCAATATCACCAATGACACCCGGCAAGTCGGCAACGTGGAATTGGCTGGAAGTCTCAACTTCGCCAGCACCACGGCGTTTAACCTAGCATTTAACGGGAGTACCAGCACGGTGAACTGGACTGATTCGTTCTGGTCGACAAACGAGCAGTGGACCGTCTACAACGTGGGCGGCTCACTGGCCAACTTCTCCAATCTGCAGTTGACAACCTCCAACTGGCTCGACGGTTATGGGAATTCGTTCAACAGCCTGCTCGCGGGGAGTACGTTCTCGCTGCTGCAGATTGGCCAAGATGTCGTGCTGAAGTACACGGCGGCCCAGGCTGCTGTGCCCGAAATCGATCCGGCCTCGTGCGGCAGTGCCTTGGCCCTGTTGATCGGCTCGTTTGGCCTCATCGAACGGCGGGCCCGCCGCCGCAGCGGTCGGTCGATCACTGGCTGATGCAATGTCGATCCAGCGACAACATTTGCAACCGGGTCGGGCATCGCAAGGTGCCCGACCCGGTCTGCTTGTGTGGCGAAGAATGCTCTGCAAGGCCGACGAGACTCGACTGAGCGATCCGCCGCGGCGCGAGAACCGCTGTCGCCGATCGGCAACTCACGCCACGGGCGTCGTGGTCGGGATGTCGTAGTAGGTGCTGTAGATGGCAGATGCGCCGGCGGCGACGGTGTCGTCGTCGACAGCCTGCCCCGCAAAGCGGGAGAGCGCCATGGCTGAAAGATCGATCCCCGGCGTGCCCGAGACGATCCACTCCGCCAGATACCGGCCCACCCCGCCGGCACCCGAAATCCCATGGGCACAAAACCCACAGGCTGTCCACAGCCCTTGCACCTGGGGGGCTGGCCCCACGAGGAAGGCGCCGTCGGGCGTGAACGATTCCAAACCATTCACGCAGCGCACCAGATCGAGATCGGCCAGCGCCGGCAGGCACCTGACGGCACCGCTCTTGAGCCCAGCGAAGTGCTCCTGATCAAAGGGCAGAACGGTCGGATTGGCCGAGGCGGGAATCGGCAGCCGAAACGGCCGTGGCTGCCGCTCGTAGCCGCCCAGAATGAGCCGGTCGTCGGCCTGCCGAAAATAGACGAGGTTGTCGGGATCGCGCAGGTTTGGCAGCTGGCGCCCCGCCAGCCCCGGCACGGCGGAGGTTTCGGCATATTGATGCTGCAGCGGCACCAGTGGAATCGAGACCCCCGCCATCCGCCCCAGCAGCGGCGACCAGATCCCGGCGGCGATCACGAGCGTGTCGGTGGCGATGCGGCCATGGTTGGTCATCACCCCACTCACCCGGCCGGCTTTGATATCGATCCCCGTCACAACCGTCTGCTCGCGGAAGGCAACACCCAGAGCGCGGGCATCGCGAATCATCGCTCCGGCCAGCGTGGTCGCGGAGGCGGAGCCATCGCTCGGCACATGGAGAGATCCCTCGATGCGCGCCGGATCGATGAGAGGAAACAGCTCGGCGGTCTCGGCGGCGCCTTGGAGATGGGTTTCGAGGCCACACCGATCGGCAGCCGACTTCTGCCGGATGAGTTCCTCCATGCGCTGCCGCGACGAGGCCAGCCGCAGGCTGCCGACCGGCTGGAATCCTGGCTGGCCATCCAGCTCGAGGCCGCGATAGAGCTCCACACTGGCCATCAGCAGCCGGCAGAGGCTGGGCGAGGCCCGGAGCTGCCCCACCAGCCCAGGCGCATGCGAGGTGGTTCCGCTGACGAGCGCTCCGCGTTCCAGAACGATCACATCGCGCTGCCCCAGACGCGCCAGATGGAGGGCGATGCTCGCGCCTGCAATGCCGCCGCCTACGATCACCACCGCGGCCTGGTCCATTTCGGGGAGTTCCTCTATCTATTGTGTGAAGGAAAAGCGACTGAAAAAGCTGGGATTAGTCGGCAGGAGCTTCGAGGAAGCGGAGCCAGTGCCGCTGGGCATAGGCGAGAAAATCATAGGACATCGGCGAGATTCCCGCTTGGGCAAATCCCCACAGCGCCTCGCGGAGGGAGGAGAGTCTGCGCATCGATCGCAGCCGGGACAGGTCCGCTGGTTCCGCTCGACCACGGTAGATCCGCAGCAGCTCCTGCTCCTGCGATGCTTCCAGCCGGTGATGTTCCGCCAAATTGCCGAGGTCGAAAAAAGGATCCCCCATGGCAGCATATTCCCAATCGATGATCCGCACTGCCGTGCCATCGTCAATCAGGTTGCCCGAGAGCAGATCGTTGTGGCAGGGACGACGGTCTGCCGGAGGTGGGGCCGCGCTGGGCAACAGGCCTCCTTGGGCCAGAAGGCTGGAAAGCTCTGGCGGCAGACGCACGCCATGACCGATCGCCAAGGCATGGTATGCCCTGATCACCTGCGGCGCAGAGAAAATCCCCGGCATGGCGGGGCCGGCATGCAATCGGCGCAGGGCGGTGGCCACCCGGGCGAGCAGATTGCCTTCGAGCGGGGCGGCGTCGGAGAGCACCCGGCCCGCGATGAAGCGGGTCAGAAGGGCAGCCTGCTGCGGCAGGAAGGCGATCACCTCGGCTCCCACTCCGGCGGCAGCCGCTGCCATGGCGCAGGCATATTCCCGCTCGCGGTCGATGCCCAGAAGAGATGTGTTTTCCCTCGCAATCCGCAGGACGAACACGTCCGAGCCGGCCTCGACGCGGTAGCTGTGGTTCGTCAGGCCCCCCAGCAACGGGCTGACACGCACCTGCCGGTCTGGGCCGAGCACCTCTGCCAGCAGAGCATGCAGGGAACGATCTGCGAATCGGGCGATGGGCTGGTCGGGTGTGGTCATGGGTGGCCGGCGGCATCAGAAAACAAGAATCGATGGGCCTCTGCACCGATGATGGAACCAGAGACCGCTGACGAATGAGCCGGCAACAGCATGCCCCGCGGTCTGGTCGCTCCCTCAGACTCCAACGATTGTAGCCGGTCTGCCGGCGTGCCTCGGCGGCGGGCCATGAGGATCGGTTGAACAACCTCCTCGACGCGAAGGCGGGCAAGGGGGTAGAACAGCCATGAGCAGGCCGCTTGCGGGCCTGCGAGGAGATGCCTGTTGTGCCGAGTCTCACCGTTGAAAACTATGTGAAGACGATCTTCCAGATCGTGTCGGCGCAGGAAGACCGTCCCGCCACGACCGGCCAGATTGCCGCCGCCCTCGAGGTTTCCCCCGGCACTGTCACGAGCATGCTCAAAACGCTCGATGCCGCCCGGCTGGCGACGCACATGCCCTACGAGGGAGTGGCGCTGACCCGTTCCGGCCGTGTGCTCGCCCTGCGCGTGTTACGCCGGCACCGGCTGCTGGAGCTTTTTCTGCTGCGCACGCTCGACATGTCGTGGGACGAGGTGCATGACGAGGCGGAGCATATGGAACATGCCGTCAGCGATCTGCTCGTCGATCGGATCGATGCCTTCCTCGGCCACCCCGATGTCGATCCCCACGGCGATCCGATCCCCCGCGCCGACGGCGACACGCTCCGTCCCCCGGAGGAACCGGCCGGACACACCCTGGCAGAATGCACTGCCGGGGCAACATTCAAGCTGGCCCGCGTGCTCGACCAGTCGGCTGAATTCCTGCGCTCCCTCACCGACTCTGGCCTGGCTCTGGGCGCCGTGGGCCGAGTGGAGCGCAATCCTGATGGCGCCGGCCTGATCCGGATCCAGCTCGGCAAGCGCAGCTGTGTATTAGCGCTCGAGGCGGCCCGCAAACTGCTGGTTGTCGATGCGCCCAAGGGGTGAGCTGCAGATTCAGATTTTCAGCCGGGAATGCGTTCCCACACCGCCGACTGCCCCGCGCACTCATCCACCTCTACCCGCACCCTGCCCGCCGGCGGAGCGCCCGCCGCAGCCAGGCTCGCGATCAGTTCACCGCCGATCCAGCGGGCAATCCATTCGGCAGTCGTATTGGCGACCGGCAAGAGCACGCATTCATCGGCCGGAAACACCCAACGCCGCTTCCCAAACCAGATTGTTACCTCCGGATGCCCAGCCTCCCCGGCAGCAGTGACGACCTGCAGGAGCGGGTTATGCAGCGGCAACAGCATGCGGTGGTCGAGCCGGGCCGCGATGGCTGTGAGGAGGTCGCGGAGCTGGATGAAGTCGATCACCATGCCGTGGCGATCGGGCATTCCCTCCACGTCAACTCCCACGGTCCAATTGTGGCCATGAACCGGCTCGCAGAGCGTGTCGGTGAGCGTGATGAAGTGGCCGGCACAAAATGTGTGAACCGCCTTGCGCAGCCGAACGTGAAACTGTTCCATCAGGAAGGTTCCGCAGATAATGGGGAAGAAACATCGGGAGACGATTCGGAACGAGAGGAGGGAGTGGATCGCCGCACTGCAGCCAGCGGCAGGTCGTCACCCACAATCGCTTGCAGGCGGCCCTCCCAGAGCAGAATAAAGAGCGCTGTTACCACCAGATCGGCGGTGGTGCCCGGATTGATTTTCGCCGGCACCCGCAGCGATCTGTCAAATGTGGCTAAAGCAGTTTTCCAAGCGCCTGCGCCGGCCCGCAGCACATGTGCGGCGCCGCGGGAAACCTCCCCGGCCACACTGGCGCCGTGGCGGCGGACCACCAGCGAATCGCTCTCGCGGGCCAGCTGCCGGAGATATCCCCGCACGATCGCATCGCCGAGGGAATGCCCGCCGCCAAGCTCCGCCAGGAGATCCTCCACCAGCCCGGCGAACAGCGAGGAGTAGCCGTCGGTCCAGAGTCTCGCAATCTGGTCGTGCGGGGCGGCGGCAGCCATCGCGGCACGCAGATCAGCCGGCGGAGGGTCGCGGAGATCGGCTGCGCTCACTCTTCCCATGCCGCCGGGATTGGCCAGCCTGATCGCCTCCCAAACATCTGCCGCATCGAGTGGTCCAAGCCGGCCCAGAACTGTGGCGATTCCTTGCGCAGTTATGCTGCGCCGTGGCTCCTCCTCAGCCGCCGCCGCCACCGGGGCCAGCGCCAGCACGATCCCCAGATTGGCGTTGGAGCGGGTGACGCCGTGGCTGGCCTGCACGGCCGCGAGGATCGTCTTGCCCAATCGCTCGATCGATGCCCGGTCGAATGCCGGGGCGATCGCCGCGCCGGCGGCCACCAACTCGGCATGCGAAAGATCGATAAACGCTGCCTTCGGATGGACGTTCCCCGGTTTTTCAGCCGACGCCTCGAGCCGACAGGCCTCCGCGGCGCATCGGCCCCGGCTCCAGGCCTGGGAGGCCGGGGCAAAGGGGGGCAGGGGGGCGAAAGAAGGGGTGAAAGGCACTGCTCTGTTTGGATTGTATGAAACGCACCTGCGTATCTTCCCACTCGGTTCGTTCACGATACCATGAATCGAGTCCATACTCGCTTGCCCTCGTCTTCCTTCTTCTTCCCGAGCTGCGGATACACGTTTCCCATGGCTACCACCGACAGCGCCGAGCCGACAGCCATCGCCCCCGAAAGCTTTGTCAACCGTGAGTTGAGCTGGCTGGAGTTCAACCTGCGGGTGCTGGAGGAGGCGGAGAATTCTGATAATCCGCTCATGGAGAGGCTGAAATTCCTGGCCATCTTCAGCTCCAACCTCGATGAATTTTTCATGGTGCGGGTCTCGGGCATCCGCGAACAGGCCTTTGGCGAAAGCGCGCCGCAGGACTATGCCCCCGACGGCCTGCGGCCGATTGAGCAGTTGCAGGCGATCGCGGCCCGCACGCAGGAACTGGTGGCCCGGCAATACCGGTGCCTGCGCGAGAGCATCGCGCCGGCGATGCGCGCCGAGGGCTTTGAGCTGATGCGCTATGCCGATCTCGATGCCCAGCAGCTGCAGCGTGTCGACCGGTTTTTCTACGAACGGGCCCTGCCGATCCTCACCCCCATGGCGGTCGATCCGGCCCACCCCTCGCCGCGGTATCACAACCGCGGGCTCTATCTGGGGGTGCAGCTGGAGCAAACCAAGGGGCTCGGGCCGAAGCGGCTGTTTGCTGTGGTGCAGGTGCCGCAGGTGCTGCCGCGGTTTGTGAATGTCGGCTGCAGCATTCCGGGGCAGCACCGGTTTGTCTTGCTGGAAGACCTCGTGGCCGCCCGGCTTACGGAACTTTTCGGCGGGTTTTCCGTGCTTTCCTGGACCACGTTCCGGATCACCCGCGACAGTGATTTGGAACTGCTCGAGCAGGAATCGGACGACATGCTCAAGCTGATCGAGGAACGCCTCAAAGCGCGTCAGCGGGGTCAGGCGGTGCGGATCGAGGTTTCTGCCCGGGCCCGCTCGGCGGATGATTCGGTGGCTGAGGCCATCATCGAAGACGAAAAGCTCCACGATGGCACCGGCGACGGCTACAGCGAGGTCTACCGGGTGGACGGACCGCTCGATCTGACGGCGCTGTGGGAGCTCTACAAACTGCCCGGCTATCCCCACCTGCACGACACTCCGTTCACGCCGCGCATGCCGCGCGGCCTCCGCCGCAGCGACGACCTCTTTGCCGAGATCGCAGCCCACGACATCCTCCTGCATCATCCTTATGAATCGTTCGATCCGGTGGTCGATTTCGTCACCCGGGCAGCGGCCGATCCGCGGGTGCTGGCCATCAAGCAGACGCTCTACCGAACCAGCGGCGATTCGCCAATTTCCCGGGCGCTGATGGCGGCAGCCGAGGCGGGGAAGCATGTGACGGCGCTGGTGGAACTCAAGGCCCGGTTCGACGAGGCGAATAATGTCAATTGGGCCCGGCAGCTGGAGCGGGCTGGCGTGCATGTTGTGTTTGGATTTCTGGACCTCAAAACGCACTGCAAAGTTTCGATGGTGGTGCGGAACGAGGGGCATGTTTTGCGGCGCTATGTCCACTTGGGAACGGGCAACTACAACCCCACCACGGCGCTGCTCTACACCGATCTGGGGCTCTTCACTGCCAACGAACAGATCGCCGAAGACGCCTCCGCTGTGTTCAACCTGCTCACCGGCTATTCCCAGGGGCATGCGTGGCGGAAGCTGATCGTGGCCCCCAACGACCTTCATCGCCGCACGCTGGAACTGATCCACGAGCAGACGCAGCGGGCCCGCGAGGGGAAGGCCTCCCGGATTTTCGCCAAGCTCAATTCCCTCGTCGACCATACCGTCATCGAGGCGCTCTACCGGGCCAGCCAGGCGGGCGTGCCGATCGACATCATTCCCCGCGGCATCTGCTCGCTGCGGCCGGGGGTGCCGGGGCTGAGCGAGACGATCCGCGTGCGCAGCATCGTCGACCGCTACCTCGAGCACAGCCGGCTCTACATCTTCGGGCCCGACGAGGAAGCGAAGGTGTTTATCTCCAGTGCCGACTGGATGCCGCGCAACTTCTTTCGCCGCGTGGAAGTGATGGTGCCGATCGAGGCTCCGGCGCTCGTTCAGCGAATCCTCCAGGAGATCATGCCGGTGTACCTTGCCGACAACACGCGGGCCCGCGCGATGGATGCCGCCGGCACATTCCACCTGCCGCATCCGGTGCAGGGGGAGGCGGCTGTGCGGTGCCAGCAGGTGTTTATGGAGGAACCGGCCGAGCCCCAGCCTGCAGTGCAGGGGGAACCGATGGCGGACAAAAATGGTACTGGGGCCGAGGGGGCCGGAGCCGACGCTCTCGCCGAGGCGAGCGCGGCGCGGCGGCCCCGGCGGGCTCCCCGGCGGTAAGGGAATCGGGCACAGGGCTGAAGGAGATGAAGCTGCTTGTCTGCTGCCAGCCCGGGTGCCTAAACTGAACGGGCAGACTGGTGGCTGAATTCGCATTCACAGATGGCAAAGACGGATGGTGCAGGCTCGATGGCGGAAGACCACTACCAGACCCTCGGCGTGCCCCGCACGGCTTCCGCCGAAGATATTCGTAAGGCGTATCGCGAACTCGCCCGGAAATATCACCCCGATCTGCATCCCGACGACGAGTCGGCCCAGAAAAAATTCAAGGAGGTGCAGACCGCCTTCGACGTGCTCAACGACTCGAGCAAGCGGGAGATGTACGACCGCTACGGCAACGCCTTTGAGGGTGTGGGCGGCGGTGGGCCCGGACCGGGTGCCGGGTTTGATCCCCGCCGCGGACCGTTCGCTGGCGGTGGTTTCGGTGGGGGCGGCGCTGATATCGATCTGGAGAGTCTGTTTGGTGGCGCGGGCGGATTTGGTGATCTGTTTGGCGCCGGTGGTGCCAAGCCCCGCGGCCGTCGCCGGCCGGCCCAGCAACCCGGCGAGGATATCACTGCCCGGATCGAGGTGCCCTTCAAGCTTTCGATTGAGGGGGGCAAGACCGACGTGCGTGTGGAACGCGACGGCAAGGCGGAAACGATCAGCGTGACGATTCCACAGGGCCTTCCCGACGGCGCCAAAATGCGGCTGCGCGGGCAGGGGCTGCCCGGCACTGGCGGAGCAGCGGCGGGCGATCTGCTGCTGGAGGTGGGCGTGGCCTCGCATCCGGCGTTTGTGCGTCACGGTGATATTCTGGAATGCACGCTGCCGATCTCGCTCACCGAGGCGATTGAAGGGGGCAAGGTGGATGTGCCGACGCCGTGGGGGACGATCGCCCTGCGGATTCCGCCGCTGACCTCAGGGGGGCGCAAGCTGCGGGCCGCCGGGATGGGCGTGCGGCATGCCAATGGCTCGAAGGGGGATCTCATCGCCGAGGTGCAGATCATGCTCCCCGAGGCCGGCCGTGCCGAAGCTGTGGCGGTTGAAAAAATACTGGGGGCGGCCAAGGCGTTTGAGGCGGCTGCCCCGACCGCTCCCCGGGCGCTGCTGCGGTGGTGAGCCTTTCCAACAATCGGTTTCCTCCCGCAGCCCGGCTCCATTCGCCGGCAGAGTTTGCCCGCGTCTATGGGTTTCGCTGCAGTGCCGCCGATGGACCATTGGTGCTCTATGCATGTCCGGTATCTCCTGCCGGGGGCAGAACGATTCCTGCCGGGGGCCTGCCGACACCTGCCGTGGGCCTGGCGCCCCCTGCGGACGCCCTGAGCATCTCCGGGAATGCCGCTGCGGGTGCTGCCGTCAGCCGTTCGCGGCTGGGGCTGTCGGTCTCGCGGCGGGTGGGAAACGCGGTGGTTCGCAACGCCTGGAAGCGGCGGCTGCGCGAGGCCTTTCGACTGGCGCAGCCGCGTCTGCCGGGAGGGCACGATTTTGTGGTGGTGGTGCGGTCGAGCCGGGTGCCGAGCGGGGCAGGAGGCGCGCGGGCGATGGAGGAGTCGCTGGTAGCGCTGGCCCGCCGGGTGGTCGGCCGGCCGGGCTACGGAAAGGCTCCGGCCCCGGGAGATCCAGCCCGTCCGGCCACGGGACCGCAGCGGCGGAGGTAATTCATGAGCCGGCTGAGGCAGGCATGGCGCCGAGCGACCAAGGCGTGCGATCGCTGCGCCACGTGGGCGATCTGCCATGCCGTGCGGCTCTATCAGATCTGCATGAGCCCGCTCTTCCGCGGGCACTGCCGGTTTCGTCCCACCTGCAGCATCTATTTTCGCCAGTCGGTGGAAAAATATGGCGCCGTGCGCGGCAGCCTGCGGGGCCTCAGACGGATCTGCCGCTGCCATCCCTGGCATCCCGGCGGCAGTGATCCCGCCTAGGTCACACTGCGATTTTCTCAACCGCTGGCTTATCGCTTGAGCGCACCCGAATTGGCGCTATTCCTGCTTGGGCACAAGATCGAGCAGCCGCCCCGGCGAGCCCATGATGTTGTAGCCGGCGTCGACATGGAGAATTTCGCCGGTGATCCCCAGCGATTCCCGCGACAGGAGCCAGGCCCCTGCCTTCCCCACCTCTTCGTGGGTGATGTTGCGCCCCAGCGGCGACATGTGCTGGTAGAGGCCGAGCATGTCGTCCACACCGGCGCCGCGGCCGGCGAGCGTGCGGAGCGGGCCGGCGCTGACGGCGTTGACCCGCACGCCGGCGGGGCCGAGATCGTAGGCCATGTATTTCACGCAGGCGTCGAGCGTTGCCTTGCAGACGCCCATGATGTTGTAGCCCGGCACCACCTTCTCACCGCCGAAATAGGTGAGCGTGAGGATCGAGGCGTTGGGAGCGAGGATCTTGCGGCACAGTCGCCCCACGGCCAGCAGGCTGTAGGCGCTGGTCTCCATGGCAACGCGGAATCCCTCGCGGCTGCAGTCGGTGGTTTCCCCCTTGAGGTCTTCCAGCGGGGCATAGGCGATGGAGTGGACGACGAAGTCGAGGGCGCCGAATTCATCCTTGGCCCGCTGCATCACGGCGGCGATCTGCTCGTCGCTGCCGGCATCCATCGGCACGAGAAACTTGGCGTTGGGCTCGGGATCGGTGAGGAGGGCGACGCGGCGGCGGTTGCGTTGCCGCTCGTCGTCGGCTCGGTCGGGGAGGTGGGAGAAGCCGATCTGGCCCCCTTCCGCCATGATCTCCTTGGAGATGGCCCAGGCGATCGAATGGTCGTTGGCGACGCCGAGCACGAGACCCTTCAAACCGGCAAACCTACCCATGAGCATGATCCTCTCGAGCGAAAAAAGAATGACTGTCGAGCGGGAATGTAGTCGTTGG
Source organism: uncultured Planctomycetaceae bacterium (assembly GCA_903885565.1). Lineage (GTDB taxonomy): Bacteria > Planctomycetota > Planctomycetia > Pirellulales > UBA1268 > CAISJI01. The sequence continues at coordinate 10,828 of CAISJI010000235.1, forward strand.
GCGGCAATCTCTCAATGCGAGCGCAGGCCGGGCAGGGGAGGATTCCTGGCGGGCGAGTTCCGGAAGGGTCTTGTCGAGGGCGTGGAGGATAGGGTAAAACGGGGGAAGTCAGCCTCGTTAGCTCAACTGGTCAGAGCATCTGACTCTTAATCAGAGGGTTCTTGGTTCGAGTCCAAGACGAGGCATTGCGGTTTTAGGCTTGTTTTCCCGATAAAAAAGCCACTCCAAACCCCGAGAAATCGGGGTTTTTTCATGCGCCTCGGGTTTTCTTCCCGATAGGCAAATATCCCGGCATTTCCTAAGAGGCTGTGGATAAAGCGCCGCATCGCTGGATGCGATGCCCGTCAAACGTGGAAATCCTCGGCGTTTCCACCGGTCGACCAAGTGGAAAAAGTGCAGGGATGACTTTTTCCACGGGCTGCTAAGATGCTCTCTGCGGCGGTTGCACAGAGGTTACCGATCCCAAACGGATCAGCCGACTCAGCCAAACGCCAGAGTGCGTCGATCCGGTTCGCAACGACCGTTCAGGCGGGATTCAGGAGAGGTTCCTCGCTGTCGGTGGAAAAAGTCTTCCATTCCCCGTTTCCACAGCCAGCCAGAATCTGTTTGGGGCTCGGTCATCCGGGAAATACGGGCGCATGCTTCGGAAGACCTTCTGCGGCGGCCGGTGAGGCGGGATCAACTGCGTTTGCCTCGAGGCACATATCAAAGAACTGTCGCACCAGCATGGCTGTAGTGTTGTCCGATTTCCGGCCGGTACACCTGACCGAGCCTGTGCGTCAGGAAAAACTGCGTGAGATCGCGATCGGTTTCGCCGAATTTGTCGCCAGGTCGAATGCCGGTGGTGACGGCGCCAACGCAGCCGAGGCATCTCCCGGAATGATCCGGGCGGCATGGGAAAGGTACTGCGTTTCCCCCAAGCACATCCAGAGCAGGCGGGTGGCGGTTCTGCCAGACGCTGAGGCCGCCAAAGATCCTTGCGACCTTGACTACGCGACGATTCTGTTTTCCAGGGGGTTTCTTGCGAGCCCAGGCGGATGGGATCTTGACGCGCGATTGGCAATGTTTCGGGAGCACGCCTGCGCAGCGATCGAGAAGATGTATCCGCAGCCGGACGATGCGCCGGACGAGATTATCCACGTCTCGACCACCGGCTACCGGTTGCCCAGTCCAGTGCACGAACTCGTCTCGAATAAAAACTGGATCCGAACGACCGTCAGCCACTGCTACCATCAGGGCTGCTATGGGGCTTTTCCGGCTGTAAGGATGGCTGCCGGTATCCTCTCGGCAACGTCGAGCGGCTTGGCGCGGAACTGCACGCGGGTGGACATCGCACACACCGAGATCTGCTCCATCCACGTGGCTCCCGAGTGTCTCGATGCCGGGCACATCATCTGCGATAGCCTCTTCGGCGACGGATTCATCAGGTATTCGGCATACACCCTCGAGGCGTTCCGGGAACGACCTGGCCCGGGTCTGCAGGTGCTGCGGTATGCCGAGGGCATCATTCCAGATTCTCTGGACGCTATGACGTGGGGGCCGATCTCCAACCGCTTTGAAATGAAGCTCTCGGCCAATGTTCCGCGGTTGATAGCGCCCTACACGGCGAAGTTCATCGACGACCTGCTGCGGGACGCCGGTCTGGACTTGGAATCGGACAGGGAGGACATCGTTTGGGTCATCCATCCCGGAGGGCCGGCGATTGTCGACCTCGTCGGCGCGTGCCTTCACCTGACGAAGGACCAGATCGCGCTGAGTAAGGATGTGCTTCGCGAAGGGGGCAACATGAGTTCGGCCACGGTGCCACACATCTGGGATCGCCTTCTGCACGATCCCGGGATGAAGAAAGGCACGCCAGTGTTGAGCATCGCCTTCGGCCCGGGGCTCACGGCGGCGGCGATGGTCGCGCGGGTGGTCTGACGCGGCCGTGACCGGCGCATCAAACGAGGCCAGCGTCGGGCGCTGACATCATCCCGATCCATCCCGCACGCCCGTTGCCTGCCTGCTCTGTGGCCGCCGGTGCGCGTGCTTGGCCCGCGTACATGATCTTGAGCGAGGAAAACCGGCCGAAGGTGAAGTCGAGACGCCGGTCGAGACCGCAGGGTCCAAGCCCGACAAACGGGCCGACACTCAAGCCGCGGGCGACAAGCTTGGCGCTGAGTTCAGCCGGGGTGATGAATTTCGCCGGATCGTGTGTGCCCCGCGGCAGCAGTCGCAAGACTCTCTCGCCCACATACACGATAACGAAAGACGCGAGCATCGTGCGGTTGATCGTGTCGAAGAGGAACAGGCCTCCCGGCTTGAGCACGCGGGCGATTTCGTCGATCACGCGGTCGACATCAGCAACGTGTTCCAAGACGTCGACACAAACGACGCAGTCGACGCTGCCGTTGGCCAGCGGGAGCGCTTCCCCGCTACTGACGCGATAGTCGATTTCAAGCCCTTCTGTGTGGGCGTGTGTCTGGGCGGCCGCGACTGCTGCCTCGCTGGGATCGATGCCGATGACGGTCGCTCCCCGCTTCGCCAGCGCCTCTGACATGAAGCCGCCGCCGCACCCCAGATCGAGAACAGTCTGGCCCTGAAAGGTGCTGACGACCTCGTCGAAATACGAAAGACGCGCGGGCACGAGATTGGACAAGAGTCGCAGGAACCGCTGCGATCCGTCCCACCAGTGGGATGCGTAGGTGCCGTAGATGGATAGGTCATTGAGCATCGCGGGTGCCGTGGATGCCGGTTGCGGCTGGCCGTGGCCCAAGGGCCCATCTCGATCTCAAGGTGTCTTGCTGGCCACCGTAGCAGGCCGTGGATAGAGCGAGCCCTCGCCAAAGGCGAGGGGGGCGACCGGGGAGACCTTCGGGGATCTTCATCGGTCGACTTTGTGAAAAAAGGCCATGGATTGCTTTTTCCAGAGCCAGTTCGCACTCCTGTCATCAGCAGACGGTGACGCCTGCATAGTCTCGGTAGCCTGTACTCGTCTGATTGTATCCTCAAAAGTGACGCATTGGGAAATACCGATTTTGAGGGTGGAGAGTTCAGCGGCAGCAAGCCGCTCGTGCGGAATGCTCCGACAGATGAAAGTGATATGCGAAAATCAAACGCTGTCTGTGTCGTGTTGCTGATGGCTCTTGTATTTCTTGGCGTGGCTGCAGCAGCCGAGACGCTTGATTCGCTGGAGCTCGGTGCATTTGCCCCATTCGAAGCCGAGCCCCAATCGCAGGACGAGACCTATCCATTCGCGATGCCATCCCATCGTAATGGAGCCCCACAGTCGTTCCCTCCGAGCGAGGTCGATCATGGGGATTGTGAGCGCCCAGCCCGCCAGTTCTACGTCAGCAGCATCATTGGAGGATCATTCCTGGCTGTGACCGCCGACGATACCCCGTCGTCAATTCTCACGGCTGGAGGTGCGATGGGCGTCGCGCTGGATCGGGCCAACGGCCGGGTACGCGTCGAGATTGAGGGCCGATATCGCGACCCCATTGAGCAGACATATATCGGGTTCAACAGGCAGCCGCCGCGTCTGGGAACCAAGCCCGACCTCATTGGCACGATGCAAGCCAAGGCCTACGGCGGGTGGTCGGTGATGGCCAACCTCTGGCGCGACTTTCAGCTGACCGAGAGCCTTGATGCCTACGGAGGAGGAGGCATCGGTGCGGCTGGTTTTGACACCTCGTTCCAACAGATCGATACAGCAACGCCCGCTCCGATTGTCTATCGATATCTGACCGAATACGCGTGGCAACTCGGCGTCGGCGGTATCTGGAACGTCAACGACCGCGTCGCGGTCGACCTCAGCTACCGCGTGTTCGGTGTCGGGTGGACCATCACTGCGAACGACCTTGCCTACGGCTTCCTGCGCACGGAAGTGCTTCTCTCCCTGCGGATTTACGAGCCATTTCGCGGGCTGATGCGTTGATGCCTGCCACGCCCCTGCCGAAAGCTGGAGCTGAAGCGGAATCGGGGTAGAATCGAAAGCAGAGGAGTGCCAGCCAGCACGAGCGACAGTCACGTTCTGGTGGGCCGCTCTCTGCGGTGCTCGGGCGCCCACAGGCTGTGGAAACAGTGCAGCATCGCTCGATACGATGCCCGTCGATAGTGGAAATCCTCGGCGTTTCCACCGGTCGAACGAGTGGAGAAAGTGGCAGGGACGACTTTTCCACGGGTAGCGAAGAGGCTTGTTCCGGGACTTCGACGAGGCAAAGAAGAGTGGCAGGCACCCGTTGCGACACTGATGCCCGCCGCTCGGTCGGGTGTCAGGCCATCAACGTGCAGGAGGTCGTGCCCTTGCCCGGGGGCGAGGTCTACCGTGGGCAGGTATTTCACGACGGCCTCCTCTGGGAGGGGCACAGCACCGGCACGGTTGACGACTACCGGTTGGACGTCCTCTCCGCCGATGGCTGCCGCACGCTCGCCTCGGCCCCTGTGCCCCACACGCTCGAATTCCTCTACCCATTCGGCCCGGGAACGATTCTGGCGGTTGGCAAGCACAGCCACCCCCGCCGCGGCTGGCGGACCCACCACACCACGGCGAAGTTTTCCCGCGGGCGGCTCGCAGTTCGCACCCGCACGATGCCAATCAATCTGCAGGTGGAGCAATTTGGCGGGGGACCGGGCCGGATGTATTTCAACGAAACCGGCACCCGTAGAGTGTTTCGCTGGAACGGCTGGTGGGCCCGGAGCATCGGGCCTGACATCCATCTGCCTGGCGTCATCCTGCCGTTTGATCGGTATCTCTTCGTGCTGGAGAGAAACTGCATTTTTCCAGGATTGGAAAACATCGCCAAGATCGATCTCGCCACCCACCTCGTCGAACGCACGTTCGACGAGGTGCGCAACCATCTCTCCACAATGATCAATCTGGAGGGCTTCCCCTGGATCGCGGTGGCGGAAACCCGTGCTGATCAGGTGCTCCTGATCGATCGGGAATCAAACACGCTCGCCGCCACGCTCTCCGCACCGGGCCTGCCGATCGCGCTTGCATGCCTGGGCCGCTGTCTGGTGGTGTTGTGCCGGGAGCCAAAGTGCCTGCTCTTCTTCGACCTTGCCTCCCCGCATCTGCCGCTCGTGGCACAGTGGGATCTTGACGGACTGGGGGATGATTTCTGCAACGTCACGACGATGCACGTCGATCCTCGTGGAGGAAGCGTCTTTCTGCGGTCGCCGTTTCATCCCCGGTTTCCCGACAATGCGCCCGGCGTGAAGCGGGTGTGGGAACCCTCCGGCGAGACACTGCGATTCTGCTGGAGCGATCCAGGCTCCGGCCACTCAACGCGGCCGGGCCGGGCCGACAGTCTGCCGGCCCGGCCCTGATTGTTTTCCGCATGTCTCACTGGGCTTACAAGAGAGACTTTTTCTGTGGCTACTGTCCCGTAGAGGAGAGCGTGTCGATCATCGGCCGCACGACCGTGCCGAGCACATCGCCCACGCCCGGCAGTGCCAGCACAGAATCGGCAATGGTGCGGAGCGTGACCAGATTCGGCTCCAC
>CAISJI010000236.1 GCA_903885565.1 uncultured Planctomycetaceae bacterium
ACCACGTGAAGACCCGGGTTGGCCAGCGGGAGCACGTCCAGTTGGAATTCGACGGCGAGCACCAACGCTTCATGTTGGCGGAGCAGGGGACGGCCAAGCCCACGCTCGCCGCCACCAGTCGGTCGCCGAAACCGTCAGGGAATCACGCTTCGTCGGGGAAGAGCGGCGGCGAGACCCGCAAGAAGGGAGCTAGCGATGGACACTGGCTCTGAACGCCCGCATGACGCCCCGGAGGCCGCCATCCTTACGGCCCCGGAGGACATTGGCACCTTCGGCATACCCGGCGCCAGCGTTCACTCCGCCGGCAACGGATCGCTACCACTTCCCGTCGTCCCTGAGGCGGCCGAGGAGGAGGTCGGCGATGCGGAGGGTGTAGACGGGTTCCAAGAGTCTTCTGACGCCAACCAGGAACAGCCCGAGCGTCATTCGACCCTGGAGAAGGTTCGGCAGCTCAATCGGTTCATCGACGGGGCTGCCAAGGGACTTGACCCGATCTCGGCGATGGTCTGGATCACGCTATTCAGGTTCGCCCGCGGAGGAATCGCTTGGGCGAGTCAGCAGACGATCGCGGAGCGCTTAGGTCTCGACGTGAAGACCGTCCGGAGGCACATCAAGGTCCTCAAGAAGCAGAACCTTCTTAGGGTCGTCGAGAAGGGAAGTCGGGGCGGCCGTTGCAACACGTACCAGCTCGGGATCCTGGAACTCGAACCGGCTCCGAAGCGGCCCAGTCGGTCGAATCGGAAGCCACGGTAGCCGCCAAGTGGAAAGCCGGCGTGTCGAGGATCTTGTCTTCTAAGTTTGGCAAGGCAAACATGTGATGTATTCCATTGATATCAATCACACATCGACATATGGACAAGAGTGTAATACTCAGTGCTGATGATTGTGGTGGATCATCGCGATTTAGTTTGGGGAGTGTCGTGGTGCCATAATGATCAGAAATCTTTCTAGTCGAGTCGGAATCGCGCTGGCGCATCGGTGTGGACTGGCTACGGCAGGCAGGCACGCCCCCCAAGCGAAGGAGGTCTGGCCAGTCCCCCATCCTCCGGTCTGGCCAGACCCCCCTACAGTAATACTTCTACAGTGGCTTCAGCCCTTTGGGCTTCACCTTTTTTTGGGGGAGAGGCAGGCAGTAGATGCCCGATCCGAAAAAAGAAGAACCCCAAAGCCTAAATGCCTGGGAAAGTCCCGGGGCGGCCTGGCGAGTCCCATTGGCTTGCGCCGAACGATCCCGCCAACCCATCTGGAAGATCGCCCCTCGACTTGGCGAAGATGGTCCCCGGAGAGTCCCATTGCCGAGATGGAAGGGTACCTAGGCAGAGCCGAGCTTCTGGGCGTGTGAGGTCAGTGCTTCGAGCTACCCAGTGACGCCATCCACCCCGGCACGATCCTGGTCACGAGCGTCCGCCAGCACTCGGCATACGCCACCCCGAACTCCCCACCGTGCGCAATGGCCTCGAAGTCCTCCAGGGCCATCTTTCCAGCCGCTGCACGATCTAGGCGATGGTTCCAGGCCCGAGCGTGAGCCCATTCGTGGATGAGCGCCTCGACGGCCTGATCGCACGAGAGCTTCCGGTCGAGCATCACCACAAACCTACGGGCCCGGCGAACGCACTGGCCATCGATCGCGTCCCCGAGCCTGCCTGTGCGGACGATCACCGGATAGGGCGCCGGCAGATGCTCGCGCAGGCCCCCGAGAGCGTGCCCGAAGAACTCATAGCCGGGGCGCTTCGCGAGCGGAATTCGCCACCTGGGGTTCTCATAGCCCCCCAATCCTGCCCCCGAGATGCCCGCCATGGAGACGCGGCAGCAGACCACCCCAGTTGCCCGTGTAGGCCGCAGTGAAGCCAGGCGGTCGAGAGGGGCGTGCTGGTGACGACAGGGAGCCATAGATGCATCGTAGCGCCTGCCCGAAGAAGCGCAATCCCGAGAAGCCAACGCTGTGTCGCAACTATTTTCGAGA
>CAISJI010000237.1 GCA_903885565.1 uncultured Planctomycetaceae bacterium
AGCCTCGCATATCTCCCCGATCGACGGCCACTGCGCTGCGTCGAGTGGCAGGGGTGGAGGCTCGAGAAAAAGCCTCGCGTCATCGATCAGAACCACGTGCTCCGGTGCGGCCGCGACGATGGTCCGGATTTCGTCGATCACAGGACACTGACGGTCCAAGCCGTATGTCTCGGGTCCGCAGTAATGACTGTCGAGCCAGAACAGCGCCGGTTGGTCGAGCTGGGCCAACACGGACGGCAGGACCGTGCTCGAATCGCCCCGGATGACCTCGACGCCGGGTAACCTCGCGAGCCTTCGTTCGGCGGCCGTCGCCAATGACGGCGATGCCTCGATCGTGATAACACGATCGAACCGGGCGGCAAGCAAATCCGTTGAAGCCCCGCGGTACGTGCCGGCCTCGATGCAGAGGCGGATACCTCCGTGCTGCCGCAACGCATCCACGATCGCGATCGGCACGCCCCAGTTGACTCGTCCCATGCTCCCAGCCTTACTTCCGGTTTGATACAAGTTGTCAGGCACAATGGCGGCGGTCGAACGCGAGCCCGTACCCTAAAGTCTCCGTTATGACCACTCGTCGACACCTTCACAACCCGGTCTCCGGAGAGCCTGGGTCGGCAGATCGAGGTGTCTGTTTTCAATATGAGCGTAAGCCCGTCACACAGCGCTTCTCCGGAGCGATGGATACGGTGTGCTTGGTACCGAGATGCAACAGGAGCCCGGTACGCATGGGCTGCGCGCCGGCGAGCGGATTGAGCGAGTTCGTCCTGTCACCGTCCATGAACTTTACGAGTTTCATCGTCGGGAGCCAAAGATCCGCTTCATCATCCTCCCAGATCGTGAGCATGAATGCCGTCAGCGATCGCGCCATGAAACCGCAGGCGCCAAAGTCCTTCTGCACCCATCCTAACTTCTGTCGCCCGATAATAGCCCAAAGAGTAGACCGTTCAACGGCTCTTCCACAATCGGTTCTGAGTGATTTGCCAGTCGATGAATCACGGCCCCAGCCTGCCCGGCCACAGGTCTCACGCCCAGCAAGCCCCCGTCTGAACCGCCCGTTTTCAGCCCCGGGACTGGCTGCCTGCGAGCGTGGGTTTCACGCGAGTCGTTGGCTGGAAATTGCGGCCTCCCGCAAAGACTGTGAATGTCTGCGCAGGGCCTCCCCTGCCCTGCTCGACTATTCCGGAATCCGCCTGGTCGGACTGGCCAAGTCGGCGATCACCCGCGCGAGCACCGCGGCCCGCTCAGCCTCGGCCAGATCCATGCCGGCCACGAGAATCACAGCGCGGGTGAGCGCCTCGATCCGAATGGCCGTAATAGCGTCGTATTTCGCGTCGCAACTGGACGCTACCCCCTGATTTCCCAAACAAAACAGCGTTCGTTCGCTTCCTGTCCCCGCCACTTTCTTCACGCCCGCAGGGCCATCCATGGCCCCCGCGGGCTTTTTTTTGCGCACCGCCCGGCCTCCAGCCGGGCAGCCCTGCGGTGCGCCACATCCATGGCCCCTGCCGGCTGTTTTTTTTGGGGAGTCCTGCCGCCGGCGTGTTTTGGTAACTGGCGCAAGCAACGAGGAACCCGCTGCAACCTGAATGGTCGCAGCGAGTCCCGAACTGCGTGCGATCTTGGCGGACGCCTTCGACCACGCTGAACCGGTTGCAACAGTGATCGTCTCAATGACGCCCAGAGGTATGTCAAATGCGGCCTGTTGGCGGGCCTGCGCTGGGCCCCTTCAAGAACAGGACTGAGGCGCTGGCGGCGGAGAGGGGGTGGTTGGTGGGTCAGATCGTGGAGACCGCCAGCAATCAGCGGCTACCGGATACAGCCCCAGACGCAACGCCCTTGCTCGCGGCCTTCGAAGCCAATCGCTGCAGGAGCGGGCTGGCGTACCCATGGCCGTGAACGCGATCAAGCAAGTCTGGCCCGCTCACTGCTTCGATCTCGCGGTTGAGCTGGTCACGCACCCGGCGCATCTGTTCGACCGCCGTCTCCTGCTGCTTCTTTATCTCACTCATCGCCGATCACCTCCCGAGGATTTCGAATTTCGAGGACCGGATACCCCTGCTTCAAGTTTACCGCGTTGAAGGCGTGAATGCGCCGCAGGTTGACGATGTGCTTGAAGTTCCAGCTCAGGAGCACGTCAACCCGAGCCACCGTCGCAATGGCTCTATGGAGGGCATCGGCCCGTTGGTTCTTTCCCACGGCGCCGTCGCGGATGTATTCGGCTGCAAGCGCCTCAGCCTCGGCATCGAGCGACAGCACCTCGATGAGCGATTCCGGGATCCGCTCCAGGTGCGCACGAACCGGCACCGGGGCTTCCACGGTCGCCTCAATGGCTGATTGGCCAGCCCCCAAACAAAGAAACCGGGCCGAGCTCCCCGCGGCGCCCGGCCCGGCTCTGATTGGTTCTTCGATCAGAGTCGCTCAGGCAGCCGTCAGAAACGAACGCACCCGACGGGCGCGGCGCTCGACAAGGCTGAGCGAGCCCATCAGCAGCGCGAAGGCACTGCCGAAGGAAGTCGGATCGATCTCCGGAACTGGGGTCTGGAAAAATGTATTATCGAACGTCGATAAAATGGAGGTTTCATCGACCAGAGTAACCGTATCCTCCACCCACACCTTCTTCAGGTGAGGCAGATCCAAGTACAACGGAGGAAACTCAGGATCGGGATCCCCGTTGAGTGATGTGAGTGTCAGCAGGGGGGACAGGTGATTCTGCAGATCTGCCAGAGAACCATAGATCGTTTTGGTGACCACTGTTGGCGGAACGAAAACGCTGCTGTCCAGACGGGAGCCACCAAAGTAGAGCCCGTTCCCTGCATCGATTTCGACGCTGTAATTAAGCCAGTAGGGCCCTCCGCCAACAGCTTCGGTAAGAAGCGTGACAGTGAGATTGGCCGTGTTGAGCTCCGGGACCGCCGTCAGTGTTACGAGATCAAGGTTGTTGAAGTCGGTCCAATTGCTTGACCTGTCTATGAAGGTGAAAACCTTGTCGTCCACCCTTTGATCGCGATTCCCTTCCTCGGCCCATGTGCTCACCGACCCGATGACATTGATATTCGAAGCCGATGCAGAGCCTGCGACAAGTAGGCCCAGCACAAGCGTTGTGGCAGCCAGGTAGCGTTTCATTGAGATAGCCCTTGGAAAACGGGGACAAACAGGATGGCTTCCGCTGCCCCACAGCCCGTCGGCGAATCTGCCGGGGGAACCAAGCAAGCGCTGCGTGCCGTCGCAAGATCGCGATCGGCCGCTTCGGCATACGCTGCACCGTGCTCCGGGAGAAACCGAACAGCACGGCAACCCGTCTTCCGCGAGAGGTGCCGCCCCGGTGTGGCAGGAAACTCCCACCAGCCCTCTTCGGCACGCAGGAACTTTAGGCACCGGCTGGTGGCCGGGCAAATGCCGCTCAGCCGTTTTTCAGGCGGACATTCGGCGCTGCAAAACCGGCCACGTGGAGGGCGAACACGCATGAGCCTGCTCCCGCCCAGTACGAATCATCTCTGGCTGTCCGTGGAAAAAACGTCATCCCTGACCTTTTTCCACTTTGCCGACCGGTGGAAACGCCGAGGATTTCCACGGTCGGCGGGCATCGCCTCCAGCGATGCGGCACTTTATCCACAGCCTGCTCGGGGCTCTCTGGCCAGCGACAGCTGAAATACTCTTCTGGAGCAAGGCCTGACGTGCCGTCACCATCCGCCGCTCCCAGGTCACCAAGCAGCTCCCGGGCCCGCTGGCTGTGTCGGGCTACGCCTGCGGGCTTTCCTTATGAAGTCGCAGGAATCTTACCCAAAGACCAGGACACGCGGGCTGACGACAGACTCGTTCGTGAAGCGGCCGCGGCCTTTGGGGCCGCGCTGGCGATCGAGCGAGGTCTCCGCTGCCTGATCCTATCGGAGCTGGTCGAGAATAACGCGCTGCCCGCCACAGCCTGCGAACGGCTCATCCGCAGCTACAACCCCTCCATCAGCTGCGCCATGCACTTTCTCACGCTTGTTCTGGAGCGGCGGGCCCCGCCTCATTCCGGCTGATCGCCCGACCGGGCCCCCGGGCCAGATGCACGAACACCGCCTGCGGCCCCTCATCCCCCAACTCCTCCCGGAAATGGACCCGAGAGCCGATGTCGAGCCGACGAAATTCTTGGTCGCCAATCGCATGCCGATGGAAATAGACCTCCCGGCCATCGGTGGTTTCGATAAAGCCATACCCTTCCAGCGGAAAGAGCTTGGCAACGTGGCCCGCGGCCTGAGGAGTGTGACTTTTCCCTTCGCCGCGGAGCAGCTGCACATGCTCTTCCAGACGCCGGCGGGCTGCTAGAAACGCGTCCCGCAACGCTACAAAAATATCCTCATGGGCATGTTCGAGCGGATGATTGCGGTTGACGACAATCTCTACCCCCGGCACCAGCAGCTCGATGCGCACAGAATAAAGCCGCCCTTCGCGGTGGTGGCGGTGGGGTTGTGCGACCACGACATGACAGCCGGTGATGCGATCGAAACAGTCCTCCAGCTCGGCAATCTGCTCATAGGCGGCATCACGCACAGCCTCATCGCTGGGGATGTCGTCAAACGATACTGTGGGTTGGGTTTGCACCGATTCTGCCCTCCTGCCGATCAGAAGTGAAATAAAATGAAGACCAACGGAGTGTGGGACCCGCCCCTCTTTTCCTGACCGGTCAGTCAGGTTCTCCCGGAATGGCCAACATGGCGATGGCACTGAATCCGTAGAGTACGGCGACGATCGCCACCACCAGAAAAAGCAACGACCAGCGTGCCATGGAAAAAGGCCCTCCACCAGAAAAAGTTCTGTGGGGCATTCCATGCCAGAAATGCGCCGGCCGCCGGAAGCGAGTGCCCCGCCCGGCCTGGCGCCGCACGGGCTTCTCGCAGATTTCCGGCGTTTCCGGCGAATGGAACTCCGCTTACGGAAGAATCACGGCGTCGATCACATGAATCACGCCGTTGGTAGTCTGAATGTCAGCGTTCGTGACGTGTGACATGCCCGTGGCAGTGCCGACTTTCACCTTCCCGAAGAATGGAACGGCCACCATCAGCATGTTTCCGCCGGCGGCCTTGGCTTCTTTGAGCTTGGCAACATCGGCGGCGTGAACGACACCCGGCACCACATGCAGAAGCAGGATCGCCTTCAACTTCTCCTTATTCTCCGGCTTCAGCAGGTCATCGACCGTGCCTGCTGGCAGTTTCGCGAAGGCTTCGTCGGTGGGCGCGAAGACCGTAAACGGCCCCTTGCCCCTGAGCGTATCCACCAGACTGGCAGCTTCGAGGGCCTTGGCCAGTGTCTTGAATTCACCGTCAGCCACCGTGATATCAACGATGTCGGCAGTTCCCTCAGCCACAACCGTCTGACGCACCAGCTGGAAAACTGCTGGTCCCTTCTGAGACTCCTCCCCCTGGGCAGCCAGCCCGGCCATGCAGATGGCTATCCCCAAGACAACCCGCGCATTCGAATACTTCATGCTGACATCCCCTCTTTGGCAGATTTCCAGAGAACACGGGGGCGTTTCTGCCGAACCTAGCAGGCTGTGGATAAAGTATCCGCCTCCCGATGCGGCGGTGGTCGACCCAGGAAACCCTCGGCGTCTCCTGCGGTCGGCCGAGTGGAAAAAGGTCAGGGATCACTTTTTCCACAGACAGCGAAGCGTGAGCCTTTATGGCGGACAACGGTACGGACCTTGGTCGTTACCGGGGCCCCAGGCCGCGAAGCCGTTGGAATATGGGGTGGGACACTTCGTCACATTGGCACAGCTGTCTTCGCCCACGTCTCGCCGGGTGGGGTGCTTTTTTATGCGCCGGTGCTGAGCAGTTTCCTGCAGATCTTCTTCCCCGCCCAACTCCGGCCCAAAAAGCTGGGGCGGAAGGAGCGATACAAGAAACGAAGAGGCTCTGAAACACCCGCTTCCAAGCAGATACCACCCCAAACCGCAGCGCGATGGCAAATGGCCGACGCCTCAGATGGGTCGCTCGTTCTCAGGGAGCGTTTCGATCTTCGGACAGCCATCGACACCCGTGCTCGAAACTCGGTAATACTCCCAGCACGACTCCTGAAAATGGTTGAAGCCAACGAAAACCCCAATCGTATGAACGCCTTCGGCCAGGCAATGCCCGACAAGACTGAGGAAACCTACCAAAGAGGTGCTATCGTGCCGCGTCGTCAGAGAGTTTTGCCGAGGCCGAATGCCTTGATTCCATAGCCCCGAATGTCGGCAGTAAAAGTCGGCCTCACGGTGGGTGCGAAACAGCGGTAGAAACTGAAACGGATCACCCGTTTTTTGCCTCTGAGACCCGATCAACTGGGTATGACCACAGCGGACAAGGTGCCAGTGGACGGCGGTCATAGGATCGGTTCCAGCGAAACAGCATCGTACCCAGCTCTATGGTAGACCGATGGCGTCGTTCATCCAGCGATCGGACCGGCCGCTGGGAGAGTGAGCGGATGGATTCTGCGCGGCTACTCGCTTTCACCCCTCCTCTGGACGGCCATTTTGGCCGCGTCCCTGCCGTGGCTTTTCCGACGGATGCGGTTGTCGCCGCCAGGGCTGGCTGACAAATCGCACGGTCAAGATGGTCCCGACCACCTATGATCACGTGTCTGGCTCGAGACGGCAGTTCCCACCGTTTTCTCCCTTTTCCGCATCCATGAAAGACTCAGGAATGCCGCCATTTCAAGCCAGCGACACGATCGCCGTTACAGGGGCGACTGGCTACGTCGGTGGCCGGCTCGTGCCCGCTCTCCTCGACGCGGGGCATCGGGTGCGCTGCCTGGTTCGAGAGCCGCGGAAGCTCGACGCCCGACCTTGGCGGCATCACCCGAACGTCGAGGTCATTGGGATTGATATCGCCGAAATGGTGGCGGTCACCGCTGCTCTGCGGGGCTGCAGGGCAGCCTACTACCTCGTGCACTCGATGGTGGCCTCCGGAGGCACCTATGCCGATCGTGACCGGGAGCTCGCCGCCGGCTTCGCCGCGTCGGCCCGGGATGCCGGAGTCTCGCGGATCATCTACCTCGGCGGCCTCGGCGAGATGGGACCGGACCTCAGCGAGCATCTGCGTTCCCGGCGGCAGGTCGAGCAAGAACTCGCCTCCTGTGGCGTACCGGTGACCACCTTCCGGGCAGCGATGATCATCGGCGCCGGCTCGGCGTCATACGAAATACTGCGCTATCTCGTCGAGCGGCTCCCGATCATGGTGACGCCCAAATGGGTCACCACCGATTGCCAGCCGGTGGCCATTTCCGACGTGCTGCACTGGCTCGTCCGCTGCCTCGATGTTCCCGAGACCGCTGGCAAGACGCTCGAGATCGGCGGCCCCGACGTGATCCCCTATCGGGAGCTGATGCGGGTGATGGCCGAGGAGCTCGGCCTCAGCAGGAGAATCATCCTTCCGGTGCCAGTGCTGACGCCGCGACTGAGTTCGCTCTGGATCAACTTCGTTACCCCAGTCTCCTACCGAATCGCCCGGCCGCTGGCCGAGGGGCTCAAGAACCGGGTGGTCGTCACCAACGATGCCGCCCAGCGATTGATGCCGCACGAGGCCCTGGGCGTTCGCGAGGCAATCCATCGGTCGAAAGTCAAAATCGACCAGCACGCGGTGGAGACTCACTGGAGCGTGGCGGGACCTATGCCCGGAGATCCTGCCTGGGCAGGGGGCACTGTCTTCACCGACAGGCGGGTGGTGGACATCGAAGCCGATCCGGCGAGTGTCTACGCAGCAGTCTGCAGGATCGGTGGAGGAAATGGCTGGTATGCCGGAGACGTGCTCTGGCAATTGCGCGGCTGGATGGACAAGCTCGTGGGCGGTCCAGGGTTGCGTCGGGGCCGGCGACATCCGGAGATGGTGGAGTTTGGTGAGGCACTCGACTTCTGGCGGGTGGTGGGCATAGACCGCGACCGGTCGCTTTCCCTGAGGGCGGAGATGAAGTTGCCGGGTGAGGCCCAACTCGACTTCACGATCGAGGAGATCGACGCCAGGCCGAAGCCACCCCTGACCCGACTGGTCATGTTGGCCCGCTTTCGGCCCAGCGGTCTGCTCGGGCTTCTTTACTGGTATGCGGTCGTGCCGCTCCACGAAATCGTCTTCGGCGGCATGCTCCGCGGAATCCAGAAAACAGCCGAGGCGATGCATCGCTCGACAGTGGCAGGCAGCAGCGAGCCACAGGAGTCTGCACCCGGCTATGGTCGGGCCCGCCTTTGGCTCGGCATGAGCGGCGTTGGCACGCTCGTCGTATTGGCGACCATGGGGCTGGTGTTCGGACTTCCGGCCCGGCTTCTGCCCGCTGCGGGAGGGCCGCTCGCAGGCGATGTGGCGGGGCTGGCAGGTTTCGTAATTGCCTACGCGGTGGCACACCTTCCCTTCGATCTCTTTGGCGGCTTTCTTCTGCAGCGGCGGTATGGGCGGCGGCATCCAGCGTTTTGGCAATTCGTCGGCAGTCTCGCCCGTGGGGTAAGCGTTCACTCCGCTCTGCTGTTCGGGACTTCGCTTGCGCTGCTCCTGGCCGGCAGAACGGGAGGATCGGTGGGCGTGATCGCGGCAGGTGCGGCGATCGTATTCGCCTTGCTCTGGGGGCGGATTTTTCTGGCGACCGCCATGGCTCGGCTCGAACTCACGCCGAGCCTGCCACTTTCCGACGACACGCCAGACCGGACGGCGCTCTCTACCTACATGGGCGAGTCGGACGACGAGGGTTTTACTGGTGCAGTCATCGGCGTGATTCGGCCCCGACTGCAACTGCTGCCAATGCGGTGGCGTGAGGCTCTCGACCCCGAGGCCTTCGCCGTGGCGGTACAGCGGCGCCAGAGGGCAGTGCAGACCGGGGAATGGTGGAGAGGACGGATGCTGGCCATCGGCTTCACGCTCGTCGGAATCGCCCTCGCAGCGGTTGTCATTGGGGATCGTCGGCTGGCCACGGCCGAGGGGATCGTGAGCTTCAGCCTGGTGTTCACGCTCTGGTCGTTTCTGGGCCTGCTCACGCTTCCCACTCCGAGCCGCCGCGGCGTGGCCGAGGTAGACCAGAATCTCCTGGCGGCCGGCTGCCCGCCTGAAGTCATGGCGCGGACAATCGCGATGCTTGACGACCTCCAAGATCGCGAGCGACAACGGGGGTCCTTAGTAGAGGTGATCTTCCATCCTGTCCCGAGCGTCCAGTCGCGGCTCCGCGGCCCTCGCGCCACAGGAGTGAAGGGCTGCTGGGACGCCGCCCGTTCCGCGGTGTATCTGAGCGTCGCCGGCCTGGGTCTCTTGGGCCGGGCAGTTCACTGCAATTGTGGACGCCCATCGCTATGGGCCTTTCTGCCGATCGACTGAGCCACCCTTCGGACTCGGAAAATCTCACGCAATAGCTGCAGAAAAATCCAAAACACCGACTTGATGATCGCCTGGAAAATCGAGCCAGAGTGCCCGCAGGGATAGGTTCACGTCCCAGAGAAAATAGGCCGGCGCGCCAATCAGGGAGCACATGCAGCCCACGAACAGTGCCGCGATCAGACCGGCGATTTCGAACCGCAGCAGGGCACCGCAGAACAGAAAAATGACCATGACCGCCACCAGCAGCACACTGGTTGCCGAAGAAAAGGTGACAGCCACCAAAAACAGGGAGTCTGGCATCTCCCCCAGTTCGAGTGGCTGACACCGCTTCTCTCACAAGACTTCAGCCTTTCTCTGTGGGCCGATCGACCTGCGGCGGCGGTTCGATCCGCACATCCACCTGCTGGCCCATGTAGAGCTGTGTTTCAGGGGGCCCGTTGGCCGTGGGCTCGACACTGAAAATCACCTGGAGCACGCGGGTGTCGACCCGCTCATCCCCATGCCCCGAAAGCATCCGCTTCGGCTCCACGAACGGCACAACACGCACGAACTGAAGCGCCAACGGACGGCTGGTGTCACCGCGGACGTGGGCGGTCGCCGGCATGCCCGGCCGAAACCTGCCGATGTCGTGCTCGTCGATGCTGACGCGGACGTGTGCCCTGGTTGTGTCGCCCAGCACGACGAGCGACTTGCCCGGCGGCGTTCCGACATATTCGCCAGCCCGCACGTCGACCCGGAGGATCGTGCCTGAAAGCGGAGCCCGCACCGCGAGCCGATCGATCTCGACCTGCCCCTGGGCCACCCGCTGCCGCGCCTCCTCCACGGCCGCCGCGGCGACCGCTATCTCCTTGACCCACGATCCCATCTTGAGCTTACGGTCTTCGGTCAACGCCTGATCAAGTTCAGCCTGCGAGACCGCCAGCGCCATGCGTTTCTGCACGATCTCCTGATCCGTAACCACCTGCCGTTTGAAGAGTTCCTCGGCACGGTTGAACTGGTCGCGGTGAGCGTCGACGGCAGCCTGTTCCCGCCGCACTCTGGCCTCACTCGGCGGGATGTCCTCGGGCCTCGGCAGCGACCGGAGCCGCT
Organism: uncultured Planctomycetaceae bacterium; assembly: GCA_903885565.1. Taxonomy (GTDB): domain Bacteria; phylum Planctomycetota; class Planctomycetia; order Pirellulales; family UBA1268; genus CAISJI01. The sequence continues at coordinate 10,401 of CAISJI010000237.1, forward strand.
CCAATTCCTGCTCCGACGAGGCCAGAACCGCCCGCTGCACCGCCAGTTCAGACTGCTTCCAGCGATCGTCGAGCCGCAACACAATTCCCCCCTGCGCGACAACCTGCCCCTCGGTCACCAGCACCTCGGCGACAACGCCCGGCACCTCCGTGCTGAGGTGCACGTTTTCACTCGCCGGTTCGACGACCCCCGATGCGGCCACCCCTCCGGAGAAAATGGCCCGCGCCGGAGCGATCGGTGGCGGCACATCGGTGGGCGGCTCGTGGTTGCTGGACACGTGCCAGACCATCGACATCAGTGCCAGTCCGGCCAGGAGCGGCAGAAGGTAGGTGCGGATCATGATGCTGAATTCTCAGAGCGGACCAGTTCCTGGGAACCACGGGGTGTCACCGAGTCTTGGACGATCCGGCCGTCGGCCATTTCGAGAACGCGGTCGCCGAACTGAAACACACGCGAGTCGTGCGTGACCACGATGACCGTGCGATCAGATTTGACGGCGACCTGCTTGAGCAGCCCCATCACAGTCTGCCCCGACTGGGCATCGAGCGCCGCGGTCGGCTCGTCGCAAACCAGCAACCGCGGTTCGTGGACAAGGGCCCGCGCGATCGCCACCCGTTGCTGCTGTCCGCCGGAGAGTTTTGTGGGAGACGAGTGCAGACGCTCCCCGAGGCCAACCTCCCTGAGAACGGCAGCCGCCCGCTGGAGTGCCGCCGGCCGCCGCCAGCCGACCACCAGCAGCGGGATCGAGACATTTTCCACTGCAGAGAGGGACGGCAGCAGGTTGTATTGCTGGAAGACAAAACCGACATTCTGCGCGCGAAAATCTACGAGTCGGTCTCCACGCAGCGCCGACTGCGGCGTGCCGAAGAGCGTAACGCTGCCCGCCGTCGGCGTGAGCAGGCCGGCGATGATCGAAATCAACGTGGTCTTGCCGCAGCCGCTGGGGCCTACCAGCAGCGTCATCTCGCCACAGCGCACATCGATATCGATGCCGTGCAACGCCCGGAGACGGTTTTCACCACTGCCAAAATCCTTGACGAGTCCGTGGCAGGCGACGCCAGCCACGGCAGGAACTTCTTCCTTTGCGGACGGTTCGGAAACGGTTGCAAGTACCATGACAAACTCCCTTAGCAGGCTGTGGATAAAGTGATTCGCCGCCGGATGCGGAGATTGGCGACCCAGGAAACCCTCGGCGTTTCCTGCGGTCGACTTCGTGGAAAAAGGCCATGGATGGCTTTTTCCACAGCCAGTTAGCCCCGAAAGACGACGGCCGGTTCCAGCGTCAACACCTTGCGCAGACTCAGCAGGCTTGTCAGCGACATGATCACGATCATCACGAGACCTGAGCCAACGGCGATCTGCCAGGGAATATTGATGCCACGGAGTTGGGGCAGACTTTGCTTCGTGCCTTCGAAGAAGGCCACGGCCATGCCGATCCCGAGCGAGTAACCGATCAGGCCAATCACCAGCGACTGGAGCAGCACCATGCCGGTGATCCGCCGGTTGTTGACTCCCATGGCCTTCAGGGCCCCGAAATGACGGAGGTTTTCCAGCGTGAACAGGTAGAAGGTCTGTCCGGCGATCGCCGTTCCAACCACAAAACCGAGCACGATCGTGATGCCGAAGTTCACAGGGATCCCGGTGTTCTCCATGTAGTATTTGATCGTCAGCCAAACGAATTCCCGGTAGGTCATCGCCATCAGTCCCGTTTGCGCCGTGATCCGCCGGCAGGCCTCGGCTGGAGAAACGCCCGGCACCGGCGCCCCGACGACGAACGACAGCTGGTTTCGCTCCCGGGCGACGAATCCGGTCGCCTGCGAATAGCAGGCGATGATCACCGGAAATGACTGAAACGGTGCCGATGTCTCGCAGATGCCCACGATCACGGCACGGCGGTCGTTCATCTCGATCTCACGACCGATCGTCAGCGGCTCGCCGGGCCAGAGTGACTCATAGCCCGACTTGTCGATAAACACCGCCGATGGCCGCCGCAGGCTGGCGAGATCGCCCATGAGGATCTTGCGTGGCGCGCCAACCAGGCTTTGGTCGTCGATTCCCAGCAGGATCACCTGCCTGAACAAACCGTTGGGCTTACGGGCCCGCGCCATGCCCTTGTAGAGCCGCACGGCCCACTCGATCCCCTCGACGCCCCGCACCCGATAGACGGCGTTGTCGGACATGGGCTCGATCTCGTCGGCATTCTGGAGATATTCGTCGCACACCCAGATGCTCGCCTCACGAACATCGCTGAGCGGGTTGGCGGTCCGGGAGATGATGCCGACGAACACGGAAGCCTGCTGAGTGATGAGCAACACGCCAAAGGCCACACCGAACACGGCCCCCAGATACTTGGCGGTGTCGCCGGTGAGCATCCTCCACGCAACCCAGATCATGACGCTTTCCCCGCAGCCAGTTCCGCAGCCAGTTCCGCGGCCAACTCCGCCGTCGACACGGTGAGCGGCGGGCCTTTCCCGAGCGCGGCCAGGGTGAACTGCGTGATGTGATCGGCGATCGCATCGACGGAAAGTCGCTGAAAAGCGTCTTCGCCCATGAGCAGCCGCACGATGGGCGAGTAGGTGCTGTAGAAGAGCACCTGCGAAACAATGCTGAACCCTGTCGGCCAGCCACCATGTTCCGACTCGGAGACCCCTGGGCAGAGGTCTTCGACGATCTCCTTGAGAGCTGAGGCCATTGGGCGGATGAACCGTTCAACAAGCACGCCGGTGGCATCCGTCGGCCGGACCATCTCCTGCAGGATCAGTTCCATGTGCCATGCCGGCTTGTGCGGAGCGTTTTGGCTGGCGAGCATGCCATGGATGAAGAGCCGCAGCCGCTCGCGAGCGGGCGCATCCGCATGGGCGGCCAGCAACGCGAGGTGGGTTTTTTCAGCCTGAGCCGCCTCCAGGCAGGTGATGTAGAGCGATCGCTTGTCGCGAAAGTGGTAGTGGATGGCGGCGACGCTCGCCCCCGCCTCCCGGCAGATGTCGCGGATGCTGGCCCCATCGAAACCGCGTCTGGCGAAAGCGGCACCGGCGACCTGGAGCAGACGGTGCTTGAGATCCTCTGCCATGGCGTGTTCCCAACGAACCGAACAAACGTTTCAATCGCTCGTTATAAACAATCGTTTAGTCGGCGTCAAAAATATTTTATCAGTTCGTTTGAGGCTCCAGATGAAGCCGGCCGACTTGAAATCGACCGCCTGCTCAGCTGTCGGTCGGCGGGCTACAGCGTCGACTGCTGGGGGCGAGCGATCGCCTCGGCAAGCAGGATCTGCCCAGCCAAAAGGCCACTCACTTCGGCGTGTCCCGGCAAAGCGTCTACTCCCCTGCATCGGGACCGGCACGCACGAGGATGCCCTGGCGTTCAGGTGGGTGGTGGCCGACGGCTACGGATCCTGGCAAACCAGCCGGGGCCGGCGAGCCCGCAGATCAGCTGCCCCCAGACCTCGCCTGAGAAGGGAGTCACACGCAGGCAGGAGAACGCCTGCCTGATTCCGGCCCAGACACGGCCTTCGAGGAAATAATAGGAGGCCCGCACCCGCTGAAAACGCTGCCATGTCCTCGGAGCACATCGCTGCAATGCCGCGCCGTGCCGGGAGAGAATCTCGTCCATTTCGCTCCCCAGATCGGCACCGGCCTGCCTCGCCATCGCGGGGCCGCGCCGCACCCAGCTCATGCGGTTGGGGGCGTCGGTGTGGACGATCGCCACCCTTTGGCTGCAGCTGGCGCAGCGTCGCTCCCGGTGCAGGTCGAGGCTGTGCAGCACGACTCCCGACACCCGCCATTCACGCCACGGAGTTTGCCTGGCAGCAGACCTGCGGATAACGCGGAGGGGATCGAAGTATCGCTGTTGGTCGATCTGGCGGAGGTATTGGTCGTAGTCGACCGTGCCATCGGTATGCGGAGGATCGGGGGAGCAAACCCACGCAGCAGTGCAAGAATCCGACTCAATCGTTGCTGGTTACGTTCCCATCCGCGATTCCAGGCCGCCACCCCACGCTGATGACAGCCCCACGGGCCGTCCTACCATGACACGGCAACCAACCATCGCGGTGGCATTATATGGACTGCCCCGCTGCTCGGCGGTCACCTTCCCTTCCATCGAGCAGCAGATCCTCGACCCCCTCCGCCGCTGTGGCGACGTGCGGGTTTACTACCACCTCTTCCTG
>CAISJI010000238.1 GCA_903885565.1 uncultured Planctomycetaceae bacterium
CCGGGCCTTTCGCTCACTCGAAAGTCGGCTGCGCTTCGCCTTCCTTGGCTCCGCTGGCCGCCTACGCCGGCTCCTGGGGCACGGGCAGACCCTCCCCGAGCATCGATCAGGAAGAGTGACGGAGGCGGAGGGATCGGCGAACGCTTGAGGAGCGCAGGGCCGCCTCGGCACAAGCGACGAAACTTTTGCCGTCCCGCAGCCGATGCATCACGGAAGGCGATCCGCTTGTGCCACTCGGATGACGGAGGCGGAGGGGTCGGCGAACTTTTCGTGCGCACCGAGCCGCCGCGGCCTAAGTGACGAAACCTGCGCCGTCCCGCAGCCGGCGATGCAATCTGCCCGCGGACAAAGCAGGCGTGGACGCCGCAACCCCGCCCAACCAGCCGCTCCCGGAGCGGAGGTCGGCTGGGTATGATGCGGGGATGGATGCCACCCCGCTACTCTCCCGTCTGATGCAGGCCCTTTACGCCGCACGCCTCGAAGTTGTGCTGATCGGCAATGCCGCAGCGGCGCTCCATGGCGCTCCGGTCACCACGCTCGATTTCGACTTCATGTTTCGCGCCACCCCCACCAATCTCCGCAAGCTCAAGGCGGTGGCGGCAGCGCTTGAGGCCGTGATTCTGCGGCCATACTATCCCGTATCGAATCTCTACCGGATGGTCGATGATGCCACCGGCCTCCAAGCAGACTTCATGCCGGCGATCCATGGAGTGCGTTCATTTGAGGGGCTGCGATCGCGGGCGGTGGATCGCTCCACTCAAGGGGTCCCGCTGCTGGTGGCCTCACTCGCCGACATCATTGTCAGCAAGCAGGCGGCCGGACGGGACCGCGATCTGGCTGTATTGCCGGTGCTTGAAAAAACGCTGCGGGCCGTGCAGGCAGCCGACGAAAAACCGAGGCTTCCCCGCCGGCCCAAGCGCCCGCCCCCCTCCGGTCGGAGTCGCTGAGATGCCCCCTCGCCCCAAGAATTCCGTTGCAGCTATCGCCCGTCGGCGGGCCTTGGCGGCGCTCAAGCGGGAGAGCGATCGGCAGCTTGACGATCTGATCCGCCGCCGGTTGGCCCTGCCGCTGGAACAGCGGATGCATTTTCTACGGCGGCGCCTCCCCGGCGGCGGCAGTTCTCTGTAGCTTGCGATGAGATGAGTAACCAGTTCCACGCCGGCGAAATCGACCGTCACGTGCCGAAATCGTTCCAGTCCGGTGGTCACCCGGCGGGCCTCCGATCGCGACAGCAGTTGCACCCCGAAGCCCGCCAGCTTCACCCCGGTTTTCGTGCGCTCAAAACTGAGCGTGTCAGGATCTGTCCACTGCCGGAACAGATCCGCCAGCACCGGCACCCGGCCAACCACGAATTCCATAGTCACCCGAGTGCCACGCCGCGGATCGGGGAGTAACTGGATCGCTGTTTCCTGGGCCGGACCATCGGTGATCCAGGCCACCCTGCCAGATTCAAGACGGTAACGGTTGGCAGCCTTCGCCCCGCCCCTTCCCGCACCAACTGCCCCGCAGCTACAAGGTCGCGAAGACGCCGCTGCGCCGTGGCCCGGGAAACGCCCAGCAGGGCCATCGCTTCATCGGTAGACACGGCCCCCTGGCGACGTGCCACTTCGACCAGCGGATGGCAAGCGGCAGGAACCATGACCTATTTTGAACTATTTCGAAATAAATAGCTCACATTGAGTCAGGATATGAAAACCGGGCCGGCGACTTAATTCAATCGGCTCAAAAACAGCGATTCCCCGGAGTTCTGGCGTTCTGGTTCCGCTGTTCCGGAGACCCTCTCGCTCCGCTTTTTGCCGATTGGCAAAACCGGGTAATGCGTAACGCTTCCGGCGGAAAGTTCGGGGGCAACACCGAAGCTTGAAGTGCCGAACGCAGCGCAACCGAACACTCTCAGTGGGGGGTTAGTCTTTCCCGGCCGTGGGGGATCGGGGGGGAACTGGGGGAAATTTCCCATGGCGCTTGAGATTCTCGTCATCCGACTCCGCGAACTGGGTGACACGCTGCTCACCACACCAGTGCTGCGTCAACTCCGCCGACTGCACCCGCAGGCCCGGATCGGCGTGCTCTGCCAAACAGCCAACGTGTGCGTGATGGAGCATAACCCGCATGTCGACGAGATGATCGTGCTCCCACGGAAGGCGGCGGCGGGAGAATTTCTCCGCATCGCGGCCCGCCTGCGACACCGTCATTATGATCTCGTTGTCGATGTCCAGAGCCTGCCGAAGACGGCACTGATGGCTCGCCTGACATGCGGGCACCAGCGGTTGGGATATCGCAAGCCTGGCTGGCGCAACCGGCTCTGCTACACCCATCCTTACCTCGAGCCGGTGGGAGAATATTCTGCCCGCCAGCATCTGGGGCTCCTGCAAGACGACCGGGTCGACTTGGACGACATCGGGCTCGATTTTCCGATCAGCGACGAAGCGTCCTCCGCGGCCGATGCGTTTTGCCGCACCTATCTGCGGCCGCCCGTCGCCGCTGTTTTTGGCGTGTCCCGCTTCGGATATCGGATGTGGCCAGTAAACAAAATGGCGGCAGTAGCCGACCGACTGGCTCGCTTAGGAATGCAGCCCTGGCTCGTCTACGGGCCCGGGCAGGCAGAGGCTGCCCACCAGATCGCTTCCCAGATGAGACATCCGGCGCTCGTTGACTACGAGATGCCCTCCTTCGCCACGCTGCGGGCGATCTTCGGCCGCTGCGCCCTCTTCTTTGGCAACGATGGTGGCCCCAAGCATGTGGCCGTCGCCGCCGGAATTCCCACAGTGACCGTGTCACAGGCCAATCGCGCCCAGATCTGGTCACCCCCCGGTACGCCGCGCCATCGCGTGGCCTGCACCCGCCTCACGCCGGGCGTAGCGAAACTTGCCGGAACGTACACAAACACCGACACGCTCGCCGAGATCCCGATCGATGCGGTCTGGAAAGAGATCGCCGCAGCGCTGCGCCAGCCAGCACAGCAGAATTCGCTTCGCCACAGCCCACGGCTTCGGGCAGCCTGAGCGACAAAACCGGCGAACACCCTCCTGCAAGGTGTGCCAACTGGCGTTCTGCCAGCTCAAACAGGCACTCATTTTGTCGGCCATTACCCGCACTGGTTCATCTTGTCGCGGGGGGTGCCGGCACCGACGAGTTCCGGGGCAGGCTGCAGAGTCGTTCGCTGGCCGGCATCGGGATGGAGCGTCACGGCGATGCTCTTGTAGGCCGGCGTACGCGAGAGCGGATCGGCCGATTTCGGCACGAGAATGTTGCTCTCGGGGTAATACATCGCCACGCTCCCCGGCCGGATCTGGTCAAACTCCGCCACGATCTGCCCCCGCATCTCGCCGGCCGCACTGGCAATCCGGCACTTGCCACCCGGAGTGAGGCCCAGCCGGCGGATGTCGTCGGGATGGATCAGCACGATGTCGCGCCGGGTTTGATTGCGATAGAGATCCTCTTCCTCATACACCACCGTGTTGAACTGCCCCTCGCTGCGGATCGTCATCAGTTGCAGTCCGGTCGGAGCCGCGGGCAGGTCGTGGACAAGCAGCGCCGCCCGGCCATCGGGCGTGGGGAACGATGGCTTGTCGAGCGCCCGGCCCGGAATCGAAAATTCTTTCTTCGTGCGGTCGATCGAGGCAATTTCCTCGAGCCCTGGCACGAGCTGGCTGATCGCCGCCCGGATCGTGCTGGTGTGGGCCATGCCCCGCCAGTCGATCGGCGGCCGGCCGCTGTGCGCACTTTCCGTCTGCTCTCCGAGCACGCGCACGGCCAGATCGGAGATGATCTCCACCTCGCTCCGCGGCCCCACATGCCGGGGCCGGCCGCCATCGGAAAGGCGGATGTAGCTGAACATGCTCTCCTGCGTGGAAGGCTCCGGTTCCTCGTCGCGGGCCAGCACCGGCAGGATGATCGTCTCCTCGCTCCCGGTGCCCCAGGCGTGGCCGGTGTTGAGCGAGGTGCTCATGTAGACCACGGTGTCGATCTTCCCCATCGCCCGTCTGGAGAAGGTGGCATCGGGGCTGGCGCCGTAGAGATTCCCCCCGAGGCAGAAGCCGAAGCGCATCTTTCCCTCGTCGGCCGCGTCGAGGCATTCAAGCGTGTCGAATCCCTTTGTGGTCGGCAGCCTGACGCCAAAATGGCTCTCCAGCCGATCGAAGATCGCTTTCTTGAGCGTGGGTGTCACGCCGACGGTGCCCATCCCCTGAATGTTGGAATGCCCCCGGATCGGCTGTAATCCCGCCCCCGGCCGGCCCACCATCCGCCGCATGAGTGCCAGGCTCGCGATCGCCTGCACCGTCGCCGCCCCATGGAGATGGTGTGTCACGCCCATCGTCCAGGCGAAGACGGCCCGTTTCGATTCGGCATACTGCGCCGCGATCGCCTCGATCTGCGCCCGTTCCACCCCCGACTTCGCCACGATCTCGCCCCAGGAAAGGCTGTCGAGCCGGGCGGCGAGTTCCGGCCAGCCGGTGGCATGGTGCTCCAGAAAGTCTTCGTCCACGATCGGCTCACCGGCGGCATTCCCGCGGGGGGCAAGGGCCTGCAGTTCCCGCAGCCGTTTCATCAGGCCATACATCAGCGCCAGATCTCCTCCCACATGCGGCTGCACGTAGGTGCTGGCGATCTCGGCACCGAAGAAGAGGGCCCAGGGATCGCTCGGCACGGAGAAATTGACCAACCCCGTTTCGATGATCGGATTGACAACCACCACCTTCCCGCCGCGGCGCCGCACCATCATCAGCGTCCGCATGAGGCGGGGATGGTTGCTGGCGGGATTGCCGCCGATCAGAAAGACGATGTCGGCATGTTCCATGTCCTCGAGCTTTACAGTGCCGGCGCCGGTGCCGATCACGCTGGAAAGCCCCACGCCGCTGGCCTGATGGCAGTAGAAACTGCAGTTGTTGACGTGGTTGGTGCCGTACAGCCGGGCAAAGAGTTGCAGCAGAAAGCCCGCCTCGTTGCTCGAGCGGCCGCTGAAATACCAGAACGTCTCATCGGGCTCGGTCGCCTTGAGCTTGGCGGCGATCCGTCCCATCGCGTCGGCCCATTCGATCGGCCGGTAGTGCTGCGAGCCCTTCTCCAGCACGACAGGCTGTACGAGTCGGCCGGAATGCTCCATCTGATGGGGCGAGAAAGCGCGCAGCTGCGGCACAGAGTAGGTGGCGAAGAACTCCGGCTTCACTCCCCCCTGCATGTCGGCCACCATCGCCTGGAACGATTTCTTGCACACTTCGGGGAAGTGGCCCGCCTCGTTCACCATGCCGCCCGACTGCCCACCCATTCCCACAGCGCAGGTCTTGCAGGCGTTCTTGGAACGCATCGCCTTCCAGAGGGCCCACAGTCCCCCCACCTCGCGGGCTTTCTTCAGCGTGTAGAGCACAGCCCGCCAACCGCCGCCTGATGTCACTCTGCTCATGGTATGTGCCTCTCCTCGAGGCTTACGGTCACGGTTTTGGTTTCGAGATAGGGATCGAGGCCCCGCTCGCCGAGTTCACGGCCGAAGCCCGATTGCTTGAATCCGCCGAAGGGGGCTGCCGCATCAAAGACGTCGTAGCAGTTGACCCAGACGGTGCCAGCACGGAGCCGGCGGGCGACGGAATGGGCCCGGGCAATGTCGCGTGTCCAGATGGCGGCGGCGAGGCCAAAATTGGTGGCGTTGGCCCGTCGCACGAGTTCTTCGGTGTCGGAGAACTTGAGCACCGAGAGCACAGGTCCGAAAATTTCCTCACGGGCGATCGCCATTTCATCGCGCACATTCGTGAAGACCGTCGGCTCGATGAAAAAGCCCCGGTCTCCCACACGGCGGCCGCCGGTGGCGCAGGTCGCCCCCTCAGCCTTCCCTGCGGCGATATAGCCCATGATCTTGTCGAACTGCGCCCGGTCAACCTGTGGCCCCTGCTCGGTGGCGGCATCGAACGGATCACCCACCCGTCGCTTGCGGCTCAGTTCGACCACCTGCTCGACGAACTCCGCATGGATCGAGTCTTCCACGAAGAGCCGCGAGCCCGCGCAGCAGCACTGCCCCTGATTGAGGTGGATGCCGACATGGGCCCCTCGAGCGGCCGCCGCCAGATCGGCATCGGCAAACACGATGTTGGGGCTCTTGCCGCCGAGTTCAAAGGTCAGCCGTTTGAGCTGGTCGGCCGCCTGCCGCATGATGATCTGCGCCGTTTCGCCCGAGCCCGTGAAGGCTACTTTGTCGATGCCGGGGTGCTTCACGATCGCGGCGCCGGCGGTGGGGCCGAAGCCGGGCACCACATTGATCACGCCATCGGGGATGCCCGCCTTCTGCGCGAGCCGCGCCAGCCGCAGGCAGGTCAGCGGTGTCTGCTCGGCCGGCTTCATCACGATCGTGCAGCCGGCAGCCAGAGCCGGGCCCCATTTCCAGGCCACCATCAGGATCGGGAAATTCCAGGGGATGATCTGCCCCGCCACGCCGACCGGCTCGCGGCGGGTGTAGCAGAAGTAGTTGCCGTTGATGGGGATCGTTTGGCCATGGATCTTGTCGGCCCAACCGGCGTAATAGCGCAGGGCGTCGAGTGCCAGCGGGATATCGATATGCCGGGCGTCGGCAAACGGCTTGCCGTTGTCGAGCGCTTCGAGCGCCGCCAGTTCGTCGATCTCCGCCTCGATGAGGTCGGCCAGCCGCAGCATCAGTCGGCCACGCTGGCGGGCATCCATCCGGGCCCACGGCCCGGTTTCAAAAGCCTCCCGCGCCGCTGCCACAGCCGTCTCAACATCGGCGGCATCCCCTTCGGCCACCTGGGCGATCGTCTCCTCGGTGGCGGGATTGATCGTGTCGAACGTGCGGCCGCTGCGGGCCGGACGCCACTGGCCACCGATAAAGAGTTGGGTTTGGCGAATCTGCGGGGCCGGGGCAGTCCCGCGATTGCCGGCCTGCGGCTGGGTCGGCGACGGGGCGACGGCGGTCGGTTTGGACTGTGCCATGGCAGGTTCTGTCTCCACATGAGCATCCGTGAGCATTGAATGGAAGGGGGTAACCGGCCCCGATGCCGGCCGCGAGGCCGTTCATCACAAACCGCTGCCCCCAGCGCCTTTCCGGCGAAGAAAGTTGCCTTTGAAATGGTAGCTGCGGTAGGATCAGAGCTGCAAGGAGTCGGGGGTGGCACACGTCGTGCTGCCGCCGGGGATCATCATCCCACAACCAAAACTCTTAGGGAGAAGTGAATTGATGCGTAAGGCATATGTTCTGGCAACGGCACTGGTGCTGTCGATGGCGGTTTCCGCCTCAGCTGAGGTGACGAGCGGTCCGGCTGTGGGCGATTCGGTGGGGGCTTTCACGGTGACCAAGGTCGCCGGCAATCCCGCTGACGGCGTGGCTGATGGCAAGAGCCTCTGCTACCGCTGCAAGATGGGCGCCCGCCCGGTGGTGATGGTGTTTGCCCGCTCGGCCGACGAGAAGCTGGCGAAGCTGCTCAAGAAGATCGAGGAAGAGGTGGCGGAGCATGAGTCGGACAAGCTCTCGAGCTTCGTGAACATGATCGGCACCGACGCCGAGAGTCTGAAGAAGACGGCGGCTGAATTCGTCGCCAAGAACGAACTCAAGCGGATTGCGTTTGTGGTGCCGGAGGATGCCAAGAACGGCCCCCCCGACTTCAAAATCGCTCCCGACGCCGACATCACGATCATCTGCTACAAGGGGGGCATGGTGCAGGCCAACCACGCCTTTGCAGCCGGGCAGCTGACCGACGACAAGATCGACGCGGTAGTGAAGGCTTCGTGCAAGCTGGTCGACTGACCGACAACAAGATCGACGCGGTAGTGAAGGCTTCCTGCAAGCTGGTCGACTGAACTGAAGCGGCAACGGGGCTCTTTTCCCCCGTTGCCGGCTCCTGATTCCAACCGGCGGCCCGGGGGCAGAAGCTCCCGGGCCGCGTGCGTTGGCAGATGCGCCTGTGACTGAATTTTCCGTCTCTGGCGGTGGGTTTGCCCCGCAGGCTGTCGATTTGTCGGCGGGCGTGGCCACCGCAGATGCACGCACGGCGGAGGGCGTGTATATTTCTCCCGTCAGGGCAGCGTAGCTCAGTTGGTTAGAGCACCGGCTTCATAAGCCGGGTGTCGCCGGTTCAAGTCCGGCCGCTGCTAATGGATCGCAAGTCCTGCCGAGAGCGTGGCAAGGATGTCTACTGCGGCCGGTTCGGCTCGCCCGAAAGCCGCCGCGAATACGAACGCGTGGTTGGGGAA
>CAISJI010000239.1 GCA_903885565.1 uncultured Planctomycetaceae bacterium
GACAAAACTGCTTGAAAGTGCTGCTCGACGGCCGTGTGAATCCCGGTGCCGAACACGAGAGCCGCCGAGACAGATTCCTCGGGCAGGCCATCGACGTACCGGAACTTGTATTTCAGCGGACACTGCCTGAACGTTGAGATAGCCGACCAACTCACGTAGTCCCGGCCGGTGAGTTTCTTGGCGATCTCATTGGCGGGATTGGTGTTGGCAGGCGTGATGATGGGCAGTTGGTGTGCGTTGGCGATCATCGGGCACCTCTATTCATGGCGTAGGCCCCGTTGCCGTTGGTGCCGGGGCTGGTCTCGCTGTCACCCTTCAGTTCGTCGATGAGGTTGCTGGCCTGCCGGATGCCCAGTTCGTCCGCAGTGGTGAGCCCAAATCTGTCACGCAGCAAACCCACGAGGTCGATCTTCTGGCGAGCACAGATGGCCCGGATCGCTTTGACCTGACTGGCGGTAGCCGGACGGGGGCTGGGCTGGGTCGTGAATTGGGCTGGCTGAATGCGAGTGACCGTGGCGCCGCTGATGGCCGGGCTCGTGCGGACCTCGATGACTCCCTGCGTGACCGGCTGGGATGCGCGAGAAGGGCTCTGGCTGCGCGTCTGCGGGCCGTTTGTGGTCTGGGGGTGTTCTGAGACGTCCGGAACACAAACGGGGCTATTTGGTGGCGGATTTCCTTGGACAAGCAGCCGGGCGATCTGGTCCTCGACGGCCTTCTCGCAACTCTGATAAGCCCGCTGCACGACCATCTGAAAACCCTCGCGGTCTTGGAGCAGGGAGCCGTCGAGTTCAGCTTCGATGGTGCAGGAGGCCGAGGCGCTGGAGAAATTGGGTAAGCCGACTTTCTTCGAGACGCCGGCCCTGGCCGATGATCTTCCTGCCGGTTGGGCCGCGATGGCTGGAGGCGGGCATCCACGGCACGCTCGTCGTCGAGACGTTGATTCCGCTGCTGCTCGCCTTCCGAGGAAGCCGTGGCGCCGGGGTGCTGCTTGGAGTCTGGTTTCATTCGTTCCTCTCGTCGGGGCCGCGGAACGGGTTCTTCGCCTTCGCCGTGGTGATTTTTCCGCTCTTGTGGCTGTTCGCCTCGGAGGAGGCTCTTGCGCGGCTGGGCGCGATCGTACGCCGCGTCTTTGGCTCGCGGATCGACGCCTCGGCGGCCACGCTGGCAAGGGGCGGTATTCTTAGCGCAATCGCGTTGGCTTCGCTCGCCTCGGCACGCCTTGAGGTGAATCGCACGTTCCCGGCATGGATCACCTACGATGCGATCGTTTTGGCCTGGGCGTGTGCCGAGGTGTGGTCGGGGGTACGGGCAACGGGCGACCGCCGCGTGGGATTGTGCCGTTGCGGCGATCCAGTGCTCATGGTCATGCCCGTCGTGTTCTTCCTCAACGGTGCCTGCCCTTATCTCGGCCTCAAGACCGAAACGAGCTTCGCCATGTATTCCAACCTGCGCACGGAGGGCGGACGCTCGAATCACCTGCTCAGTCCGGCCGATGTGGCTCCGTTTCGCTTTCAGGAGGACCTTGTCGAGATCATCGATTCGTCTGATACGGGTCTGCGCGGAATCGCCAACTCAGGAATGTTTTTGACCTGGTTCGATCTGCGTGACCTGCCCCCCTTCAACGGCACCACATCGAGAGAGAGAATCTGTGGGCAACCGTGTGAGAATGTCTTGGATCCAATCGTTCCAGTTATGGCTTTCCTCACCGGCAACTGCCGCATGCTGTTCGCGATGGAGGGCTGTTGGAGTATGGTTCCCCGTGAAGTGGCAAAGCCACCATCGATTCCCCGAGGAGCGCAATCCGATCCTGATGAATTCCGAGAATCAAAAAAATTCCGGAAGTTCGGCGGTGCTCGCGACAGTGCTTCCTGCCTTTGTTCGACTCGGGCGACTGGTTCGCGCTCAGGGCTGGATCTATTCCAAGCTTCCCTGTTTTGTCGCAGGGGTGGCGTATGCGCTCTGTTGTCGGTCGGCTGCGGTCCTGCGCGACCTCGGGGATGGTCTCTTTCTCGTGCTGATGTTCCTGCTGCTGGCGAGCTTGGGGCACCTGGCGAATGACCTCAGCGATCTGGAAAACGACCGCCTGGTGGGCAAGGTGCGAGCGGTCGCCCGCTGGGCGGTGTGGCAGCTCCGGATGATGCTCGGGCTGTTGTCATTGGGGGTCATCGGGCTCGCGGCGATGCGGTACGGTCTTCAAGCCAGTGCGGTCGCGGCCGCGTGCGTGATGGTGGGGCTGGCCTATTCGCTCCCGCCGTTGCGTCTCAAGGAACGGGGCTATTGGGCCTGGTTGGCGGCTGCGTTGGCCCAGCGCCCCCTGCCGTCGGCCCTGGGATTCACGGCACTCGAGACGTGGAATGCCACCGCCGTCTGCTTCTGCCTGCATGGCTTGGTGGTGGGGATTCGTGCGATGGTCGTCCACCAGCTCAGCGACCGGGCCGATGATCTCGCGGTGGGAGTGAAGACGGTCGCCACCGAACTTCCCCCGGAACGTCTCGAATCCTGGCTGAAGGGTGTGATCTGGCCTGCGGAGATGGGCTTGGCGCTGGTGTTGACTGGCTTGTTGGCGGTCCAGTTCCCGTGGCTGGGACTGTGTGCGGTGGTGTTTGTGCTGTGGCAACAGCGGGGTTTCAAAACCCGAGGTCCCTGGGCGCCGCGGCTCAACGACGAACTCGACCAGTTCTACCGGGTTGTCTGGGGGGGCGTATTGTGCCTGACGGCGATAGGGTTCCACCTGTTGCGATTCCTCCGCCCCGGTGATTTGTCTTGAGGCCGGACAGGGCGGCCCACCTCATGGAACCGAAGGTTGCCGCATCGGTGCCGGCATCGAAGATGTTCCCGGTGGGGACGGATTCTCGGCGGGTCCATCTGCCGATGGTCTGTGGGGTGTCCAGGAACGACCCATCTCAGGTGTGGTTCGCCCGCGTCAGGGGGGCGATCCGAGGGCTTCAATCGCCAGGGCGGTGGAGACCGCCGCGCTTCCCCAGTACGGAACGGGAGTTCTCACCGCCGTGATCCAGGCCAACGGCGGCCAGGAACCATCGGCCCGCTGAGCGGTCAGCACCCGCCCGGTCACTGTCTGATCGCCGACGTTGCCGGCGCACAGCCACTGGATGGATCCGATGAGATCCCCCGAACGAGGTCGGGCGCTCGCCGTCCGTGGCAGGCATTTCGGATCCAGTCCGGCGCGGTGGGCCGCGTGGGCGATATTGGCGGGTGAGCAGTAATACCGTGATCCCGACAGACAGGACGCCAGGTACCGGCACACTCCAGCTTGTTCCGCGGGGGTCGGTGGCTGTTCCAATGCATTCAGGGCAAACAGGACATTGGCGTTGGCGACCGGGTCGTCCCGTTCCGGAATCGAAAATGGTCCCTCGACATTCCAGGTGCGGAACCGTTTCAGGTCGGGGCGCCAGAAACGACGCAGCCGTTCTGCTTCCAATTCACGATCGAGGGGGAATCCATTCAGAGCGAGGGCGGCCAGGGCACAGGCGGTGCTGTCGGCGTCTGGTGGCACGATGTCCCCTCCCGCTCCGCCATACGACCAAAGCCCCGCACTGTCTCGTTGAGAGAGCAGGTATTGGGCCGCCCCAGTGATGGTGGAGGGGGACAGCCATCGGCCCGCCCCCATCAGGATGTAGGAGGTGGCGAAGGTCGGGGTGTGATCGGTCAGGACTCCGGTCGGAGATTGTCGTGGCCGGCTCAGCCATCGGAGAGCGCGATACACGACCCAGTCTGGCAGACGCCAGAGCTGAAGGGGAAAGCTGCCATCGGCCGACTGCAGACTCTCCAGCGCCCGCAAACCGGCGGCCTGGGCCGCCTCACGACTTCGCGTCATGAGGGTCCCCACTGCAGAGGCAGCGTGTCGAACCCGTGGGCGATGGGGAAGCGACTCCGCACCAGTTGCGATTCGGGGATGGCCAAGCGGAGTTGTGGCAGGCGCTCAAACAGCACCCGCAATGCAATTCCCACCTCCAGCCGCGCCAGGGTCGCTCCCAGGCAATAGTGAATCCCGTGACCAAACCCCAGATGTGAACAGGGATCACGACTCAGATCGAGCCGATCGGGAGCGGAGAACAACGCCTCGTCATGGTTGGCCGACAACAGCGACATGCGCACGGTCGATCCGCACGGGATCACCCCCCCGTCGACTTCCACGTCTGCGACGGTGTAGCACGCCGGGGTCATGCTCAAGGGGCCATCGAACCGGATGAATTCGTCCACCGCCGTGTGGAAGCGGTTGGGGTCCGCCCGCAGCCAATCGAGTTGGTCGGGGTGATGCAGCAGCGCCAGGGTCGCGTTGCCGATCAGGTGCATGGAGGTGAAATACCCACCCACCAACAACAGAAAGGTCATCGCCAACAACTCATCAACCGAAAGGCGGTCTCCTTCCGACTCCGCCCGCACCAGGGCGGTCAGCAGATCATCACGCGGCTCTCTTCGTCGGGTTTCGATCTCTCCCCGGAGCAGTTTCAGGAATTGCCAGCGCTGCCACATCAGCCATAATTTCCGATACCCGCGATAAGTGCCTCGATTCAACTGGTCGATCAGCCATCGGAAATCCAGAGCGGCCCGTTTGGGAAGGCCCAGCATGTCGCAGATGATCTTCAGGGGAATGGGCTCGGAATAGTCGGCGATCAATTCCAGTCGTCCCGCTGCCACGGCCCGGTCGAGCAAAGTGTGGGCGAGCGCTTCAATCTTTCCGCCCAAGGCCTGCACCACCCGTCCGGAGAAGGCGGGGGTCACCAACCGCCGCAGTCGGGTGTGAGTCGGGGGATCGCTGCTGACCAGATCGATGCCAATGCCGCGGATCGGCCGTTCCCGATGGCCTCCCCGTTGGGCCAACAGCACCGGGTGATTGCGGTCCCGGACCAGGCGAGGATCTCGGAACAGGCTTTCCACGGTGCGATAACGCAAGGCCACCCAGGTGCCACCCGGATCCAGTCCCTCGAAGCGTACCGCGGCACCCGTTTCCCGCAGTTGCCGTAACCAAGGATAGGGATCGGGTTGGAGCGAAACCCAAACGGGGTGGGGCATGCTGGGTCTTCTGGCCCACGCGGGAGATTCTCTGTCGGGTCACGGATACTGCGGGGGAGTCTAAACCGCCTAGGGACCGTCTGCAAACGGACGCTCGCCTCCGGGATGGTCTGTCAGCCCCGAAACTTCGCAGGCCAAACGGAACCAGTCTGCCAGAACGACATCAAGAGGATCGCCGTGCCCTGCTATGCCGGGCCGAAAATCCGCGACAACCGAAGCGGTCAACGCCGCTTGGCAGAACCGGCAACGGTCGCCTCGCGGTTGGAATTGACAGTCCCGAGATCTTACCCAAAACAGATGGGGGCAATAAGATAGCCCTGTCGCTCCACTCGGTTTGTGACATCGAATTTTCGCAAGGCGTCACTGTTCTGCCGGAGCAGGGCATTCCGTGTGGTTTCCTCATTCCTCGGCTTTCGTCCCTCGTGACCTTCCGTCCGCTGCACCTGTTTGAATCGTGGAGCCCTGTCGTCTCGGGTTACGCGCAGCGCAGCCGGGCATTGATCCAGGCCCAACTCACGCACGGGGACTTCGAACCGCGGGTCTTGGTCACCTCGCGTCAATTCACGTATGGAGTGGAGTCGGTCGAACCGCTGGAGGGGCTCGGCGGGCGATTGCGGCTGTGTCGCCATTCTTCCTGGGAACAGTGGAGGCGCAGGGTGCGTCGCTTCACCCTTGATGCCCGCGCACTCGAGGGACAAATCGGGCAGGCGTTGGATGACTGGGGAGCCGACCTCGTACACGTGCACTGGTCATCGCTCATTGGACAGGCCGCGGCCCGGGTGGCCCAAGGGCGTGGTCTGCCATTGGTCGCCGAGGTCCGGTTCGACCTGGCAAGCGCGGCGACCAGCCAATGCTTGGGGACGTCTTGGCGTGGAATGGAAACGCTCTTGCGCCAACGATTCGAATCGCACCTGGCAAGCGCGGCGGCCATCATCGCCGCTGGCCCCTCCCTGACACGATTTCTGCAACAGACCTTCCCCGCCCTGCAGGACCGAATCTGGAACGTGAGCAATGGGGTGGAGGCCATTCGTCCGATGAACGTCGAACGGGACGAGGCCTGGCGCCGTGCGCAGGGTCTGGCCGGGGGGGTGGTCGTCGGCAGCACCAGCAACATGCTGCATTACGAGGGGCTCGACGTCCTGCTGCGGAGTCTGGCCAAGGCCCGGACCGAGTTGCCGGCCTTGCAGCTGCTGCTGGTGGGTGGTGGTCCGGAAGCGGGACGGTTGCGGCGACTGGCCAACGAACTGAGGGTGCCGGTGGTTTTCACCGGGCGTGTGTCGCATGCCGAGATCCCGGCTCTGCTCAGCCAGATCGACCTGTTTGTCATTCCCCGTCGCGATCTGCCGATCACCCGGTATGCCGGCCCGCTCAAACTGGTCGAGGCGATGTCGGGCGGACGAGCGATCCTCGCCAGCCCTCTGGGGGACATCCCCGATCTTCTCGAGAACGGAGCCGGCTGCCTGCTGCAGGGAAGCACCGTGGAGGAATTGGCCGCCGCACTGGTGAAGTGGGGCAAAGACCCGGCGGGTCGGGCCCACCTCGAATCCCAGGCCTGCGCCCGCTCGGCACAACTCCCCACCTGGCAAGATGCCGCCCGCCAGCATGCCGAGATTTACCAACGGGTGCTGTCGCGCTGAGGTTGTGCAACGAACCGCGATCCGCCCGGGCGTGGAGAGTTGCCTGGGCGAGGGGGCTCGCATGACCGCTGCCATAGAAGCGTTTGCTGCGTCTGATCGCGCCCGCCGTCTGGTTGTCGTTGCCCGTCCTCATGACGATTGCGAGGGACAACTGATCGTAAACCTCCTCGCCGATCGAGAGATCAAGGCGCGGGTGACCGGGGGCACGCTGGCATGTTTCCGGGCCGAGACGCCCGGGGAGGTGTGCGTTCTCGTTCGCGACGAGAACGCCGTAGCCGCCCGGGAGATCATCGTCGACCACGAGCGACTCCGGCACGCAGAGGCGGCCGAATCAGAAAACTGGCAAACTTTCGATCAATCGCCCGCCGCGGAAGACGCGACCGAAACCACGACGACTCGGGCTTCGAGCTTTTTTTCCTGGATCGTTCCCCTCTGCTTCGCCGTATTCGGCGTGATTCACCTGGTAACGATCGCCGGCGGACTCCTCGGCCTCTGGAATTCTGATTTTAACGGCATTGAATTCTTGGCGGTAGGCGGCCTCTTGTGGCTCACAGCGCTGTCATTCAGGCATTTCCGCCGGCCCCAGCCCACGCCCGACACGCCGCCCGACACCCACACCAGGCACACCCAACCACTGACGGTGCGGGATAAAAGTTCCCCGCCGAGATTGCCCGCCAGGCCCGTTCCACGCCCGCCAAAGTGCGCTTCACGGCGGCTGGCTCGACTTCCCGAACGTGCTCCTCGATGACCGGCTCCTTGGTCTTCGTCAGCACCAAGAACCGTGTCGCGATCTTCTTTCCCGGGCTGATCTCCGAGGCCAAGTGGGAATACAGCAGAAGTTGCTCACTGGAGTC
>CAISJI010000240.1 GCA_903885565.1 uncultured Planctomycetaceae bacterium
AGGAGCCGGCGTAGGCGGCCAGCGGAGCCATGGAAGGCGAAGCGCAGCCGACTTTCGAGAGAGCGAAAGGCCCTGGAGGGCCGCAGCGAACGTCCGGCGATGGGGTATGGGCAGCCCCGGACCTAGAGCGGGTAGGCAATCCGGGGGCGCCCCCGGCTGCGGGACGGCAAAAGTTTCGTCGCATGCGCTCCTCAAGCGTTCGCCGATCCCTCCGCCTCCGTCGCTCGACGGATTGAGCAGATCCGCCTTTCCCGCTGCATCGGCTGCGGGACGGCAAAAGTTTCGTCACTTGGGCCGCAGCGGCCCTGCGTTCACAAAAAGTTCGCCGATCCCTCCGCCTCCGTCGCTCGACGGAGTGAGCAAGTCGTCGCTTCAGCTATCACGAACGCGTCCCGCTGGCGTTCCGGCCGAAGATGCCGTCGCCCCAGGTTTTGGTGCAGCGCTGCACCGCGGTATCGGTGACCACAAGCAGCGCTGGCAGCAGGATCAATTCCGCCACGGTGGCGGCAGCCACCGCCGCACAGGCGAGGAGTCCGAAGCTGGCCAGCGACGGCACGCTGCTGACGGTCACCGCAGCAAATCCCACCGCCAGCACCAGTCCGCCGACCACGATCGCATTGCCCGTTTCGGCCACCGCGCGCCGGATGGCGCCGGCCATCGGCACCCCTTTGCGGCGCTGCCGGGCCACAGCGGAGAGCACATGCACGGTGTCGTCAACGGCCAGGCCCAGGCAGACGTTGAACACGATCACGGTGGCCGGATCGAGCGTTCTCCCGCTCCACACCACCAAGCTCCCGATCACCGCCACCGGGAAGATATTGGGGATCATGCTCACCACCCCAGCCAGAAGCGAGCGGAACGTGAGGGAGAGGATCGCCCCGATCACAAACACCTCCAGAACCAGACTGGAGCCCAGATCGCGCACCAGTTGGCGGATGTTGCGGGCCGACACCACCGACATCCCGGAGAGTTCGCAGCGGTAGCCGGGGCGTCTCTCCTCCAGTGAGGCCAGCCGGGTTTCGATCCGGTCGTAGACCTTTTCAAGAGTTCGCGAGCCGAGGTCGGGCACACGGCCGCGCACCACTGCCACGCGGTCGATCGGATCGACCATGTCGCGAAACAGCCGGGAATCCAGCCGCTGCTTCACCCGATCGCTCAAGCCCGAGGTGATGGTCGCCAAGGAGACCGATGGAATGGGGTGGCCAGCCACCTCAACTCCACTGAGGCTGAGAATGTCGCCGATCTCATCGAGCGCGCCCACAACATCCGCATCAAGCCAGTCGCTGCCTGCCGGCCAACGCAGCACGACATCCAATCCCATGGCGCCGCCGAAGTCGCGGTCCACCCCCATCAGTGCCTGCGAGGCGGGAGCGCTGGCTGGCAGGGCATCGGCCATGCGGTTGTCGGCATCGAGATGGCGGCACGTCAGGACCAGCACGCCTGTGGCAAGGGCACCGAGGGCCACGATGATTCTCGCGTGTTTCAGAGAGAAGTGGGTCAGGGCATTGGCCAGTCGGCCGGCCCGGCGGGAGGAGAGTCCCAGGCCTGCGCCTTGGAAAAAACTGTTCGTGGCCAACAGTGGCGTGATCAATGTGACAGCCGCGAAGCTGGCCAGAGCGCCGGCGGCCGCCGCCATGCCGAAGATCCGCACGGTTTCTATTTTTGCGACGGCGAGCGAGGCAAACCCGATCGCCGTCACGATGCTCGTGATTCCGCAGGCACTCCCCACCCGCTGGACGGCGCCCGTTGCCGCCAGATGGGGAGCGATGCCCCGGCGGGCGCTGCGGCGCATGTCCTCGATGAAGTGGATCGAATCGCAGGTGCCCACCACCAGTGCCAGCGAGGGTACGACGCAGGTCAGCATGTTCACCGGGGCGCCGGAGAGCCCCAGAATTCCCATGGCCCACAGCGCCCCAACAAAGGGGGGCAGGCAGGCCACCACCAGCGAGCGGACGTTGCGGGCCAATGTGGCCGATACCACCACCGCCAGTGTCAGCCCCAGGGCATTGAAGATCAGCATGTCCCGGCGCAGTGCCCGGGAGGCCTGCTCCCGCAGTGCCGGCAGCCCCGTCAGTTCGCATGCCAGCGGGGACCCCCGCTGATCCCATTGGGCCACCGCCTGCTCGATCCGCTGCAGCGTGCGTATTCCCTCCCC
>CAISJI010000241.1 GCA_903885565.1 uncultured Planctomycetaceae bacterium
ACGCAGGATTTTCTGGTTCCGCCGCTGCCATTACTGGAAACGATCGCCATCGACTCGCGCAGTCTTGAGGAGAATCTTCGCACGCTGGCCGATAGTTCGACGCGGCTGGCCGCCATCTCCCTGCAGCCCCCGGCGGATCTTCAATTCAGCCGGGAGATGCTGGAGAGCCTGAGGCGGATGCCGAATCTCAAGCGGCTGTATCTTGAAAATTTCCAGACCCTGCAGAATGACGCCTCCACCAGACGTCAGCTCGGCAGACTCCGCGCGGCACTCCCCGGAGTGAGCGTTCTTCCCGGCTTCTACTCCCCCGATCGCGTCTGGACGGCGGTGTTTGCCGCACCACTTCTCGCAGCGGCGCCCTTTGCGTTTTGGTTTCAGGCGGCCATCCTGCTCGGCACGCCGCTGGGCTGGACGCTCCCCGGCCGGCTCGCGCCCCACCTCTTCTGGCCGCTGGCGGTGTCGTCAGTCTGCGGCGGCCTGTTCGTGGCGGTGGCACCATCACTCGGGATCGCCGCGACACCAGCCATCACTCTGGCGGTTTTCTCCACGCTCGCCATTCCAACCATCGGACGAGCCGATGTGGGGGTGGTTGCCGATAGGATCTCTACAGCCGCCATGGCTCTCATGATATTCATGTTGGCTGCGGCCGTGGCAATGGCGCTGCTGGCCCCCTGGGTTCTCGACCGCTGGCTCTCTGGGGATATGCCGCTGCGCGCCGGCGCGATCCTGTTGCTCGTGACGGCAATTTCCGTCTGGCAGGTCGCCCGCTATGCCCGGTTGCCCCGGATCTACGCCCGGCAGGGGCTGGTGAATCCGCCGGGGCTTCTGTGCGGGCCTGCACTGTGCCAGCAGCAGCCTGGCTCTCCGGCGAAAGCTTCCTCCCGACCTTTTTTCCCTTGGTCGGCCAAAGAAAACGCCGAGGGCTCCCCGGACCGACACCCGCAACTTCCGGTGGCGAACAACTCCGCCCACGGCCTGCTGAGAATGCTCACCGGTTGCGGTTCCGTCGCTGGCGACATCGATCAGCAGATCGGCCGGCCCGTTCCGGCCCCCTTTGCCGACATGCTCCGCCGCCCGCTGTCGCGAAGGATCGCTGTAACTTCAGCCTTGTATTCTGGGGGGATATTTTCCGGCTGTATGTTGCTTCTCGGATTGCCTATTCCGCCGGGGCAGGGTGGCTGGGGGCAGGGGGAGGAAGTCTGGGGTCCGCTCAAGTTATTTGTCTATATGGCACTGTATGGATCGTTCGTTGCGACGGTAGGCCTCTGGATCCAGCGCCGAGACAGCCTGCGCCTTGAGTTTCTCCGGCCAGTATCTCGCCATGACTATTGGCGGGGACTGCGACAGGCGATCGCCCGCGATCTCTGGTTTCCGGCAGGCTTGGGCGCTGCCCTGCTTGCGCTGAGCGTGGCCCTTCGCGAAACCGATAAACTTGAGCCCGCGATCAAGGCGGTGGCCCTCTTTTGTGGCTGGTTCGCCGGTACCCATGCGATTCTCCTCCACGCCGCCGTAACGCGGCGGCCGCAGATCGTGGCGACGCTCGCACTTATTCTCTTACTTATAGCGGTCGCCGCTTCCCTATTCGCGACGGGAGGGCTGGGGCCATACCGAACCGACCCGCAGATCGAATTCCTGATTGCCGCCGCGACCCTCGCCATCGGATTCACGATCCGCTCCGCTGTGCTTTACAGGCTCGAGGACCGGGAGATCGGATAGTTTTTCATTGTCAGCTCATGGCGGGAGAGGTACACTCTAGAGGGTGATGCCATCTTTCTGGGGAGGAGGCTCGTATGACCGCTGACACGAAAGAGTTTGCTGCGTCTGATCGCACCAGCCGTCTGGTTGTTGTTGCCCATCCGCATGACGATTGCGAGGGGCAACTGATCGCAAACCTCCTCGCCGATCACGAGATCGAGGCGCAGGTGACCGGGGGCACGCTGGCATGTTTCCGGGCCGAGACGCCCGGGAAGGTGGGCGTGCTCGTGCGCGACGAAAACGCCGCAGCCGCCCGGGAGATCATTCTTGAGCACGAGCGACTCCGGCACGCAGAGACGGCCGAATCAGAAAACTGGCAAACGGAGGATCAATCGCCCGCCGCGGAAGACGCGACCGAAGCCGCAACGGCTGGCGCTGCGAGCTTTTTTTCCTGGATCGTTCCCCTCGGCTTCTCCATACTCTGCGTGGTGAGCCTGGGAATGATCGCCGGTGGCCTCCTCGGCCTCTGGAATGTTGAATTCACCGGCCTTGAATTCCTGCAGGTAGGGTTTTTCCTCTGGATCACCGCGCTCTCGTACAGGTATTTTCGCCGGTTGCGCTCGGCTGGGTAGAGCGCATCCGCGATAGCTGGAACAACGACTTAGGCAAACGAGTGGTAGAGGCGGAGGGGTCGGCGAACGCTTGAGGAGCGCACGCGACGAAACTTTTGCCGCCCCGCAGCCGAGGCGCCACGCAGGTCGACGCTGCTCCCCTCGCCGCCACTTTCGTAAAAACGCAGGTGCTCCACCAGGCCCACGGGTAACCCGGACTCACTCCCGCGGCACGCGGCCGAACCGGGCGGCGTTTTCGATCAGCCGCAGCATCTGCTGATCTTTGAAAATGGGAAACGTTTCGTGCCCCGGCCGGATATACACCACCCGCCCGCGTCCCAACTCCCACACCATCACACTGCGAAACCATTCCCCCGCCTCCCAACACTCTTCCACCACCACCTGATCGGGAGCGGGCACATGGAACGGCTCGTCATACATCTCTGTCTGCGGCAGTGAGAATGAGGCGGCTAGGCCAGATGCGAGCGGATGGCTGGCGTCGAGCACCCGCAGATAACTCGGTTTGCCGTCGGTGCGGTAGCCGGGAAAGCAGCAGTTGGGGAGATGGAGCCGCACCGCCACGCGGCCATCGGGGAATTTCTGCACGTCGGTGGCGGGGGTGAGCCGGGTGTCGCGCGTGGGGGCCTTGTAGAGCTGCGCCGGCACCTCCTCGATGCTCAGCTTGTCAGCCGGCAGATCGGCACACTGGCGATTGAGATCGAGCCGGGCTCTTTCGTTCATCGCCTCCACAAAGGGGGTCGACCAATGGGCCGAGTGGAGGGCCACGAGCGTCAGCCGCCCCGCCTTCACCCGCTCCACGATCGCCCGTCCCACCTCCGGCTTCACATCGGCCTGCCGCACATGCCCCCACCAGAAGAGCACCTCGGCGAAATCGAGAATCTCGGGCGAGAGCCCCTGTTGGGCATCTTTGATCGAGAGCGACCGCACCTCAAACTCAGGCTTGGTACGCAGATGGTCGGCAATGCAGTTGCCGAGGAAGTTGTCATAGGCCTCCTTCTGCGAAGGCTGCTGCTCATCCCACACCACAACGCGGATCGGCGCCTCGGCGGCGGGAGCTTCCCCAGCCACAAGGAGAGCGGCCACGAGCACCAGCATCTTGATGAATAGAACCATAGGTCGAATCACTCCTGTGAAGCGTTGTTACGTCGTTGATGGAGATGGGCCTCCCGCTCCGTGGCGTCGCCCCGATCTCCCTGCTGTGTCATCCAAGCGTCGAGCCGGCCGCGCAGGCGGGTGATTGTGGCAGCATGGTCTGGCTCACCGGCCAGATTCTCCATCTCCCAGGGATCGGTCTGGAGATCGTAAAACTCAAGCGCCGGCCGGCGGCGATAGCGGGCCACCTGCGCTGCGGCAAAAGTATCCCCCGCCGCAGCTTTCGTTTCCCACGAGGCAAACTCCGGGCCACCGGTTGCACCGCCTTGAAATTCTGCCTCGGGCTCCAGATTCACAATCAGCTTGTAGCGGTTGTCGCGGACAGCGCGGGTGCCAAAGGCCTCGGGGCCGCGGTTGATCCCGCGGCCGGTGTTTTGGGAGAAGACCACATCGCGGAGAGCCTGACTCTGGCCGGTGAGCACATTCAAAAAGCTGCGACCGTCGAAGCCCCGTGAGCCCGCGGCGTCGGGACAGCCGGTGTCGATCGTGGCCGGATCGGCGCCTGCGGCGACGAGCAGCGTCGGCAGCAGATCGACATACTGCACCAGCGCCCCACACTCCGATCCGGGCTTAATCACCCCCGGAAACCGGGCGATCGCCGCCACGCGGATGCCGACGTCGTAGCAGGTCCATTTGGAATGCGGCAACGAACTCCCCTGTTCGCTAAAAAAAAGCATCAGTGTGTCGTTGGTGTGGCCCGTGTCGGCGAGCATCCGCAGCACGGCGCCAACCTGCTGATCCATGTAGCTCACCTCGGCGAGATAGGCGGCCTGATCCTGCCTCGTTTCGGGAGTGTCGACGAGGTAGGGGGGGAGGATGACGGTGTCGGGCTGGTAGGCTGATCGGTCGCCGCGAGTGTGCGGCACGTGCGGCTCTTTCGTGGCTATGTAAAGACAAAAGGGCTGCTTCCCGTCAGCCTCCACAAACTCCTGCATGCGATTGATCGGAAGCGTGCCGCCATCGGCCCCCGGCGGCAGCGAGGCTGAAGCTGTGCTCCCCTCCTCCTCGGTCACTTTCCGCAGATCGATCTCCTCATCAAAGGGATAACTGGCGGCGGGGCCAAAATGCTGCTTGCCGACGACGGCCGTGCGGTAGCCGAGAGCGCCGAGATGGCTGGGCAAACTCTTCGTGCCGGGCCGCACCACCGCATGGTTGGGATAGGCGCCGCTGCGCACCGGATAGAGCCCGGTGAGGAGGGCCTGCCGGGTGGGGGAGCAGACGGAGGCGGGGGAAAAGAAACCGGTCAGCTTCATCCCTTCCCGGGCGAGGGCATCGAGATTGGGCGTTGTGGCCGAGGTGGGGCCGCCGAAGCAGGCGATGTCGTGCCAGGAACAGTCGTCGGAAATAAAAATGACGATGTTGGGCCGGGAGGCCTGGGCCGCCGGCTCGGCAGCA
This sequence comes from uncultured Planctomycetaceae bacterium, assembly GCA_903885565.1. Taxonomy (GTDB): domain Bacteria; phylum Planctomycetota; class Planctomycetia; order Pirellulales; family UBA1268; genus CAISJI01. The sequence goes on from CAISJI010000241.1 coordinate 4,875, forward strand.
GCGAGAGAGCCAACCGGCCCACCGGCCAGCCAGCTCAAGCTGAAAATCCCGATTGAGCAGAGGATTGCCAGCGTCGCACGCTGCAGAGCGACTTTTGTCCGCATGTCGCCCCCAGCTATCCATAAGAAACGCTTCACAGTCACGAATCGGTTCACGGGATGTCTCCCCCTGCCGCTTCTTCCCCACCACAGCCGCATGGCACCAGTCCGGAAAACCGGGTAGGGTACTCCGTGGCACAAGATGAGCAAAAGCATACCAAGCTCCGGCTCGGTGCGTGGGGCTCGTTTTCGGCAGGCCGGGGCTGGCCGCGGGGCTCGTGAGGATTTTTTTACCGTCAGGAACATCTCCATGTCGCGCTCTTTTCTTTCGCGCCGCTCGTTTCTCCTGAGCACCGCCGCCTGCGGCGCCGCCCTCGATGCCTTCTCGCTCCCCGCTCTGCTGGCGCAGCCGGCCGGTGGCAAGCGGCTGCGGCTGGCGAGCATCGGCGTGGGGGGAATGGGATCGTCTGATCTGGAATCGCTCTCCTCCCATCCGGCAGTCGATGTGGTGGCGCTGTGCGATGTCGACACCAACAATCTGGGCGCCGCCGCAGCCAAGCATGCAAACGCGAAAAAGTTTGCCGACTTCCGCCGGATGCTCGATGAGATGGCGGGCGAGATCGATGCGGTCAATATCTCCACGCCCGACCACACCCATGCCGCCGCGGCGATGTCGGCCCTCAATTGCGGCAAGCATGTCTACTGCCAGAAGCCGCTGACGCACGATGTGCATGAATCGCGGCAGCTGCGGGTGGTGGCGGAAAAGACGAAGCTCGTCACGCAGATGGGAACGCAGATCCATTCCACCACGCCCTACCGCACCGCAGTGAAGCTCGTGCAAAGCGGCACGATCGGGAAGGTGCGGGAGGTGCACTCCTGGAGCAGCAAAACCTGGGGCTACGACGGCGCCGATCCGGTTTCCGCCGCCGTGCCTGCCACGCTCGACTGGAATCTCTGGCTGGGAACGGCGCAGGAAATTCCCTATGCCGACGGGCAGTATCATCCGGCCAACTGGCGCCGCTGGTATGACTTCGGCGGCGGAACGATGGGGGATATGTCGATCCATATCCTCGATCCCGTCTTCACAGCCCTCAAGCTGACGGCGCCGACCACGCTCCTCTCCAAGAGCTCGGCTGCCCCCAAGCGGTCGTTCGGGATGCAAAACGAAACCCACTTCAACTTTCCCGGCACTGAGTTCACGACCGACAGCCTCAAGCTCACCTGGTATGACGGCGGCAAGATGCCCGACAGCAAAGACTGGCCGCTGGAGGGAGCCGATGGCAACCGCCTGTCGCTCCCCGAGCAGGGCTCGATGTTTATCGGCGAGAAGGGATATGTGTTACTGCCACATGTGGCGATGCCGCAACTCTTTCCGGTGAAGCAGTTTGCTGCCACGCCGATCGCAGCCGCCCCCAACGGCGATCACTACCATCTCTTCGTCGATGCCTGCCTCGGCGGCACGCCGACCACCTGCGACTTCAGCTACGCCGGTCCACTTACCGAGGCGGTGCTCCTCGGCACGATCGCCAACCGGTTCCCCGGCGACGAACTCCGCTGGCAGTCCGAAGCGATGACGATCCCCAACCACGATCCCGCCGACGCCCTGCTGCGGCGGCGCTACCGCAAGGGATTTGAAGTGGACAACTTGTCGTAATTTTTTTTTGGAAAAAGCGGGCCATGGCCCGCTGAACTAAAGACAGCCAACGAAGGCGACGGCAAAAAGCGCCCCCGCCGAGGGCCCGGCTGGCGTTGCCTTGTTCGACCGGTATCGCATTGAGCGATGTTGCACTTGCTCCACAGTCTGCTAGCCCCTCCGCCCGCCGCCGCTTCTTCCCCACCACAGCCGCATGGCACCAGTCCGCAAAACCGGGTAGGGTACTCTGGTTCACGGGCATCCCACGCTCCGGCTGGGTGCGTGAGACTCGTTTTCGGCGGGCAGGGGCTGGCCGCGGGGCTTCGTCAGATTTTTTTAGTCAGGAACATCTCCATGCCGCGTCCTTTTCTTTCGCGCCGCTCCTTTCTCTTGAGCACCGCCGCCTGCGGCGCCGCCCTCCATTCGCTTTCGCTCCCCTCGCTACTGGCGCAGCCGGCCGGTGGCAAACGGCTGCGGCTGGCGAGCATCGGCGTGGGGGGGATGCAGGGGGGCTCCGATCTGGAATCGCTCTCCTCTCATCCGGCGGTTGATGTGGTGGCGCTGTGCGATGTCGACACCAACAATCTCGCAGCCGCCGCCGCCAAGCATGGAAACGCGAAACAGTTTGCCGATTTCCGGCGGATGTTCGCTGAGATGGCGGGCGACATCGATGCGGTCAATATCTGCACCCCCGATCATGCCCATGCAGCCGCGGCGATGTCGGCCCTCAACTGCGGCAAGCATGTCTACTGCCAAAAGCCGCTGACGCACGACGTGCATGAATCGCGGCAGCTGCGTGTGGTGGCGGAAAAGACGGGCCTTGTCACCCAGATGGGAACGCAGATCCATTCCACCACTCCCTACCGCACTGGAGTGAAGCTGGTGCAGAGCGGTACGATCGGCAAGGTGCGGGAGGTTCACTCCTGGAGCAGCAGAACCTGGGGATATGACGGCGCCGATCCGGTTCCCTCGGCGGTGCCCGCCACGCTCGACTGGAATCTCTGGCTGGGCACGGCACAGGAAATTCCCTATGCCAACGGGCAGTATCATCCGGCCAACTGGCGGCGGTGGTATGACTTCGGCGGCGGCACGATGGGGGATATGTCGATCCATATCCTCGATCCCGTCTTTACAGCCCTCCGGCTGACGGCGCCGACCACGCTCCTCTCCAAGAGTTCGGCTCCGCCCAAGCGTTCGTTCGGGATGCAAAACGAAACCCACTTCAGCTTTCCCGGCACGGAGTTCACGACCGACAAGCTCAAGCTGACCTGGTATGACGGTGGCAAAATGCCCGATAGCACAGACTGGCCGCTGGAGGGCGCGGATGGCAACCGCCTGTCGCTGCCCGCGGAGGGCTCGATGTTCATCGGCGAGAAGGGATTTTTGTTACTGCCACACGTGGCGATGCCGCAGCTTTATCCAGTGAAGGAATTCGCCTCCCTGCCGTTCGAACCTGCCCCCAACGGCGATCACTACCATCTCTTCGTCGATGCCTGCCTCGGCGGCACGCCGACCACCTGCGATTTCAGCTACGCTGGCCCGCTCACCGAAGCTGTGCTCCTCGGCACGATCGCCAACCGGTTCCCCGGCAACGAACTCCGCTGGCAACCCGAAGCGATGACGATCCCCAACCACGATCCGGCCGACGCCCTGCTGCGGCGGCGCTATCGCAAGGGATTTGAAGTGGACAACTTGTCGTAACTTTTTTTGGAAAAAGCGGGCCATGGCCCGCTGAACTCAAAACTCGTCCGCTCTGCTAATCGCGTCGTTTTTTCCACTGCCGGCCCCGAGTCTGCCATGGCTTATTCCACCACGCTTCGCGGGCAGCGGTATTCGTTTGCCGATCTCAGCGATCTGCTGGCGAAGGCAAACGAAGAGAAATCGGGGGACTCGCTGGCGGGGATCGCCGCGGGCAGCCATAGCGAACGCGCCGCGGCAAAGACGGCGCTGGCCGATGTCGCGCTGCAGGCCTTTCTCGACACGCCGCTGCTGTCTCCCGATGACGACTCTGTCAGCCGCGTGTTGCTCGACGACCACGACGCGGCCGCCTTCGAGGAGATCGCCTCCTGGACGGTAGGAGAACTGCGCGATCATCTCCTTGCCGACACCACCACGCCAGATTCGATTCGGCGGCTCCAGCGGGCTCTGCTGCCCGAGATGGCGGCGGCTGTTACCAAGCTGATGGGCAACAAAGATCTGGTGGTGGCAGCCAGCCGGATCAGAAATCTATCGCGCTGCCGCACGACGCTCGGCGGCAGCGGCGTGCTCGGCATCCGCATCCAGCCCAACCACCCGGCTGACGACGTGCCGGCGATCCTGCTGGCGGCGGTGGAAGGCCTGCTGCATGGCTGCGGTGATGCCGTTATCGGCGTCAATCCGGCCACCGAATCGGTCGACACCGTCGGCTCGATTCTCCACGCCCTCGACCGGCTCATCACCACATTTGAAATCCCTACCCAACATTGCTGCCTCGCCCACATCACCACGCAATTGGAATGCCTCGACCGGGGCGTGCCGATCGATCTCCTCTTCCACTCGATCGGCGGCACGCAGAAAACCAACGAGAGCTTTGGGATCTCGCTCGGCATGCTGCAGGAAGGCCGGGAACGGGTGCTGGAAAACCATTTCGAGCGCAACGGCACCAGCGCCGGCCGGCAGGTGATGTATTTTGAAACGGGGCAGGGGAGCAGCCTCTCCGCCGAGGCCCACCACTCCATCGACCAGCTCACGCTCGAAGCCCGCGCTCAGGGGCTCGCCCGGGCGTTTGATCCGTTTCTCGTCAACAGCGTGGTGGGGTTTATCGGGCCGGAATATCTCTTTGACGAGCGGCAGATTGTGCGGGCAGGGCTGGAAGACCACTTCATCGGCAAGCTGTTGGGGCTGCCGATGGGCTGCGATGTCTGCTACACCAACCATGCCGCCGCCGACCAGAACTCGGCCGAAAATCTCCTCATGCTCCTCTCCGCAGCCGGCTGCAATTTCTTCATGGGGGTGCCGGGGGGAGACGATGTGATGCTCAATTACCAAACCACGAGCTACCACGACGCCATCGCCATGCGGGCGCTATTCAACCTGCGGCCCGCCCCCGAATTCGAGCAGTGGCTGGAAGGGCAGCAGATCATGCAGGAGGGGGCTCTGCTGCCGTCAGGCGCCACAGCCGGCCGTCTCCTGGCCCACGTCGCCGAATAATTTTTCATTGCGGTGGTCCGCTTTTACTAGAGAAAGAGTCGTATGCCGCAATCGAACCACTCCACAGCCACAGGCCGGTCTGCTCACGGCGACGACGCCTCGCTGCTGGCACGCCTGGGATATGTGCAGGAACTCTCCCGCACGCTGGGCGCCTTCTCCAATTTTGCGATCTCGCTGTCGATCATTTGCATTCTCGCCGGCGGGATCACGTCGTTTCACATCGGCTACTGCTCCGTCGGCGGGGCGGCGATCGGCCTCGGCTGGCCGCTGGTCTGCCTCTTCTCGCTGGCCGTCGCCCTCTCGATGGCGCAGATCGCCTCGGCATTTCCCACCGCCGGCGGGCTCTACCACTGGGGGGCGATTCTGGGGGGCCGGGGCTGCGGCTGGGCCACCGCCTGGTTTAATCTGGCGGGGCTGGTGACGGTGCTGGCAGCGATCAATGTCGGCACGTTTCGGTTTCTGGCCGCCCTCTGGAGCCCAGAGTGGCTGGAAGATCCGACGATGGAACTCTCCGCCGTGCTCTGCATCACCGCCTCACAGGCGCTGATCAACCATCTCGGCATTAAACTCACCAGCCGGCTCACCGACTTCAGCGGCTATCTGATTCTGGTGGTGGCGGTGGCTTTGCCTGTGGCGCTGGCCGTCTACTCCGGCCCCTGGCACCTCGAGCGGCTGATCACGTTCACCAACCACAGCGGCCTGCCGATCGAGGCGCCGGTCTGGCCGGAGGGGGCGTCGCTCTCGATCCTCTTTCTGCTCGGCCTGCTCCTGCCCGCCTACACGATAACCGGCTTTGACGCCTCGGCCCACGTGGCAGAAGAAACGCTCTCCGCCGCCCACAACGTGCCCCGCGGCATCATCCATAGCGTGCTCGTTTCAGGGCTGATGGGCTGGCTGCTGCTATGTGTGCTTGTGCTGGCGATGCCCGATGCGGCGGAGGGGGCGCGGCAGGGGCCGCTGGTGGTGCCCTGGATCATCGGCTCCGTTCTGCCCGTCTGGCTGGCTAAAGCCATGTTTACCGGAATCGTCGCAGCACAGTATCTCTGCGGCTTGGCGACGGTGACCTCGGCATCGCGCATGACCTATGCCTTTGCCCGCGACGGCGGACTGCCCTGGTCAGACCGGCTCCGTCGGGTGAGCCAGCGCTATCGCACGCCGGCTGCCGCCATCTGGACCGTGGCTATCGCCGCGGTGCTCTTCACCGTTTTTACGCCTGTCTATTCGACGATCACCGTCGTCTGCACAATTTTTCTCTACATCTCCTATATGCTGCCGATCACCGCCGGTCTCTTGGCCTACGGCCACTCCTGGCGGAGCTTTGGGCCCTGGCAGCTTGGCGGCTGGTTTCGGCCGCTGGCCTTGGCGAGCCTGCTCGGCTGCTCGACGCTGATCCTCGTCGGCATGCAGCCCCCCAATGAGGCCTCGATCCCGGTGGTGGCTGGCATGGCCCTGCTGCTGGCAGTCGCCTGGTACGGCGGGATGCGAAACCGATTTCCCGGGCCGCCGGTCGCCGGCCTCGCGGAGGGAATTGCGTGACAAGCGAACCGCTGCCCCACTCCGCCACCCCCCTCGGCCCCAAGACAATTCCTCCGGCGCAGGCCGCAGAGGCTCTTGAGCTCGAAAAAATAGTCGCCGCGATCAGAGCCCGCACGCAGGCGCGGCTGATGCTCTCCCGGCAGGGAGGCTCTTATACGACGCGGGTGCAGGTGGGGCTGCGGCAGGATCATGCTGCGGCGATCGATGCGGTCTGGCGTGAACTGGTGCCGGCAACCGACTGGGGCGCCGCCTTCTGCCAGGCGTGGCAGATTCTGGAGACGACCTCCGCCGCAACGACGAAAGAAGAATATGTTCGGCGGCCCGATCTGGGCCGGATTTTTTCAGCCGCTTCGCGCGAGACAATTGCGGCAGGCTGCCCGGCGGGCGCCGACCTGCAGATTGTGGTGGGGGATGGCCTCTCGGCACGCGCGGCAGCCGTGCAGGTGCCGATCCTTTTGCCGCTGCTGGTCGCTGCTGCAAACGGAACATGGTCGCTCGGCCGACCGATCTTTGTGCGGCACTGCCGGGTCGGCATCCTCAATGCAGTTGGCCAACTGCTCGCTCCAAAAGTGGTGGTGCTCCTGGTCGGCGAACGGCCGGGGCTGCAGACATCTGAAAGCCTGTCGGCCTATCTGGCCTACCGACCGGCCCCGGGCCACACCGATGCCAACCGCAACCTCGTCTCCAATATCCATGCTGCCGGCACCTCGCCACCCGCCGCCGCCGAGCGCATCATCGCTCTCGCTGCCGAATTGATGCGCTGCGGCACCAGCGGACCGGCAATCAAAGAAAAGCTTGCCACGCTCCACGGCCCTCCACCTGCCGCTCGCCTTACCAGTTCCTAACTTTCTTACCCCCCGCCAACCACATCCCGCCATGCTGCGCTCATTCCATCACCCGCTTTTCCGCCGCGAGTTCCTCCGCCACTCCGCCGGCCTCGCCCTCTTCGCCACGCTCTGCCCAGCGCGCAGCGGGGCTGCTGCAGACGAGGCCACCCGCGACCTGATCGCCAGACTCACTGCCGCCAACGACGCGAAAATCCCCAAGTCGCTGGCCCGCCAGGAAACACAACCTGATCACCGCTGGGTGGGAGCGAGCGTCGGCGGCGACGGCATCCACTGGGTGCAGGGCACGACTGAATTGATCAGCACGCTCTGCTGCGGAATCTGCGGGCCGGGCTCAACTTTTTTCCGGTCGGAGGCGCTCGTTGAGCCACTGCGGCTGGCGGTGGGCTATCTCCTGCGGGCCCAGCACGCCGATGGCACGATCGATCTCCACACCAGCAACTTCGCCTCCCCGCCCGACACCGCCTTCGCCATCGACAGGGTCTATTCCGTTTATCGGCTGCTCGCTGCCAGCTCCCTACCAGCCCTGAAGGAGGTCGCCGGCGATCTCGGCACATTCATCCAGCGGGCGGCTGATGCCGTGGCCGTTGGCGGCGTTCATACGCCCAATCACCGCTGGGTGGCCTGCGCGGCGCTCGCACAGGCGAATGCGATCTTCCCCCGCCAAGAATATGTCGAGCGGGCCGATGCCTGGCTGGCGGAGACGATCGATATCGATCCCGACGGACAGTACACCGAAAAGAGCACGCTCGCCTATTCGCCGGTGATCGACCGGGCGCTGATCAGCACAGCCGAGCTCATGAATCGGCCCGCCCTCTACGATCCGGTCCGCCGCAACCTCGAGATGATGCTCTATTACGTGCATGCCGACGGCGAGGTGGCGACTGAGGCCTCACGCCGGCAGGACCAGTTTCAACGGGGCAGCCTCGGCCGCTACTACCATTCCTACCGCACGCTGGCCCTGCGCGACGGGAACGGCCGATTCGCCGCAATAGCCCGGCGGTTGGAGACGCAGTCGCCCGGCCCGCTCCTCGATCTGATCACGTTCCTCTCCGAGCCCGCTTTCTGCGCCGCACTCCCTCCCGATGCCCCGCTTCCGGAAGACTACGCCAAGGTTTTTGCCCACTCGAATCTGGCCCGGATTCGGCGCGGCACAACCAGCGCCACGATCCTCGCCGACAACACCACCTTCTTTTCGTTTCACAAAGGGGCCGCGGCGCTCGAGGCAGTGCGAATGGCCACCGCCTTCTTCGGCAAGGGGCAGTTTAAAAGCGACACGCTCACGCTGCAGGATGGCCGTTCCATCCTGCGACAGGTGCTTGAGGGCCCCTATTACCAGCCGCTGACCCCAGAGCAGATTGCGGCGGGGGATCACATCAAAATGGCCCCGCAAGGAACTGTCACCGGCAGCCGCAGCGAGTTTCGCACCACAAGCAACGTGCAACGCCTTGAGGCGACGATCGAGATCACCGAGCAGGCTGGGGTTTTTAACCTGGCGTTTTCGATTGTGGGCACGCCTGATGTGCCGGTGACGATCGAACTCGCCTTTCGCCACGGTGGCACGCTCACCGGGGTTGAGCCGGGAAATACCAACACATCATTCCTCCTCCCGGAGGCGACCGGCCGCTACACCCTTGGTGAAGACTCGATCGAATTCGGCCCCGGCCTGCGCGGCCACTCCTACACGCAGATCCGCGGGGCACTGCCGAAGTGGGAAGGGCAGAGCGTGTTTTTGACGGGGATGACACCGCTCCATCACACGCTCACGATCCGGTGACATATGTCGAAGGGCTACTGCCCATCCGGGCTTGCTTGGGCGATGCCCGGCTCAATACGACGGGTGACGGAGGCGGAGGGGTCGGCGAACGCTTGAGGAGCGCAGGGCCGCTTCGGCCCAAGCGACGAGACTTTTGCCGTCCCGCAGCCGGGGGCGCACCGGAAATCGTAACCGCTCTAGGTCCGGGACTGCCCATGCCCCATCGCCGGACGTTCGCTGCGGCCCTCCGGGCCTTTCGCTCACTCGAAAGTCGGCTGCGCTTCGCCTTCCATGGCTCCGCTGGCCGCCTACGCCGGCTCCTGGGGCACGGGC
>CAISJI010000242.1 GCA_903885565.1 uncultured Planctomycetaceae bacterium
CCTGACCCAGGCCGCGGCGGCACTGGGCTCCTGGCGGCTGGAGGGCTGCACGCTCTATGTGACGCTCGAACCCTGCCCGATGTGCGCCGGGGCGATTGTGCAGGCCCGGGTGCCGGTGGTGGTGTGGGGAGCGGCCGATCCCAAGGCGGGGGCCGTCGAAACGCTCTACCGGCTGTTTGATGATGCCCGGCTCAACCATCGTGTCCAGCACACGGGGCATGTGATGGAGGAAGCCTGCGGCGGCATTCTCAGCGAGTTTTTCCGCGCCAAGCGCACGAAATCTTGAGCTTATAAAGCGCACTGCCAAAGCGCACTGCCAAAGCGCACTGCCAAAGCGCACTGCCAAAGCGCACTGCCAAAGCGCACTGCCAAAGCGCACGAGGGAGGGGAGGGGTCGGCGAACGCTCGAGGAGCGCATGCGACGAGACTTTTGCCGCCCCGAAGCCGACACCCGCACTCAACCACCCGCACTCAACCACCCGCACTCAACCACCCGCACTCAACCACCCACGCTCAACCACCCACACTCAACCACCCGCGTTCTACGCCCGCTTCGTGATCGGCACGAATTCGCGCAGCGTCTCGCCGGTGTAGATCTGCCGCGGGCGGCAGATCTTCTTGGTGGGCGAGTGGTGCATCTCGATCCAGTGGGCGATCCAGCCAGGCAGCCGGCCCATGGCAAAGAGCACGGTGAACATCTGCACGGGAATTCCCATCGCCCGGTAGATCACGCCGGAATAGAAATCGACGTTGGGATAGAGCTTGCGTTCGATGAAGTATTCATCGGCCAGCGCCACCTCCTCCAACTGCCGGGCGATATCGAAGATGGGATCGTGGCGGGCGATCTTGGCCAGCAACTTGTCGCAGGTAGCCTTGATGAGGCGGGCGCGGGGGTCGTAGTTCTTGTAGACGCGGTGACCGAAGCCCATCAGCCTGAAGCCGGAGTCTTTCTTCTTGGCCATATCGACATACTTCTTCACGTTGCCACCGTCAGCGACGATCTTTTCCAGCATCTCCACGCAGGCCTGATTGGCACCGCCATGGAGCGGTCCCCACAGGGCGCAGATGCCGGCTGAAATACTGGCAAAGAGATTGGCATCGCTCGATCCCACCATCCGCACCGTCGATGTGGAGCAGTTTTGCTCGTGGTCGGCGTGCACGATCAAGAGCATGTCAAGGGCATCGGCGAAGTCGGGGTCGATGTGGTATTCCTCGCACGGCACCGCAAACATCATCTGCAGGAAGTTTTCGCAGTAGCTGAGGTCGTTGCGCGGATAGATGAGGGGCTGCCCGATCGATTTCTTGTGGGCATAGGCGGCAATCGTGGGCAGCTTGGCCATCAGGCGGTGCACGCTGATTTCCACCTGTCGCGGATCACGCACGTCGAGCGAATCCTGATAGAAGGTCGATAACGCCCCCACCACGCTCCCGAGCGTGGCCATCGGATGGGCATCGCGAGGGAAGCCTCCGTAGAAGCTGCGCATGTCCTCGTGGATCATCGTGTGGTGGGACAGCGCCGTGCGAAAGACGTTCAGCTCCGCTTCGGTAGGCAGCTTGCCGTAGATCAGCAGGTAGCTCACCTCGACGAAGTCGCATTTCTCGGCGAGGACCTCGATCGGATAGCCCCGGTAGCGGAGGATCCCCTTTTCGCCGTCGAGAAACGTGATCGAACTGGCGGTCGAGCCGGTGTTGACGAAGCCCTCGTCGAGCGTCACGGCGCCAGTGAGAGCGCGCAGTTTGGAGATATCGATGGCCCGTTCCTGCTCGGTGCCGATGACCATCGGGAGATCGACCGCCTTCCCCCCGATCTCCAGGCGGGCTGAGCCATCCGCATCGAGACGACCGGATGTTTCAAACGGAATGCCGTTGCCCAGCCCCCACGGGGGAACTGATTTGGGCTCGCCGGCGGCTTGTTTCGCTGGGGTGGTGCTCATGGTTGCGTGGCTCCTGCAAGCGGCGACGGACACTGTTCCGTACTCTGTTTGGACGGTCGGCAATGGATACCCACGGGGCAGTCTATCGCTCGCTTGGGCGCGCGACAATCAGTGGCCTTGCAGGTGCCTCGCTCTGCCGGTGGGCTGGTATCCTGACGGGTCGCTCCAGCCTCCTCCGTCCCCTCGAGAGTTTTCGGCCCATGCCACACTCCCCATCCCGCCGCCGGGTAATTCTTTTTGTCCAGACACTCGTCGCAGCTGTGTTGATGATTCACCACCCGATCGGCGCCGGGAGTGTGCTGCTGCATGCCGCCGACCCGAGTGCTGCGGGAGCGGCAGGCTGGGTGTGGTTCGGCACCTACACTGGCACTCCACCGCTGGGAAGCGGGGTGTATGTCTCGCGATTTGATCCCACCACCGGCACTCTTTCCCAAGTCGAGTTGGCAGCGACGCTGAAAAACCCTTCCTTCCTGACACTGCACCCCCGGTTGCCGGTGCTGTATGCCGTCTCTGAAGTGACCGACGGGGAGGGAAAGGCAGCAGGTGTTGTGGTGGCTTTCGCGATCGATCCGGCCACGGGCCTGCTCAGGCAGCTCAACCAGCAGAGCAGCGGCGGCGCCGGTCCCTGCCATCTCTCCGTCGATCCTTCGGGGCGTGTTCTGCTGGTGGCCAACTATGGCGGTGGCAGTGTGCTCTGCCTGGGGATAGCGGCCGACGGCAGCCTGCAGGCCGCCGTAGAGGCGAATGGAGCGCGGCCCGGCGGAATGGTCCAACACGTGCTCGATCAGCCGCGCAGTCCTGGCATCGATCCCCAGCGCCAGGCAACTCCGCATGCGCACTCGATCGATGCCTCAGCCGACGGCAGGTTTGCCCTGGCCTGTGATCTCGGCTGCGACCGAGTGTTCATCCACGCCCTCGACGTCAACCAGGCCACCCTCCAGCCACACCGCTTTGCCACCCTCACCCCGGGCGCCGGCCCCCGCCACTTCGCGTTTCACCCGCAGAAGAATTTCGCCTACTGCATCAACGAACTCGATCTCACGGTGACGGCCTTTGCCTTCGATCCCCAGGCCGGGACGCTGCTTTCGCTTGATTCGGTGCCGACACTGCCGGCGGAGGTCGTCGATCGGCGGGGAATCTCCACGGCTGAAATCGCCATCCATCCCTCGGGCAAGTTCCTCTACGGCTCCAACCGCGGCCACAACTCCGTAGCGATCTACACGATCGATGCCGGATCGGGCCGGCTGTCGCTGCAGGGGCTGGAACCGATCCGCGGCACAACTCCGCGCCACTTCGCAATCGACCCCAGCGGCCGTTATCTCCTGGCAGCGGGGCAGAATTCCGGCACCGTATCGGTGTTCGCCATCGATCAGGGAACAGGCAGGCTGTCATTCACCGGCCACACGCTGGCGGTGCCGGCGCCGGTCTGCATTCTGTTTGC
>CAISJI010000243.1 GCA_903885565.1 uncultured Planctomycetaceae bacterium
CGAGATCTATTCGCTTCCCGATCTGGAGAGCTACAAGTCAGAGAAGGAGATCCGCGGGGCGGGCAAGCTGCGGATCGAGGGGAAGGAATATGTGATGCAGGATGGCGACATCTGCCATTTCCTGTTCAACCGCTGAGTGGCTTTGAGATCGCTGAAGCCGACGGGGGCAATCTATCGGGCTGCGGTTCAAGGGCGGACAAGATCTTCGCGGAGATGCTCCGGTAGCCAGTCTTTTTCTGCCTCATCCGGATCGACAGAACTTCCCCCGCCGTGGCCGTCCGCCCCCGCATCCTCCTCATGTTCCGCGTCGTCGCGGGCCGACGTGCCGAAGAAGGAATACATCACCGGCACAAGGATCAGCACCAGCAACGTCGTGGTAGCCAAACCGAAGGCGAGTGCCGTTGCCATCGGTATGAGAAACTGCGCCTGAAAGCTCTTCTCGAGCAACAGCGGCAACAGCCCACCGATCGTGGTGATACTCGTAAGAAACACCGGCCGGAAACGGACGCAGCCGGCCTCCCGCAGAGCCTGTCGCAACGGCTTGCCGGCGCGGACCCGCAGATTGATAAAGTCAACGAGCACAATCGAGTCATTGACCACCACTCCTGCCAGCGCGACCAATCCGAACATGCTGAAGAGCGTTAATGGCATGCCCATCAGGGCGTGGCCAAATACAGCGCCGGCACATCCAAAGGGAATGGCCGCCAGAATCAGCAGCGGCTGAAAATAGGACCGGAACTCCATCGTCAGCAGCACAAACATCGCAAACAGGGCAACCACAAATCCCACCCCAAGGCTCCGCAGCGAATCCCGCGTTTGCTCCTGCTCTCCCTCCCAACGCACCCGCACCAAGGGATTATCGCGGAGCAGATCGGGCATCAGTCGCTTCTCCAGATCGGCCGTGACCTGCGAACTTGTCAGCGAGGAATTGGCGGTATCAATATCGGCGATCACGGAGATGGCACGCTTCTGTCCCAGCCGGTTGATCTCCGAATACCCGCGAACGACATCGATGTCGGCTAATTCGCTGACCGGCCGGCGGACGCCGTCGGCCCCGGTGACATGGATTTCATCGATCGCGGCAAAACTGCGCCGCTGGTCACGGGGGTAGCGCACCATGAGTTTGACCTCATGCCGGCCGCGCTGCAGCCGCATCACCTCTTCCCCATAAAAACTGCCGCGAATCGTGTTGGCCAGATCGGCCAGCGATACCCCCATCGCCTCGGCCCGCGGCTTGACCCGGATCTGATACTCCCATTTGCCCGGACGGGAGTCGTCCTCGATGTCGATCACTCCCGGATATTGCGCCAGGAATTCCTTACAACGCTCGACAGATGCCTCCAATTGCCGCACGCCCTCGGGATCGGAGGGAGCCAGCAGTTTGAATTCCACCGCCTTCCCACCCGGCCCGATATTCTCCGTTCCATAGATGAGCGTTTCCGTGCCGGGAAAATCTCCCGCTGCCTTCCGCCATTCGCTGATGAACTGTTCGCTGGTGACGTCGCGTTTGGCGCCCTCGACCAACTCCACCGCCACGCTTCCCACATGGCTGCCTGTCATCCGGGCATTGGGGCCAACCTCACCCTGCGCGGCGACCTGCCCCACCGACCTGTGCACCAGTTCCAACAGCGGACGCTCGGGACTGGCCAACCGCCTGGCCACGTCGAAGGCCGCCTGCTCGATCCGCCCGGTGGCCTCCTCGGTGACGTTCGCCGGCGTTCCGTCGGGAAACACCACCTTTGCCAGCAGGCGATTGGCATCGATCTTGGGAAACAGCGAGAAGGGAGTCGCGCCGCTGCGGACGAGTCCCATAGACAGCAGCAGAAAACCGGCCGCTGCCGCGAGCACACTGAGGCGGTTGTCAAGCGCCATGTCAAGCGCCGGCGCGTACAGCGTCTTTACAAACCACTTCAGGCCTCGGTCGCAGGTCCGCTGCAGCCAATTGATCGCCGGCATCAGCACCCGCAGAGGAGCCAGTACGATCCCGAAGATGGTGAACACCAGATTCTTTTCATGTGCCAAATGGCCGGGAAGCACCAGAAGGGCCTCCAGAAGCGACATCAGCAGGGCCGTGATGAAGGCAAACGGCATCACGGCGATGAATTTGCCCATCACTCCCGAGACGAAACAGAGGGGGAGGAACGTAATCACCGTCGTCAACACGCTGGAGATCACGCTCGGAATCACTTCGACGGTTCCGTCGATGGCCGCCCGCTGCAGGCTCTTCCCCATCCGCCGGTGGCGGTCGAAGTTGTCGCTGACCACGATGGCATCATCCACCACAATTCCGATGGCCATCAGAAAGGCAAACATCGAGAGCATGTTGAGCGTCTGATCGGTGGAATACATCAAAGCGCCGGTGCCGAGCATGGAGAAGGGAATCCCCATCGCCACCCAAAACGCGATCTTGAGGTCGAGGAAGAGCGCGAGCATCACAAAGACGATCAGGAGCCCCTGCAGGCCGTTGCTGATCAGCATGTTCATCCGGTCGCGCACGTCGATCGACTGATCGGCCCAGATGGTCAGTTCATAGCCCTCGGGCAACCGGGCATCGGCGACATACCGCTTCACATCCGCCACCATCGCCAACAGATCCTCCCCGGAACTGCGGTCGATCGACACGACCATGCCCTTGCGGCCGTTGATCCGGTTGGTGGCGACAATATCGGCAAAGTCGTCGTGAACGACCCCCAGATCTCCCACCGTGAGCACCACCCCCTCAGGCAATGTAACGAGAGGAATCTTGGCGATGTCCTGACCGATGGAGCGTTTGTTCTTACCCCGCAGCAGAATCTCGCTGTTCCCGCTGCGGATCGTGCCGCCGGGCAGTTCCAGATTCTCCCGCCGCACGATGTCGGCGACCCGCTGCAGGGTCAGCCCATATTTGCGGAGGGTTTCTTCCCGGATCTCGATGTCGATTTCAAAATCCTTGGCGCCGATGAGATTGGCCGCCGACACGGCGGGCAGGGCCAACAGGTCATCACGCACCCGCTCCGCCACATCCCGCAGGCCGGCTTCGGAGACCTCCCCACCCCCACTCGCCCCGCCGGGCGCCAGAGGCGCCAGTACCCCCACCTTGATTGCAGGGGTGCGCAGCGTGACCTGCTCGACCTTCGGATCTTCCGCCAATTCCGGCAGGCTTGGAATGCGTTCCACCTCCGAGCGGATCTCTCCGAGCACCTTCAGCGCGTCCTTCACCGTCTCCTTCAGTTCAAAAACGCAGTAGCCCATTCCCTCCTGAGCCACGCTGGTCACTTTCTTGACGCCCGCCACGCTCCGGCAGGCCTCCTCGATCTTCTGACAGATCCCCTCCTCGACCTCTTCCGGCGTGGCGCCCGGATATGGCACCGCCACCAGCACGATTTCGAGTTCGAACTCTGGAAAAACCTCGCGGCGCATGGAGGCAAACGCCGCTGCTCCCACCAGCAGAATGGCGATCACCAGCGTGTTCATCGCCGGCATGTTGCGAACGGTCCATTGAACGATCGATTTCATGAAATGGCTCTCACGGCAGGTCGGTGCCCGGCTGATCTGTGAGACGCAGCGGAACGGACTGGGCTGGGGACTCCGGCGTCTCGCTCACGCGCATTCCCTCCCGTGGGTTAGCCAACTGGCTGGTGACCACCCGATCCCCCGGCTGCAACCCGTGCGGATTGGCGGCAAAAAAGACCCGCCCGCCGGCCACCTGCAGTGGCAGCATTCGCAGCACGACCAGCTTGCCGTCGCGTACCACCCACACCTCGCCAGTGGGACGCTGCGCTTCCTCGGGAATTGAGACCAACGTCTCTGTCGAGTCGATGTGGACCCGTACCTGCACGAACATTCCCCGCATGAGCGTCCGCGGGGCCTCCGGCGGCAACTGGGGCATCGGCGCCCCATAGGCGTCAATTGCCTGCACGGCAGTCGGATTGCCGACCAGAACCCGGCAGGGGAGCGTGCGGGTCTTGGCATCGAGACCCTTTCCCTCCTGCCGCGAGAGCGTGCCGCTCCACTGAAACGAGCGATCGCCGAGGGAAAACACGACCGAGGCTGGCGTATCGGGAAGGTCGTGCGTGCTCTTGCCATCGGGCAACGCGGTGTTCGGCTGGCCTCCCCACACCCGCGCCACCTCATCCATGCGCAGGCTGGTGCGGACCTCGGCAGCACTGATGTCTTCCAACACCACCAGCGTCTCGCCCTTGCTGACGAACGACTCCTGTTCGGCCCGTTCCTCCACCACCATGCCATCCACCGGCGCCATCACCGTGGTGCGGGAGAGGTCGAGTTGGGCCCGCTGCAGCATGGTGCCGGCGAGCGATTGTGCCTCCAGCATCCGGTTGCGCCGCTTGGCCAGCACACGATTCTGACCGCTGAGGGTGGTGAGCGTGTTGTTGGCCGTGAGTTCGTCGCGGAGAGCCCGGTCGTGCTCCGCTTCCGTAATCACCCGATTGGCCTTGAGCCCGTCGAGGCGGGTTACTTCGCGCTGGGAAATTGCCACCTGCCGGCGCGCTAAATCGATGGTTCCGGCGTTTTGGGCCAACTCCTCGTCAATCTCCTCAATCAGGAGACCGGCCTGGTTCAATTCCCGTTCCAGCCGCTCCACCTCCAACTGGTAATCGCGTGGATCGATCCGGAACAGCACGGTGCCCTTGGAGACAAACTGCCCGGCCTTGCAGGTGGGAGATTTTTCCAACACCCTCCCAGCCACCTCGGCAGCGAGTGTGACTTCCCGCAAGGGTACCACCACCCCGTCGGCCTCGATGTCGACGCCGCCCTGCTGGGGCTTGGCGGCTGCCGTTCGCACCGGCACCGCATCGGGCGCGACCACCACCTTGCGAACCGGCGGCGGTTGGCTGCCCATCCAGAGAAACCCCGCCAGAGCGGCCCCGAAGATGACCACGGGGGCAATCCAACTCAAGACTTGTTGCAAAACTCTCATAGTCCAAAGTGTAGCCCGATCGCCCCAGCGGCGGAGCGCCGTTTTGAGAATCTGAGCAGGGGAACCGCTCTGGGCGGTCGTCAGGCCCGCCCGCTTGATACGACTGCACCGGCCGTGTGCCGGCCGCTCACCAGCGCCCCATTGATCGAGGCACTGCTGCAATGGTCGCCGCAGAGCCAGATCCCCGGGGCCACTTGGGGGCCTCCCCGCCGCAGCCGCCGACCGGCAGGAGTTTCATCCGGCAGGGCC
>CAISJI010000244.1 GCA_903885565.1 uncultured Planctomycetaceae bacterium
CCACGGTGGCGGTTGATCTGGGCGGCCGGGCGGCCACCGTCTTCGCGGTGGAGTTTCCCGGGCCGGTGATCGGCACGGTCGACGTGCAACAGGGGGAGGTGGTTTGGGAGAGCTTTGCCTCCACAGCCGGCGCGAATTTCCACGCCATCCTCCACCACGGCCGCAATGCCCACCACATCTCCGAGGCGGTCTTCAAGGCCGCGGCCCGCGCTCTGCGCATGGCGGTGGAGAGCGATCCACGCCAGCCCAATGTGCCGAGCACCAAGGGCTCGCTGACAGTGTGAGCAGGAGTTCTGCGGACCGTCGTACGCGGCCTTCACTCGCCGCCGCCGGCAGGCATCTCCGCGCGGCGCACGGCCTCCGTATGAATCTGCTCGCTCCGCCGGGAGAAGTGACGAGGTTCACCGAGCTTAGAAAGTGGCTCATGGCAGCCGGCGTCGAGGGGGTCGGGTTAACGCTATGCGTGACCAACCACGACCTGCGCGAGGCCCTTCGGCGAAATCGGCTCGTGCTCTCGGCCGACACGGGAACAGCCCATCTGGCGGTGGCACTCGATGCGCCCCTCGTTGCCTTTCTGGGAGGAGGTCACATCGGCTGGTTCGCCCCGTGGAGCCGCTCCGGGCGGCAGCAATGGCTCAACAAGGACGTTCCCTGCCGCGGGTGCCTGTGGGTTTGTTCGCAGCCGTCGCCGGTGTGCCTCACAGACCTCTCCGAGGATCAAGTGTTCCAGGCAATTGATGTCGCATTGACAGCCAGTGGGTAAAGTCAGTCATCGCCGCATCAGCTCTGCTCTGCACCCGTTGGGAGGAAACATCAACAATTCCGTAGCCCTTTTCACATCGTTGCCCCCTCGAATGCGCGGCGAAACGATCAGTCCAGCAAACTCTGCGTCGCTCCAGACTGCCCTCGTCGAGACATGGCATGCCGCGGGCTATTCACCGGTGTCGGTCAACGCAGCGAGCGAACACCAGCGCCATCCCGGCCTGCGGTCGGCCATCGAGGCTCTTGGCGTGGAGAGCGTGATCGTAAAACGTCCCGTGTCAGCAGGGGTGGGACGCTTCGGCGGCAGGCACGATCATCTTTGCACGCTTACGGAATTTCTCGGCGCCATCCATGAGCATTCCCCAACGGGGCCCGTCGCGATCGTCAACGCTGATATCGGCTTGCAGGCCGGAGCCCGAGCGGACGACATTGCCGGACACACGCCAGCATTGTTTTTTATGGGGCAGCGCCTCGATGTGGCACAGCCGCTCAGGCCCGGCGATGTGCCCTGCGGAGTGATGGACATCCACGGTGTTGATTTCCTGGCCTTCGCCTCTGAAGTCATTCCGTCGCTGTGCCGTCTCCTCCCGCAAAATCTGCACCTCGCGTTGCCGTGGTGGGATCATTACCTACCGCTGGTGTTGCTCGCCCTTGGCGGCCGTCCACGGCTCATCCGCCCCGGCACATTGTGGCACGTCGTCCACGGCGATCGCTGGTGCATGGATACCTACGTCTCGCTCGGCCTGACCGCCGCACGTCAGTTTGCAGACTCGCTTGGCACGTTACCGGAGTCTGTAGCTTCCCGGACGTGGCTGCGGCTTTTTGACGATCGGTTCACTCCCTCGGCGTCCTGCAACGGCACGGATCGACTTGTGCGTCATGCCATCAAGGCAGCGCTTTCCCCCTCATTCCTCATTCGCAACCGGCTCGTCGTGCTCGGAGGAGGGAATATCGCGATCCTCCTGCAAGCCGCGGCTACTGAGAGTTGACGGGGGGTGGTACGCAAGACGTCCTCAATGCATCGCGACAGCCCAATGGAAGGGCTCGCTAACAGTTGTGCGTCGGCTGCGGGGCGGCGCAGGTTTCGTCACTTGGCCACAGCCGATCGGTGCTCGTCAAGCGTTCGCCGACCCCTCCGCCTGCGTCTCCCGATGTACCAAGCCGACGCTCCAGCTATGCCAGCTGTCCGTGGAAAAAGTCATCCATGCCCCTCTGGATTGAAGACAGTCCACTCCGTCGACCGGTGGAAACGCCGAGGGTTTCCACGGTCGACGGGCATCGCATCCAGCGATGCCGCACTTTATCCACAGCCTGCCAGCAGGCCGCTCGCCAGCTAGTCGTTGACGAAAGTCTCGAGAAACCGGGCCAGCCGGTGGAAGTCGCAGTTGCGTTCCACATACCGCACCACCGTCACGAGCGTGTTGGGATCGACCAGCTCCTCAAACGGCACATAGTTGAGGTCGAGTTGTCCCGAAACACTCACCATCACGCCGTTCAGGCCCTGTTCGGCCAAAGCCCGGTATGACCCCACCCCCAGCTGGCTGCCGAGCATGATGTCAAAGGCATGCGGCTGGGCGCAGCGGGCCTCATAGCCGAGCTGCAGGCCGACCACCTTCCGCGATTTGCCTGTCTGCCGCTTGTATTCATCCGCCACCAGCTTGGAGAACATGCGGCCGAGCTGGATGTGCGTGATCGAGATGTGGCCATGCTCGTCGCGGGGAATCCCCTCCAGCTGCCGGGCAGGGAGATACTCGGCCAGCCCCTCGGCCAGCACGATCACTCCATACTGCTTCCCTTCCTGCTCCTCCCGCACCCGCATCGTCTTCACGATCCGGCCCACCACCTCCTCGACATTCATCACCGGCTTGATCTTCGTCTGGCCGGTGGCGGCGTCGGTCACCGTCTCCTCGCCCCGGTAGCGGCCGTGGATATCCTCGACACTGATCACGAGGCTTGCCTCTCCGGAGATTGCCGCCCCATAGGAGAGCCAACCGGCACTGCGGCCCATGGTCTCGCAGAGGTAGTAGGCCCGCCCCGCCTCGGCATCGTGGATCAGGTTGCGGATCTCACCGGCGAGCGTGTCGACGGCGGTGAAATAGCCGAATGTGAAGTCGATGCCCATGTAATCATTGTCGATCGTCTTGGGCAGGTGGACCACCGGAATCTTCTTGACGCCGGCAGGGAGCCGATCCTGGAACATCTTGAACTTGTTGGCCGTTTTGAGCGTGTCGTCGCCACCGATTGAGATCAGGGCCTCGACTCCCAACGAACGCAGTCCGGCATCGACATTCTTGAGTGGCTGCACCCGGGCCGGATCGTCCAGATGGGCTGGCGACGAGATCATCTTGCCGGGATTGGTGCGGGCGGTGCCGATCAGAATTCCCTGACTCGACCGCGATCGCTTGAGGAATGCCGGAGTGATCTGCACATAGTCGCGTCCCTCCACCAGCGGAGTAGCGGGGTTGAAGTCGGCCAGCGACGAATAGCCGTGCTTCATGCCGACCACTTCGACATCGTTGCGCAGAAACGAGATCGCGGCGGTCGAGATCACGGCATTGGCTCCCGGGGCGGGACCACCGGCAAACAGGATCGCCACCTTCTTGAACTGGTGAATGGCCTTCGGGGGGCGCGACAGCGACTCGCTCATCGATACAATTCCTTGTGGGAGTAAGGGCTGGAAGCAGGCCGCCCGCCTCAACCGGCGAGCATGCGTTCCACGAATGTGGTGTCGACCTGTGCTGCGTGGAAGGCTGCGTTTTTCAGCACCTCCAGATGCAGCGGCACGGTCGTCTGGATGCCGGCGACACGCAGTTCGCCCAGCGCCCGGATCATGGTTTCGATCGCCTCGCGGCGGGTGGGCTGATGCACGATCAATTTACCCACCAGCGAATCGTAGTGCGGCGGCACAACATAGCCGGCGGTGGCATGTGAATCGAAACGCACGCCAAAGCCACCGGGGGCGATGATCCGCTCAATCCGGCCTGGGCAGGGGCGGAAGTTGTGGGCTGGATCCTCGGCGTTGATACGGCATTCGATCGCGTGGCCGCGGGCCACCACGTCCTCCTGCTTGATCCCCAGCGGTTCGCCGGCAGCCACCCGAATCTGCGCCTTGACCAGATCGATCCCGGTCACCATCTCGCTCACCGGGTGCTCCACCTGGATGCGGGCGTTGACCTCGATGAAATAGAAGTTGCCTTCCTGATCGACGATGAATTCGACCGTGCCTGCCGAATGGTAGCCGGCCGCGCGGGCCAGTCGCACTGCCGCCTCACACATGGCGCGGCGGGTTTCGGGGGCCAGGCGTGGCGAGGGGCTCTCTTCGATCAGCTTTTGATGCCGCCGCTGCGTGGAGCAGTCGCGCTCCCAGAGGTGGAGCATCGTGCCGTGAGTGTCGCCCAGAATTTGCACCTCGACGTGCCGCGGACGTTCGACGTAGCGCTCGATGTAGATTCCGGGATTGCCAAAGGCGGCTTGAGCCTCGGCGGAGGCCTGCTGCCAGGCGGAGGCCAAGGCCAGATCGTTGGCGGCCACCCGCATTCCCTTGCCGCCGCCGCCAGCGGTGGCCTTGAGCAGCACAGGGAAGCCGATCGACCGGGCCACCCGCAGAGCCTCATCCTCGCTGGTGATGATGCCGTCGCTCCCCGGCACGCAGGGCACGCCGGTTTCGCGGGCCAGAGCCCGGGCAGAATTTTTATCGCCAACGCGGGCCATCGCCTCGGGCGTGGGGCCGATGAAGCCGATGTCGCACGACCGGCAGACCTCGGCGAAATGGGAATTTTCCGAAAGGAATCCGTAGCCAGGGTGGATCGCCTGCACGTTGCCGATCTCGGCGGCGCTGATCACCCGGTCGATTCGCAGATAGCTATCAGCAGCGCGGGCGGGGCCCACGCAAATCGCCTCGTCGGCCAGTTCCAGATAGGGGGCATCGCGGTCGGCCTCAGAGAAAATAGCGACCGTCTCGACGCCCATTTCCCGGCAGGCCCGGATGATCCGCAGCGCGATTTCGCCGCGGTTGGCAATCAAAATGCGTTTGAACATAAGGCTCCGCCCTGAAACCAGAAAACAGCCACGCTCTGCCCATCATGCCATCATGGGAGATTCCGCCATGGATCGGTGGCCTATCTGCCCGTCCCACTCCAATCCGGTCAGCCGAACAACCGGCCAGCCTCATCCTGGAGCGGGTTCGACCGCAGGCCTACTTCTCCGGGTCAACCTTGATCAGCGGCTGACCAAATTCAACCGGTGAGCCGTTTTCCACGAGCACCGCCACCACCTGTCCGGAAACGCCACCGGGAATTTCATTGAAAACCTTCATCGCCTCGATGATGCAGACCGTTTTCTCCGGCCCGATCCGGTCGCCCACCTTCACAAACGCCGGCACATCAGGGCCCGACGCCCGGTAGAACGTTCCCACCATCGGGCTTTTGATCACCACCATCTTGGAGGTTTCGCTCGATTCCCCGGCGTCGCTCTGAGCGGCGGCAGGGCCACCGGCGGCGCGGGAGGTGGGGGGCGCATAACTCGGCTGGAAGGCTCCGTCGCCGCCCCGCTTGATGCGGACCCGCTGGTCGGCCTGTTTGAGATCGATTTCAGCCAGATCATGTCGCTTCATCAGCGCAATCAGCCGGCGGACACGCTTCACGTTGAAAATATCTTCAGGTTTGTGTGCCGCGCTCATGAACGGTGCCTGCTCGCAGTGCCTCCGAAATCCCGTGGAATACCGGGCGAGGGTAGCCCCTCACCGGCAATTGCGTCAAGGTATCACATGGGAGCCCTGCGGAGCGGTGGTTTGTGGGGCGGTTTGGGCCACACCAGCTCCGGTTTCTGACAATCCTGCAGAATTCAAGCGACATTCCCCTTGCTCGAGGTCTTCGATGGAATGCTCTGGCTCCCCAGCTTTGACTCGCCGACAGCCCCCTCAGGATCTCCCCAGGCTGCCCCGCCGCCACCGCGACACGAGCAAGAGAGACTATGGCCGAGTGCTGGTGGTGGGGGGCTCGGCCGGCATGGCAGGGGCTCCGGCCCTCACAGCGATGGCCAGCCTGCGCAGTGGCGCGGGGGTGGTGGAGGTGGTGGCTCCGGAGGGAGCGGCAGCGATCGCCGCCGGATTCGACCCCTGTGTGATGGTGCGGGGGCTGCCGGCAGATACCTGCGGAACATTTTCTCTCGCAGCGCTGGCCAGCATCCTGGAACGCGCCGCATTGGCCGATGCGGTGGCGGTGGGGCCCGGCCTGGGGCGGTCGCCGCAGGTGCAGGGAATCGTGGCAACGCTGTGGGAAAAGCTGCCAGTGCCGGCGGTCTTTGATGCCGATGCCCTGTTTGCCCTGGCACGGCTCGATGATGCGGCGCTCGCCCGCCATGCCGGCCCACGCATCCTCACGCCGCATGTGGGCGAACTGCTCCGGTTCCTGCCCGCCGCCGACCGGGCAACCGCCGAGCCGCCGACGCGGGCCCAACTGGAGCAGGCGGCGGCTGCGCTGGCGGCCACGAGCCAGAGTGTGGTTGTGCTCAAGGGGCCCGACACGCTGCTGGTTGAGGGAGATCGTTCCGCGCACAACACCACCGGCAATCCGGG
>CAISJI010000245.1 GCA_903885565.1 uncultured Planctomycetaceae bacterium
CCGCATCTCCACCATCCGGTCTGCAAACTCGATTCTCGCCGCCCCCTTGAGCACCACCACCCACTCCGCCTGCTGCTGGTCGTACCAGAAGTCTGGCGGGCTCGAGTGACCGTGAGAGACAATGCGCTCGATCCGCACAGCGGACGATTCGAGCAGATTGGTGAACACCTCTGCGGGGAGGTGGGGAGGCAGATCGTGGAACAGATTGGAAATCATGCTTGGAAAATCCTATGGCGAGACGGCTGGCACCCACACAAAGTTCTTCTCGTGCAGTTCCCGTTCCCCGCTCCAGCGGTAAGCACAGAGAAACCCTCCCTTGGCCACGCTCCAGTCAACGCAAGCGACGTTCTTGGCCAGCAATTCCGGCCGCTCGCCGGTGAGCCAGTAGTGGCCGGTGAAGACAGGCCTGGCAGCGGCGGGATAGGGGGCGGCGGCTTGAACGATCTGGTGCTCCAGCGGCAGATCGCAGGGAATCGGTTCGGTCGCCATCGCATAGGTGCGGTAGGTCTGATTCTCAGGTGACACGTACCAGCGCACCCGGGTGTTGTGCCGCTGGTGTCCTTCCTTGTCGCGGAACGAGAGTCCGTCGGGCAGGAGAATTTCCTTTCCCTTCAACAGAATCTCGACCGGGTCGTAGAGGTGTTGGTTTTTCGTGCAGGCGGCGTGAAGAAACTCGTCGGTCAGGACAGACGGCTTGGCATCGGCCACCTGCACCCGGGCGCTTTCATCCCAGCAGGCGTGGACCACCCGCAGGCCTGCGAGATCGAGCCACAACGGCAGCGTGCGAAACCAGCCCAGATGGCTGGCCAGATCCCCCTCCGAGAGCTGTCGCACCGTCTCGGCGTGCTGGCCGCTGTTCTTCTCGTTGTGGGGCCGCAGGTGGTTGGCCGGCATGTGTGGATGTCGTGTGTGGAACGCCAGCGCATTGAACTCATGGTTGCCCATGACAGCCAGAGCATGCCCGCCCTCCACCATCGGCCGGACGATCTCCAGGGTTTCCCGAATCTGCGTGCCGCGGTCGATGAAGTCGCCGAGAAAAATCGGCTGCCGGGAGGGATGCCGAAAGACGCCGCTGCGCCGCGTGTAGCCGAGTGTCGTGAGCAACTGCACCAGTTCATCGGCGTGGCCGTGGATGTCGCCGATCATGTCATACATCGAAAATTTCTCCGCCCTTTTCTGGACGCCACCGCAGGGGATGGCAAAAATGCGGGCATGCTAATCTACACGCTTTCGCTCGCAGTCCACCGCGACGGACAGCCCGGGCCCAACAGCGCCGGCCGCCTGTCAGGCCGCGACAAGCGCTGGGGTCCTGCCGGCCAGCAGCGTCTCAATGATCCTGGCGAGTTCCGCTGGATCGACACGCAGGCCGGAATCGCCCACCCCGGTGGCCGGATCGAAATGGCTGATCTGCACCGGTGTGGCCAGATGGAGGTGATACGCCAGACCGCGGTGGTGCGCGATTTCGTAGAAACAGCTCCACGGACGATAGGGGGTGCCGATCTCGATAACCTGAGTGCCGGGGCGGCAAAACATCAGATTGGTGAGCCCGGCCCCGTGGGGGCCCACCACGCATTCCGCCTGTTGGAACAGCGACACCTGCTCCACCAGCGGCATCGCTTCCAGCCGGAGGCGCTCAAAGCCGAGCGGCTCAAGTGACCGGAGCAGCTCCCTCTCGTTCGCGATGGCCCGCGCGCGGCGGCCCGCCCGCGCGATGAAAATCCGGCGCGATCGGCCAGCCAGCCGACCGGCATGCAGGCCCAGGCGGCGGGAAAGGTAATCGGTCTTTGCCAGCGAAGGGCTGCCGGTGAACGAGGAGGCAACGAGGCGGGCCGGAGCCAGATGGGTCTGCCGGGTGGCCGGCAGGATGCGTTCCGGGCTGATGCCGAGGAGGTCGAGAGATTCCCGCTGGAAGCGGGTACGAAGAGGCGCGTAAAAACAATCGATCGACACTCCCGACCGCTCGTACAGATCGAGTCTCGGCAGGGCCTCGATCATCCAATGGTAGTAGTTATGGTGGGGGCCGGTGGTCAACACAGCGACGGTCAGCGGTGTGTGCCTCGGCCGCGGCAAATGAGACATCCGGAGTGGGCCGGCTGGGTCATCGGCCACAAAAGCGAGATCAGAGACATCGACCAGCAGGGCATTCTCGGCCGTGACCACGATCCCCGCACTCTGGCAGACCCGTGCTTCTGCCAGCACCGCCACGAACGAGTCGACCTGCGGTTGGACGACCGGGCCGGCCACCAGCCTGTCGTACTGCTCCAGTGCGAGACGGTTTTCGATCCGGCTCCGCACAGCTTCGACCGCCGCGAAATCACCGCTGACGCTGAAGCCCGGCAGCGGCAGACGGGGGCATCCCCCAAGCGGGATGACATCGCAGCCACCGGCCTGCTGGTCGGAGGCGACCAACCCGGCCAGCGTGGTCGTGGAGGAGGGGGAGGGCACACCATGGCCAAACCGTCTCCGTATGGCCGACAGCCAGGCCGGCGGCAAGGCAGATTCCCAAGCTTCTGTGAGACGTTTCATCGCTGCGCGAGAATCGCAGCGAGCCGGAGTGTAGGCAAGGCCTAAATCACGCCACTGTAAGCCGATTCCTGCCATTGTGAGCGAGGAAGGCCCCGTGTCCCCCTCATACAGGGCACGCTCGACCTTCATCTGCCTTCGCCCGGCTCCCCCAAAGCACGCTATCAACCTGCGGGTGCAAGTGTCTCGTCCCCCACCAGGGAAGACGCATCGAAGCTGTCGAGTGGAGGCACAACCGCGGCACATCACTGTCATCAGGCTTGGCGTCGGCCCATCGTCGTACCGACGCCTCTCTGCTCTACTGACGCGGCATGTGGTGCCAGTCCGCGAAGGAGACAAAAACGATGGTGCACACAGTTGGCCCCAGGCCACTCGATGACAGTCAGGCGGCAGAGTACGCCCGCGAGGGCTTCGTGATCGCGCGAGGTTTCTTTACGCCAGAGGAGATCGATCTCCTCCGCCGGGCCGCCAAGGAGGATCGGGAGCTTGACGCCCACTCCTTCGGCCGGGCCGATGGCGAGGGGGGAACGGTGCGGCTTTCCCTCTGGAACCATCCGGGAGACGGGATCTACGGCATGTTCGCCCGCTGCGAGCGGATCGTCCGGTCGGCCGAGCGGCTCCTCGGAGGCGAGGTCTACCACTACCATTCGAAGATGATCATGAAGGATGCCCGTGTGGGTGGGGCCTGGACCTGGCATCAGGACTACGGCTACTGGTATCAAAACGGCGTTCTTGCCCCCTGGCTCACCAGCGTTTCGATAGCCGTTGACAGGGCGACCAAAGAGAATGGCTGCCTGCAGGTGATCGCCCGCTCGCACGAACTCGGGCGGATCGAGCACAGCCTCAGCGGCGAACAGGCCGGAGCCGACATGGAGCGGGTGAACGTGGCCCTCAAGCGTTTGCCGCTTGTCTACTGCGAGATGGAGCCTGGCGACGCCATCTTCTTTCATGCCAATCTTCTGCACCGCTCTGATATGAACCGCTCCGACGAACCGCGCTGGTCGATGATCTGCTGCTACAACGCCGCCAGAAACGATCCCTACAAGGAATCGCACCATCCACGCTACACGCCGCTCCACGTCGTGCCCGACGCGCGGATCGAGGAAGTGGGGATTCGGCGGTTTGCCGACTCCGCAGCCGACGTCGCCTGGCTGGCTGGGGCCAAGGATCGTTCGGCGGACACCCTCAAGAAGACCACCTGACACGCGTCGGGCGCACCCCCCGCAGCCCAACTCCCACGGAGCCCCTTGATGCTGGAAAAAAACCGCTTTGGGCTGGCACTGGCCATCTGGCTGGCCGGCAGCGCCGTGGTGCCAGCCGCCGAAACCGGCTTCACGAGCCTGTTCAATGGCCGCGACCTGACCGGTTGGCATGCGCTGCCGGGAGGCTCATGGAACGTGCAGGATGATTCAATCGTGGGGCGCAGCCCGCTGTCTGAACCCCGCCACGGCCTCCTTGTCAGCAATGCCCGCTACGGAGATTTCACGCTGCGGGCGAAATTCAAGGTGGGGGAAGGCAACAGCGGCCTCTATTTTCGGGCTGAGGAGGTGGCCGATCATGTGGGAGTGAATGGTTTTCAGGCCGAGGTCGATAACTCGCCGTCGGTGGGGGGCCTCTACGAGACCGGCGGCCGCGGGTGGGTGGCGACGCCGAAAGCTGGGCTGATCGAATCGATCTACACGCCGGGCGAGTGGGCGACGATCGAAATCCGCGCCTCCGGCCCGAACGTCAGCGTCCTCATCAACGGCCACGAGACATCCCGGCTGGAGAACGATCCCGGCCGTAGAGCGGGAGCCATCGCACTGCAGTTGCACGGCGGCATGGAGATGGACGTGGCGTTCAAGGAAATCGAAATCCGGGTCGACACCCCATGACGACTGTCGCCGCCAGCAGGCGGCGGAAAGAGGTCTTCATCCCCCCTGATTGGCTCCCAACCGACGCAAAAAGGCGAAGACGTCGACCGCAGGAAACACCGGCGGTTTTCTGGGCCAACACCAACCGCGTTGAGCGGCGGATTCTTTATCCATAGCCTGCAGCCATGAACCAGCACTCCATCATGAAGATCGCGACGACGTCGGAGACGGATGGCTGATGCATTCGGATGTGTGGGCAATTACATCGTATTTCAACCCGACAGGAAGTCATCGCCGGCGCGTCGATTTCGAGGTCTTTCGCCAGAAACTGAACGTCCCATTCGTGGTCGTCGAACTGGCGACTGACCAGCCATTCGAGTTGGGGCCTCATGATGCCCCGATCGTGGTGCAGATCCGCAGTTCGTCCGTGCTCTGGCACAAAGAGCGACTGTTGAATATTGCAGTGCAACACGTCCCGCGCCGAATCTCAAATATTGCGTGGATCGATTGCGATGTGATCTTCGGAAATGACTCCTGGGCAGAAGAAGCCTCGAAAGCTCTTTGCAAATCGGCTCTCGTGCAACCATTCGACTACGTGTTCAATCTTCCCGCCCATTCCGCAGGGGATCTCACCGTCGACACAGCGGGAGCCGAGCCGATTGGCCCGACCTTTGTGAGCCGCTTCGGGAACATGCAGATTTCACAAGAAGTGCTGCGCGCACGGGAGCCCTCACGGGTGCGACTGCTGCTTGGATTGGCCTGGATGGCACGCCGCTCTCTCATCGAGTCGCATGGTTTCTACGATGCCCCGATTATTGGCAGTGGCGACCGAGCGATGACGCTGGCAGCGTACGGATTCTACGCCGAGGCAACGAGGCACTGCTCATGAAATCTCCCAGCGCGGAGCACTATTTGAAGTGGGCCAAGCCATTTCATACGGCGGTCGCCGGGAACCTCCATGCGATCAAGGGCGATCTCTATCACCTGTGGCATGGCGAGGCGCTTCAGACGCCATCCTTGCGGGTTTCAAGCCAGATATTATCCACGCCCATTTTGCCACAGATGCAGTGGGAAGAGGCTGTCCAACGATACAGGTGAGACCAGGGGGCAACGCCAGCCCCGCATGAAGATTGTTCTGCGTCGAGGGAGCATCGCGGCCGGCACCAAACCGATGGGTGGGCAATCGGTCGCGAATACGGGAGCGCTTCGGGGCGGTCTCCTCAGGACATGGTGGGCTGGCGGGCCCGAGCGGCGGGGCAATGCCTCCAGCGGTAGAGCACTTGTTCCAAATCCTGCTAAAATCGATCCTCCTGATACCACAGCCAAGACGGCAGCCTTCTGCTGCGAACATCGCAACTGGGCTCCACAACATCCCGCATGACACTCTCCGACACCTCCGCCCCCCAGCGATCCTTCCGCAAGAACGCCAGTCAGGGCCAGTTCGCTGGCCCTCCATTTTTGGGCAGGACGGCTGTCGTGCTGTGGATCCTCGCCGCGATGTTGACGCTGGCGGCGGGGGCCACGATCTCGCGGGGCCTGTGGAACTGCTGGGTGAATGATCTAGACCATGATCTCCAGTGTCGGGCAGCGGAGTATCAAAACTTCCGCGTTGGCGATTACCCCAACACAATCCTGGAGCAACCGAAGCCTCCACGACCGCTTCGCTACACGGTTTATCCTCCCTACGCGCTGCCGATGTTCGCCCTCTTTTTTGAGCCGGGAGGCCTTATTCAGGGGCGGATTCTCGTTGAACTTTTTTCCTTGGCGACGCTCGTTGTTATCGGTCTCTACGGCTATCGCCAGTTGCAGTTCGCAGGACCGGCCATGGCGGCTGTCGGGGCGATGGCAGGGGCCGCCTTTGCCAGCAATTCATTTGTGATGCAGGCCAGCCAGTTCTCGATCATCTGCGTGGGGCTGATTCTGCAGCAGATGCTTTTTTTAGAGCATCGCCGAGGGGTGCTGGCGGGCGTCTGCTGGTCGCTGGCCATGTTCAAGCCGCAGATTGCGCTCCCCTTTGCGATGCTGTTTCTGCTGGAAAAACAGTGGCGCGGCTTCCTCGTCGGGTGCACCATCCTGGGGGCCTTGAGCCTGTTTGCCTGCTGGTGGACAGAGGTTCCTCCAAGCCGGGTGATCGACCACTGGCTGTTTGGAATGTCGATGAAGTTTTCAGGAGGCACAAGCCACGGGGTGGGGGCGATAGCCAGCACATACGACCTCAATCACCGGGTGGTGCAGTGGACGGCACTGCTCCTCATGGGCGGCTTGGGGATTGCCGGTTGGTGGCTGCTGCAGCGGAGGAAATACCACATCGATATTCTGCCCGCTGCGGGCATCTGTGGCGTGGTTGGAGAGGTGTTGCTCTATCATCACCGTTACGATCAGATCATGCTTTTTCCTGCGCTGCTGGCGTTGATGGTTTGGGCAGCACGCAAGCCGACGCCGCCCAGAATCTTGATGGCTCTGCTGATGGCAGGCACCGTCTGGGCCCCTATGCGAGTCATCGCCATGCTCCCCGCGGAGGAAGCATCGCTGAAGGTGGTCTGGATCCTTGCAGCCTGCGTGCTGATGGCTGCTGCAGTCACCTCCCGCCAGGCCACACAATCGCTGGGCATGCTGGCCGTGCTGCTCGTCCATTGGGCCACACTGCAGGCGGCCCCGCGGGGGTTGCCTCCAGATCTGCCGCCATCTGCCATGATAGATCCGATTGCCCCCTGTCCGACTGAGGCGCTTGCCTGCGTAGAAGGCACCGCCGCTCATGGCCAGCATCGTGCTGATCAACACACGTTTTGATGCCTCATCCTGGGGCCTTATCAGGCCGTGGCCAAGTCGTTTTTTGTGTCCATGACCGCCTGGGCGTCATCCGCGGACGGGGCGCGATCGATCTGACGTAGAATCCGGCCAGCGCCAGCAGCAGAGCTTCCAACGCCGATATGAGTTGCTCACAGTGATTCCAGGCACGGAGCGCAAGCGCGCGGAGCCCCAGCAGGGCCTTCGGACTCCCGATTCCGCACAATGCCCACATGATCACCGAGAGGTTGTGTGCGGCGACCGCCAGCAGGTGCCGCTTCGTCACGCCGACCAACCCTCGAAGCCATGTTCGTCTTGCACCTCCTGTGTCGCAGACATGGGCGAACGAACGCACGGTGAGTTCACTGCGAAGCCGCGACAACTGTTTGCCGCGACGGCCCTTATTGGCACAGACCGCCTGCTTCTCGCTCGGATCTTTGTCGGTCCAGCGACGATGCGTGCCGGAAGTCCGTTCATGGATGTACGTCCGAATGCCCAACTCGGCGGCCAAAGTGATGACCTTCGTCGAAGACTTCCTTCGGCAGTCGCTTCTGGGGCTTGCTGACGCAGGAGTGGTTCGGTGTCGGGGCGGTGGGCGAGAGGCCGAGGAATTCGCCGATCGAGCGGCCGTCGGAGCAACGCCACGAAATCAGGCGATGCAACTTGAGACCCTCGAATCGGGGGATGTGAAGACGACTTTATCCACAGCCGGCCAGGGGCACAGTGCAGTTGACAGTTGTTCCCGCACCGCGCCGACTCACGACTCTGACCTCCCCACCGGCCAGCTTGGCACGTTCCTTCATGCCCAGCAGCCCAAACCCTCCCGTTTTTGTGGTGTCGGCCTCAAAGCCATCTCCGGTATCCTGAACCTTGAGTTGGACACAGGTATCGGATACGAAAATCCCGATGCTCACTGTTTTGGAATGGCTGTGTTTCCGGACGTTGGCGAGGGCTTCCTGAGCGATCCTGTAGAGCGTGGTTTGGAGTTCGGGGGAAAGTCGATTCGCCTGCGGATCAATGGTCAGCGTGACACGCATCGATGGATCGGTCCAATCGGCCAGAATCTCCTCGATGGCTGCACTCAGCCCGACGTCGTCGAGCACCGCTGGGCGTATGCCCCGAATGACTCTCCTGCCATCCTCAATTCCCTTGCGCAGACTCTCAGCGGCGTATTCGATCTCCCGCGTGTCGGCGGCCGAGTGGGCGGTGCTTCGCTGCTGGTAGCCCTCGCAGATCATCAGCGCCCCGACAGCATACTGAATCAATCCATCGTGGAACTCATGGCAGAGTGTCTGTTTCTCATTTTCCTGAACTGCGATGAGCCGGCGCAGGATCGTTGCTTGCTGCGCCAATTCGACGGTCATTGCCTGCAACCGGGCCGCGCTCTGCCGGGCCCTGTTCTGCCCGTTACGTCCATAGGCGACGACTGTCTGCATCAGCAGGCTGCTCGCGAAAAAAACTGCCGCCCCATACTGCATGGAGGGACCAACCAGCAGAAATGACCCGCGGGGTGCGACAAACAGATACCGAACCCCCCAAAACCCAACCACCAGCGACAGCAGCGATGGATAGAACCGGCAGTAGCGGGCTGCCAGGACATTCGCCAAGGCAAAGAGGGGAAACGTGTGCCGTGATTCCAGCAGAAAACCCAGTTCGGCCCGGCACCACAAGCCGACCATCGCGAAAGCGATCGCCACGCCACAGCGCGTGAACAGACTGCGCTGATCGGCGGAGTCGATGGCGCACAGCAGCCTGCGCAGCCACGGGGGCAGGCTTTCCCAGAACCGACCAACTGGCTTCCCGTGCGGATTCTTTGGCTGGAATGAATCTGTCGGTATCCCCATGCGGCCCAACCACCTCTCTCAAGCCCGCCAAAAAGTGCGGCGCAAAAAAATGACCCTGAATCTCTGGTGTTTCTGTCAGGCTACTGGTCCGCCGGCGTGGCACAAGGTGCTTGGAGCACTTCGCCTATTGATCGTGCCCTGCGGATATCCCTCAGCCCCGGTCCCCCTCGCAGCAGTTTTCGCAGATTCTGTGACACTGGGAACATTGGAGCTTCGCGCGGATCTCGATGAGCGTTCCGCCACACGCCGGACAGGCAGGACGAGACTGACATTCCGTGGCGGCGTCTTCCGGGGATCGTTCATGCGACATGCAGCGACTCCAACACGATTCCCACTCAGGGGCGGACTCTCTGACGCAGACTCGCTTCAGGAGGAAAACAGGCGGTTGTCCCACCATGAAGAGGGCCTGACACTGATAAGAATCTAACCGATTCGCTGCAAAAAAACTGGTCCGCCTCCCGACGAGTACCTCGCCGGAAATCATCTCTCAGGAATTGCCAATGCTCCCTATTTCCTCCATGCCCCACCCTGAAAAACATTTCACCGATTCGGAAGCGGTCCGGGACATCGTCATCGGCATGTCGGATGGCCTGACAGTGCCGTTTGCTCTGGCCGCCGGATTGTCGGGAGCGGTCGCTTCCAGCAGCATCATTCTGACCGCGGGGCTCGCCGAAGTGGCGGCGGGGGCGATCGCCATGGGGCTGGGTGGCTACCTGGCCGCCCGTACCGATCTCGAACACCATGCCTCGGAACGGGCCCGCGAGGAGCGGGAGACGGAGGAAATGCCCCACAAAGAGGCGGCGGAGGTGGCCGATATCCTGCGGTCCTATGGGCTGAAGGCGGGGGATGTCGAGCAGGTTGTGGCATCGATCTGCGCCGACAAAAAACGCTGGGTCGATTTTATGATGCGGTTTGAACTCGGGCTGGAGGAACCCGATCCCCGCCGGGCGGGCCGAAGTGCCCTCACCATCTCCTTGGCGTATATCGCCGGCGGCCTCGTTCCGCTGGCCCCCTATTTTTTTATTCCGGCGGTGGGAGATGCTCTCGCCGCCTCGATCGTCGTTACGCTGCTGGCTCTCCTGGTGTTTGGATATGTCAAAGGCCGGTTCACGACCGCCAGGCCGATGCGCAGTGCCCTCCAGACAGTTCTGGTGGGAGGACTCGCCGCCGCCGCCGCATTCCTGATCGCCAAGGCACTCGGCTGATTCTTTCATGGAACCAGCGAATGGAAAACCGTTCCGCCGGTTTTCAGTCAACTCCACCCCGTGCCTTTTCGCGCAGCGTGCCCAAGTGTCTGCCCAGGGTGTGTCGTAGCTACGGCAGATCGAGTACTCATTCTAGGGGCCCACCTCTGCGGTAGGGTAGAATGGCAAAGAGCGGGTGAACAGAAGCAGAAAATCAGGAAACCGCTGGCCCGTACCGCTCGGGCGATAGAACGCCAAAACCACGAGGAAATCATGAATATCGTGCTGTTTATTCTGGTTGGGCTGATCGCCGGATGGTTGGCGGGCGTTCTCATGAAGGGGGGCGGCTACGGGGTGTTGGGGGATATTGTCGTGGGGATCGTCGGCGGGCTGATCGGCGGAGCAGTCTTCGAGCAATTGGGGATTTCAGCCGGTGGAGGACTCGCCGGAGCCGTCATCGTGGCCACCGTGGGAGCAGTGATGCTGGTGGTTATCCTCAGGCTGATTGGCCAAAACGGCGGTGGCAGCTTGCGGCTGTGATGATTCCGACTGCGGCAGGCTCATGGCCTGACAACGCAGCAACGACTCAGGTCACGTACGGCCAGGGCCGGTAGGACGTGAGTGAGGCCGGTAACCGATCTGGAGTCTCTGCATGCATTTTCCCCCTCCCATGCAAGCGCTTCGTGGGATTTTTTCACGGATGGCTCGGGGATGGGGGCAGGCATCGCGCGAAACACCTCCGGACGAACCACCGCTGCGGGCGGAGGTGTATGGCGTTGAGCAACTTGGCCGTCATGCTCTTGCGGTCGCCCGTTCTCATCGCCTTTCCCTCCGACGGTCGGGGGGAAGGCTTCTGGCTCGTCTGATCGCCAACGAACGGGTGCTTCAGGAAACCTACGCGGTTTTAA
Organism: uncultured Planctomycetaceae bacterium; assembly: GCA_903885565.1. Lineage (GTDB taxonomy): Bacteria > Planctomycetota > Planctomycetia > Pirellulales > UBA1268 > CAISJI01. The sequence goes on from CAISJI010000245.1 coordinate 11,100, forward strand.
GCGCCGCCGCGACGCGGGAGCAGCGCACAACGCCGGCGTCGGAATGGTTGCTCGACAACTTCTATCTCATCGAGGAGCAGATCCGGTCGACCCGCCGGCTGCTACCGCGCTCCTATCTGGGGCGGCTGCCGACGCTGGCCGCGGGTCCGGCCCGCGACTGTCCGCGAACGTATGGCATCGCTCTGGAAATGATTGCCCACACTGACGGACGTGTGGACATGCCTGTGCTCGATGCGTTCATCGACTCCTATCAGGCGGTGGCCACGCTGACCATCGGCGAACTCTGGGCGATGCCGTTGATGCTCAGGCTGGCACTCATCGAGAATCTGCGCCGGGTGGCAATCCGCATCATTACCGCCCGCCAACACAGAGATCTCGCTGCGCAGTGGGCAGATCGAATGCTGAACGTCGCCGAGACAAAACCGAACGACCTGATCCTGGCGCTGGCCGATCTGGCACGGGCGGAGCCCCCGTTGTCTGAAGCCTTTTTGGCAGAATTCACCCGCACGCTGCAGGGGCATACGCCAACCGTGAGCCTGGTGGCGAGCTGGCTGGAACATCGGCTTGCTGAACAGGACCTCCTGCTTGAACAGATGGTGCTGGCGGATGGTCAGGCCCAGGCGGCCGATCAGGTGTCGATCGGAAACAGCATCGGTGGCCTCCGCTTTCTCGCCGTGCAGGACTGGCGGGATTTCGTGGCCCGGCACAGTGTCATTGAGAAGACGTTGTCGGAGGACCCCGCTGGGGTTTATCCAGACATGGATTTCGCCACACGCAATCGCTACCGCGGTACCGTGGAGCATCTGGCCCGTCTGGCTGGATGCACGGAGGAAGAGGCCTCCCGCACCACCCTGCGCTGCGCCCGCGCGGCCGCCACGCAGGCAGGGCCATGCGTGGGCCTGGCGCAGCCACGCACCGCTCACGTGGGCTACTATCTCATTGACCGAGGGCGTAGCGGACTCGAGCAGGCCTTGGGGATTCGCTGCACGCCATGGGCTGCCTGTGCCAAGGGGCTTGGCCGCGTCACGCTGGGGGGATATGCCACGGCAGTGCTCCTTGCCACGGCCGCAGTCGCCCTCGGCTTCTGGGAGTCAACCAGAGCAGATCCGATTTCTCAGGGCATGCTCGGCTTGATGGCAGTGCCGCTGGGTTTCTGCGCCTGGCAAATCGGTGTCAGTTTTGTGAATTGGGTCGCCTCCATTCTGGTGCGCCCGCAACCGCTGCCGCGGCTGAGTCTGCTGCAGGGAATTCCATCTGAATACCGAACGCTGGTGGCAGTGCCCGCGATGCTCACCAGTCCGCAGGACATCGAACTGCTGCTCGAAGGGCTCGAGGGCCGCTATCTGGCCAATCGGGGCGATCATCTGCACTTTGCTCTGCTCACCGATCTGGTCGATGCGGCCACCGAACATATGCCTGAGGATGCCCAGCGAGTGCAGTTGGCGTGTGCCGGAATCGAAAGGCTCAACGCCACCTATTCCATCGGTCGGGATGACATCTTCGTGCTGCTGCACAGAAAACGGGAATGGAACCCCCAGCAGGGCGTCTGGATGGGTGTGGAACGCAAACGCGGGAAACTCGCCGATCTCAATGCAACCCTGCGCGGGGAACGCGGCCGCTTTGCCATGATGGTGGGTGGCCAGAAAGTGCTGCCGCTGGTGCGCTATGTGATCACGCTCGATGCCGATACCCAACTGCCACGCGACACCGCGCGGGAGATGGTCGGGGCGATGGCCCACATTCTCAACAAACCAATTCCGGACGCAGCCGGCCGCAGAATTCGCGACGGCTATTCCATCCTTCAGCCACGTGTTTCGGCCACTCTCACCAGCGCACAGCGCTCGCTGTTCAGCCGCATGAACGGAGGCCCCATCGGCATCGATCCGTATACGCGAGTCGTCTCCGATCTCTATCAGGATCTCTTCAGCGAGGGGTCTTTTATCGGTAAGGGAATTTATGACGTCGATGCCTTCGATCGATGGTGCCAGGGCTTTCCCCATAACGCCATCCTGAGCCACGATCTGCTCGAGGGCTGTCACTGCCGTTCGGGGTTGGAAAGCGACGTCATTCTTTACGAGGATCACCCCGCGAGCTATCTCGTCGACATGAGCCGGCGCCACCGGTGGATTCGCGGAGACTGGCAGATCGCCTGGTGGCTCCTGCCCCGGGTTCCCCGCGACGGAGGCGCATGGGGCCCCAATCCGCTTTCCTTGCTTTCGCGTTGGAAAATTCTCGATAATCTCCGCCGCAGCCTTGTGCCGGTGGCCATGATTGCGCTCCTTTTGCTGGGCTGGTTGTCATCCAGCCAGCGGCTGGCGTCGAGCGTGACACAACTGGTTCTTGCCACGCTTGTCATCCCGGCGGTGCTCACCGGCATTTTCGATTTTCTTCGCAAGCCCCGGGAAGTGGCTGCCGGCCTGCATCTGCTCGAAGCGTCCCGATCACTGGCAAAGCCTCTCGCGCAGGCCACGCTGGCGCTGGTGTTTCTGCCCTACGAGGCGGCTCTCTCTGTTGATGCCGTGGTGCGCACGCTCGTACGCATGCTTATCACGCACAAACATCTGCTGGAGTGGCGGACCGCCGCCGACGCCGGTCGCGGGCCCGCTGGGGATGCCGCCTGTTTCGTGCGCACCATGGCCTGCGCACCCGCTTTGGCCCTTGGTGCCGCGAGCGTCCTGCTTGTCAGCGGCGCGCAGGGAATTCTTGTAAGTGTTTCGCCTTTGTTGCTGCTCTGGGTGGTCAGCCCGCTGGTGGCTTGGTGGGTCAGCCTGCCGATGCGGATCACGCCAATCCATCTCAGCGCCCGCCAGGAGAGCTTTCTGCACGCCGCCGCCCGGAAAACATGGCGTTACTTCGAGGAGTTCGTCACCGAACAGACCAACTGGCTGCCACCCGACAACGTGCAATACAACGGCCAGCAGGTGATCGCCGCACGCACCAGTCCCACCAACATCGCCATGGGTCTGCTGGCCAATCTCGCGGCCTGCGATTTCGGATATTGTTCCGTCGGCGTGCTGATGGCCCGTACCCAACTGGCATTTGACACGCTGGCGAAGATGGAGCGTCACCGAGGCCATCTCCTCAACTGGTATGACACCAGCACGCTTTCTCCACTCGCTCCTCAGTATGTGTCCACAGTCGACAGCGGCAACTTCGTCGGCATGCTTCCGGTGCTCCAGCGCGGTTTCGAAGAACTCATCGACGCTGAAATCGTGCCACGGCGCATACTGCTTGGATTCGGCGACACACTCGGCATTCTGCGGGCAGAGGCACGAACCGATAGCGAGGTTGCTCTCGCCGAAAACCTTCAGCAGGCACTCGTCACAGTTGAACCGTGGCAAGGATCGGTGTCAGCCATCGTGACCATCCTGCCACGCCTTATAAGTCTGACCTCACAACTGAAAACCGCTCCCCAGGGCGGATCTGAGTTCTGCTGGTGGGCCTCAGCCATCGAAGCCGATGCGACGGCACATCTGCAGGATCTGCATTCCCTGGCAGCCTGGACAACGCTTCCGCTCCCTCCAAATCACCTCTGGCTGGAGGCTTCCCCCGGGGAGCAGCCCTCGGCAGACAGGCTCCGCGCGTTCCTCGCCGATCTCGACTCCCGCCCCACTCTGCGCACCATTGGCCACCTGCGTGCCACGCTCCTCCCGCTGATCGCGACTGCCCGATCGGCATGCCGCGGATCTGCCGAGCAGATCGCCTCGGCGCAGGAGTGGCTCGATCGGCTGCAGGCTGCGGCTGAGACCTCCGCAAACCACGCTGCCGCACGGCACGACACGCTGATCCGGTTGGCCGGGACATGCAGCACACTGGCGGACGTCGATTTCCGGTTTCTCTACGACGCTCAGCGGCGGTTGTTTACCATCGGCTTCAATGTGACGGAGAATCGCCCCGACTCCGGCTTCTATGATCTGCTGGCATCGGAGGCCCGTCTGGCCAGTTTCGTTCTGATTGCGAAGCAGCAGTTGGAGCAGGCCCACTGGTTTGCCCTGGGACGATTGCTCACCTCCACCGGCGGCGCTCCGACGCTCCTCTCCTGGAGCGGATCGATGTTTGAGTATCTGATGCCGTTGCTGGTGATGCCCACCTACGACGACACCCTTCTCGATCGATCCTGCCGGGCCGCCGTCCACCGGCACATGAGCTATGGCTGGAGGCGGGCTGTGCCCTGGGGCATATCCGAATCGGGCTACAATGCCCGCGACAAGGAGATGAACTACCAATATCGCGCCTTCGGCGTGCCCGGACTGGGCCTCAAGCGTGGGCTCGCCGGGGATCTGGTGGTTGCCCCCTATGCGAGTGCGATGGCTCTCATGCTGGAGCCGCAGGCGGCCTGCCGCAACCTCCAGCGGCTCGCCGCGGAAGGGCAGCTTGGCACCTGCGGATTCTACGAGGCAATCGACTACACCCCTTCACGGCAGATCCCCACGGGCGACGGTGTCAAAGCGAGGCGAGCCACAGCCGACGGAGTGGCCGTCCGGCAGTTCATGGCCCACCATCAGGGCATGAGCCTGCTGGCGTTTGCATCCGTTCTTCTCGGGCAGCCGATGCAGCGACGCTTCCTCGCTGATCCAATGCTCTCGTCCATGATCCTCCTGCTCCAGGAGCGCGTCCCGCGAACAACCGCCGTCGTCTTTCCGCACGCCGTAGAGGCCGACAGCACCCGGGTGGTTCCAGCCGTTCAGGCGGGCTCCATTCGGGTTGTCTCCGATCCCAGCAGCAGCGTTCCGGAGGTTCATCTGCTTTCCAACGGTCATTACCACGTCTGCATCTCGGCTGCCGGAGGGGGCTGGAGCCGATGGCATAATCTCGCCGTCACCCGCTGGCACGAAGACACCACGCGAGACTGCTGGGGACAGCTGTGTTATCTGCGCGATCTCGATACAGGAACGCTATGGTCGTCGGCATGGCAACCGACCACCGACGGTGGCACAAGTTATGAAGCAATTTTCATGCAGTCACGGATCGAATTTCGCAGGCATGACGAGGAAATCGACGCCCACACCCTGATTGCAGTTTCCTCGGAAGATGACGTTGAACTGCGGCGGATTTCGCTGACCAATCGTTCCGATCGGGTGCGCAGGATTGAAATCACCAGCTACGCCGAAATCGCCCTCGCTCCCCAGGCGCAGGACGAATCGCACCCCGCCTTTACCAATCTCTTTGTGGAGACGGAGATACTCCAATCGCGCAGTGCCATCCTGGCCACCCGCCGCCCGCGATCGGCTCGGGAACAGCAGCCCTGGATGCTCCATATGATGACCGCCGCCGGAGCTCCCGCTGGCTCGCTGGCGACGGTTGGTGATGCCTGCTTCGAAACCGATCGATTGAACTTCATCGGCCGTGGGCGAACCCTCCGGCGCCCGCAGGCATTCGACCGCCTTGAGCTTTCGAATCGGGCAGGCTGCACACTCGATCCGGTGGCTGCGATCCGCCGCACGGTTACTATCCCGCCCAATGAGACGGTGCGGATCGACATCGTGACAGGCGCGGCTGAGACACGCCAAGAGACGAGGCGCCTCACCGAGAAATACGCCGATCCGAGCCTGGCCGACCGGGTCATCGAACTGGCATGGACGCGGGGCGCGATCATGCTGAAGCAACTGGGAATATCCGAGCGAAAGGCGCAGACGTATGGCCGAATGGCCGGCTCGCTGGTGTATGCATCGGCACTCCGCCGCGCCCCACCGGCCGTGATCGCCCGCAACCATCGCGGGCAGTCGGGGCTCTGGGGGCATGGCATATCAGGCGACCTGCCGATCGTTCTGGTACGCATTCGAAACCGCCATCTCCTCGAGCTGGTGCGCGAGGCGGTCGAGGCCCATGCCTACTGGCGCATGCACGGACTGGATGTCGATCTTGTCATTTGGAACGAGGACGACTCTGTCTACAGACAGGTCATTCATGAGTCGATCATGGACCTCATTCGTGCAGGCCCAGAAGCTGCCTTCCTCGACAGACCGGGTGGCATTTTTGTGCGGCGGGGGGAGCAGCTCGCCGAGGAGGACCGCCTCCTGCTGCAGTCGTCCGCTCGCGTGATTCTCACCGACGAGGCTGGCACGCTGCTGGAACAAATCGTCAAGCGAGGCAGGACCGATCCACCCATACCGCTCCTCAAACCAACTCGGCGGCGCATGGGACCCCCCATTTCATCTGACGCGCTCCCCGACCGACCGGCCGCCGATCTCGACGCGTTCAACGGTCGCGGTGGATTCAGCAAAGACGGCCGCGAATATCACATCTGGCTGCGGCCCGGCGAGACGACCCCCGCCCCATGGGTGAATGTGATTGCCAATCCGCGGATCGGCACGGTTGTGTCTGAATCGGGGAGTGCGTTTACCTGGGTCGACAACAGCCACGAATACAGACTCACTCCCTGGACCAATGATCCAGTCAGCGATGCCGGAGGCGAGGCGATCTTCATCCGCGATGAGGAAACCGGGGTCTACTGGTCGCCAACGCCGTATCCTGCCGCTGGGCCCGGGGGCTATGAGGTACATCATGGTTTTGGATACACCACGTTCGTGCACCGTCAACCGGAAATGGCCACAGAACTCTGCGTGTTTGTCGCTGCCGATGACCCGGTGAAAATGGTACGCCTGACAATTACCAACACCTCCGGCAGGACCAGGAAACTTTCGCTCACCGCCTATTGGGAACTCGTGCTTGGGGAACTGCGCACCCGCTCGCAGATGTATGTTGTCACGCAGCGCGATCCTCTCACCCGGGCGGTCATGGCGAGAAATCCCCACAGCCCTGACTTTCCAGCGCACGTCGCTTTTTTCGACTGTAGCGAACCGCTCGATTCGGTCACTGGCGATCGCGCTGAATTTATCGGCCGGAATCGGTCTCTTAAACAGCCTGCCGCACTGGAACGCACCCATCTCTCCGGTCGCCTGGGGGCGGGTTGGGATCCCTGCGTTGCACTGCAGACACGCATCGAACTCGAAGATGGGGAAAGCCGGACGGTGGTATTCACCTGCGGTGCTGCGGAGAGCCTCAACTCCGCCCAGCAACTGGTGGTGCGCTATCGCGGCATCGAGCGGGCTGGCCCCACGTTCACACAGATGGACACCGCCTGGCGTCACCGGCTGGGAAGCGTTCAGGTAGACACCCCCGATCCGTCCGTCAATGCTCTGGTCAACGGCTGGCTGCTCTATCAGACGCTCTCCTGCCGGATGTGGGCACGCTCTGCCTTCTATCAATCGGGCGGTGCGTACGGTTTCCGCGATCAGCTTCAGGATGCCATGGCTCTGGTGCATGCCGCGCCTGAATTGCTTCGCGAGCAGATCCTGCGGGCGGCGGGCAGGCAGTTCCAGGAGGGGGACGTGCAGCACTGGTGGCATCCGCCCTCCGGTCGTGGTGTTCGCACCCGCTGTTCCGATGATCTGCTCTGGCTGCCGCTGGCCGTGAGTCGGTATGTCCACGCCACTGGCGACACCGGGGTGCTCGAAGAACGCGTTGCCTATCTCCACACTCGGGAACTCCGCGCTGAGGAGGAAGCCTATTACGACCGTCCGACGGTCACGGAGGAGCAGGGCACTGTCTACGATCACTGCCTGCGTGCCATCGAGCGATCTCTCCGATTCGGCACCCATGGTCTGCCGCTCATGGGTGGCGGCGACTGGAACGATGGCATGAATCTGGTTGGGGCGGAAGGGCGTGGGGAAAGCGTGTGGCTGGCATTCTTTCTCTTTGACGTGCTCAATCGCTTTGCCGATCTTGCTGAACAAAGAGGAGATGTCGTCACCGCTGACCGCTACGCAATCGCTGCTGGCCTGCTGCGGGGGAATGTTGAGGAATCAGCCTGGGACGGCGATTGGTATCTCCGCGCCTGGTTCGATGACGGCACGCCGCTCGGCTCGGCAACCTCCGCCACATGCCGCATCGATTCGATTTCACAAAGCTGGAGCGTGCTCTCCGGGGCTGCATCCCACGCCCGCGCGTCAACGGCGCTGGAGAGCGTCGACAGGTTGCTGGTTTCGCAGCAGGATCGCCTCATTCGCCTGCTCGAACCACCGTTCGACTCCTCCTCCGATCCTGGCTACATCCGGGGCTATGCACCGGGCGTCAGGGAGAATGGTGGCCAATACACGCACGCCGCGATCTGGACAGCGATGGCATCCGCGGCCCTCGGCAAGCACCAGCGTGCCTGGGAACTGTTTCAACTGATCAACCCCGTCAAGCACGGGTCCACGCCAGAGGGGATCGCCATCTACCGTATTGAGCCCTATGTGGTCGCTGCGGATGTGTACGGCGTCGCCCCACACATCGGCCGCGGCGGATGGTCGTGGTACACCGGCTCGGCGGCCTGGATGTATCGGTTGCTGGTCGAATCGCTGCTGGGGCTGGAACGCCAGGGAGACACGCTCCTCATTAACCCGCATCTGGCCTGCGGTTGGGAGCATGCCACCATTCACTACCGATATCACGAGACGAACTACCACATCAGTGTGCACCAACCCGGCCACGGAGTCGGCGCCGAGGGCTCTGGCCAGACGATCACGCTCGATGGGGTTGAACTTCCCGAAGCGTCCATCGCTCTGGTGAATGACCGGCGGGACCATGCTGTCGCCGTCGTGCTCCCCTCATCAGCGATCGGCAAAGTCGTTCCTGACGTTTCGTTGCTTACGTGAGGGGTATTTCGCGACGCGGCAGCGGCCCACCTGACCGGGCTGTGCCAAAGCCGCCAACCCACCGCTTGAGATCCCGCCCCATCCGACGGCTGAACTGTTCCACCGGCACGGCGTAGATCTCCTGTAACACAGGCACCAGGCTCGGCCGTGGCAGAAGATCCTGCAACTGCCCGGCGGCGCTCCGCGGCACAATCCGTTCGGCGAGTTCGGCTGGAGAGAGGGTGCCGAATCCGCTGGGATCGACCTGCAGGTGATCGGCCAGCGCCTCGAGCATTCCCACCGGGCAGGCCTCAATCTCGTCGCTGATGAAGTGAAAAAACTGATCGACTGAAAACGCCGCCCCCCAGCGATCGAGGATGCTCACATAGTCACCGTCGGCCCGGGAGACCTCGGAGCGGAAGTGGTCTATAAACCACTCGTCGGGCACTTCCGCGACCGGCCGACCGGACCGGGCCAGATCGGCCATGGCGGCTGAATAGGCCCGCTCCAGCGGGTTGCGGAAGCTGACAAACAGCCGCAGATCGGGACAGAGGGCACGAATGGCAGCGATTCGCTCGTCTGGCAGTCTGGCGTAGGTGGGGGAGATCTCGCCGGAACGGATCGGCTGACCGGAGGGAGTGGTTCGCTCCGGTGGCTCAAGGCCATCCAGCCATGACGCGGCCTCCCCGAGATCGGCACGATCCCAGAAATGGACCTCCTTGCCTCCTGGAAAGGCAATTTGCGGATGCCGCACGAGGTGGTGGTAGAGCCAGGTTGTGCACGCCCGCGGCACTCCGATGCCCAGAAAATCAACCATCCCAGCTCCTCGGAACTTTCGTGGGGAAAACTCAAACCTTTGGCCACTATAGAAAGAGAAACATCTTTCGCCACCACTGCCGCCCCCCGCGGCGAGATACAATCTCCGTCTGCTGCCACGCCACGCGGCGGTGGGCGTCGGCATTTTTCCGGGGAGGATTTTTTCATGGGCACGATGCGCACGGCTACTTGGCGGCTGGTGAGTGGGCTGGCGGTCTGGATGCTGGCGGCCTGCATCGCGGCAGGTGAGGCACCAGAGCAGGTCGGGCGGCGGGAGGATGGGTCAAGCCTCACTCCTGCCGATCAGATCATCACGCCTGTCGGGATGCAGGTGGAGCTTCCCGGCCTGCGGCCGCAGGCGCTGGCGATCTCTCCGGATGGCAGGCTGCTGGTCACTGCGGGCAAAACCCACGAAGTGGTGGTGATCGATCCGCAGTCGGGAGCAATTCTCGACCGCGTGCAGCCCCCAGCCGAGGATCTGGCGGGCCCCCCGCCGGCGGCGATATCTGCCCGCAACCAGAAGCCCGATCCCCAAGCCATTGAGAGCTTCACCGGACTGCAGTTCTCCCCCGATGGGTCCCGACTGGCCATGAGCAACGTGCATGGATCGGTAAAAATCTTCGCCGTTGAGGATGGGAAGCTGATCCCGTCGCACACACTGCCACTCCCCCCGGCCAACGCTCCACAGCGAGCGGCGGAGATTCCGGCCGGCCTTGCGTGGAGCCCCGATGGCACAAGGCTGTATGTGTGCGGCAATCTCTCCAACCGGCTGCTGGAGATCGACGCGAATGCTGGCGATCTGCTCCGCACGTTTGACGTTGGCGTGGCCCCCTACGACGTGGTTTTGGTGGGGGGACGGGCGTTTGTGAGCAACTGGGGGGGACGGCGGCCCGGCCCAGAGGATCTCACCGGCCCCGCCGGCAAGGGAACCCGCGTGCGAGTCGACCCAATACGGCACATTGCCAGCGAGGGCTCGGTGAGCATTATCGACCTGACAACAGGCATCGTCTCTGAGGTGCTCGTAGGGCTCCATGCCTCGGCGCTCGCGTTGTCGCCTGACGGCAAGTGTGTTGTCTGCGCCAACGCTGCCGCCGACACGCTCTCGATCCTCGATGCCACCACTGGGCAGGTGATCGAAACGGTGTGGACCAAGCGAGCACCGTTTGATCTTTTTGGGGCGATCCCCAACGCGTTGGCCTTCGCTCCCGACGGCCGTCGTCTTTATGTGTGCAACGCCGGCCAAAACGCAGTGGCAGTGATGCAGTGGGAGCCCGAGGAGAGGGGAGAAACGAGGCTTGTGGGCTCTCTTCCCGTCGGCTGGTATCCGGGAGCCGTGCGTTTTGATCAGCAGCGTGGCCAACTGGCTGTGGCGAATCTCAAGGGGCTGCCTTCCCAGCCGCGCCCGCGCGGCGACACCGAGGGCTTCAATAGCCACCAGCATCAGGGCGGGATCAGCCTCGTGCCGCTCCCCGACGACGAATCACTGGCCATACTCTCCGCGCGGGTCGACCGCAACATGCGCAGCGGCCGCATCGGCAGCGCTTTCCTGCCGGCTCGTCTGCCCGATGTCGAGGGGAAGGGGGGCGTGCCCGCGCGCGCCATTCCGGAGCGGATTGGCGAACCGAGCCTGATCGAGCATGTCGTCTACATCATCAAGGAGAACCGCACCTACGATCAGGTGCTCGGAGACCTGCCGCAGGGGAGAGGGAGAAAGGAACTCTGCATCTTTGGCGAGGCATACACCCCCAACCAACACGCCATCGCCCGGCAGTTTATCCTCCTCGACAACACCTCCTGCTGCGGCATACTCAGCGCCGACGGCCACAACTGGAGCACCTCGGCCACGACAACCGACTATCTCGAGAAAAGCTTTGCGGGATTTCCGCGAAGCTATCCCGACGGCATGGAAAAGGCCGATATCGATGCGCTGGCCTACTCTCCGGCAGGCTTTCTTTGGGATAGCGCCATCCTGCACGGAAAAACGTTGCGGAACTATGGCGAGTTCATGATGCCACTGGTGCGCTGGGCCGAGCCAACCCGCTCGGGCAAGCCCTCCTCCAGCGACTGCTTTGCCAGCTGGAAGGCGGGCCCGGGGAAGGGGGAGGTTGTGTTCGGTTGCGAGCCGGCGATTGAGTCGCTCCGCCCCCATTCCGCCGCCGACACGATCGGTTACGACATGCGGGTTCCTGATCAGTTTCGTGCCGATCGAGTGCTTGAGGAACTCGCGGCGTATGAAAAGCGAGGCGAGTTTCCCCAGCTGGTGATCATCTGCCTCCCCAACGACCATACCAGCGGCACCGCCGTGGGGGCGCCCACGCCGGCAGCCTGCATCGCCGACAACGACCTGGCCTTTGGGCGGATCGTGGAGGGACTCTCCCGCAGCCGCTTCTGGCCGCGCATGGCGATCTTCTCGATCGAGGACGATCCCCAGGCGGGGTGGGATCATGTCAGCGGCTTCCGCACCACTGCCTACATCGCCAGCCCCTTCTGCCGGCGCGGGGCCGTGGTCAGCACCCCCTACAACACGACCAGCATCCTCCGCACGATCGAGCAGATTCTGGGGATCCCACCGATGAACCAGTTTGACGCCGCGGCAGTTCCGATGGCGGACTGCTTCACCGACACTCCCGATCTCACTCCTTATGCGGCCCTGCCGGTCGATGTGGCGCTCGACCAGATGAACCCTGACCCCAAGGCGATCGACGATCCGTTGCTGAAGGCGGGCGCCCTGGCGAGTGCCGCGATGAATTTCACCGAGATCGACAAGGCTCCGGAAGATGCTCTCAACCGCATCCTCTGGCACGCCATGAAGGGGCCGACTGCGGCCTACCCGGAGTGGGCAGTCAGACAAGAGCAGGAGGAGGAAGAGTGAGCCATTCTTTTCAGGAGTCAGCCATGAGCGCCACGCAAGAAGTTTTTGTATCGATGCGCCTTGTTGTGCTGCTGCTCCTCGGGGCCTCACTCGGCGGCAATGCCAGGGCGCAGGCGCCGGCCTCTTCCGCCCAGTCAGCCGGGAGTTTGGCCACGTACGAACTGATCGACCGTTACGACGTTGCTCGGCTCAATCGCATCCTCACCGAGGAGATTCCCCGGGCGACTGGGGCCACCGTCGCCTACACCCCAGCCAAGTGTGCGGTGAAGCTCTACCGGGTGACCTATTCATCGTCGATCCCGGAGCAGGAAAACCGGCCGACGCGAGCCTCCGGCCTGATTGCGATTCCGGAAAACGCCGCCGGGAGCATGCCGCTTGTCTCCTACCAGCATGGCACGGTGCTCGGCCGCCAGGAGGTGCCCTCGTTTCCGGAGGGGTCGTTTGAAACCAGGCTCATGATCGCCCAGTTCGCCAGCCAGGGGTATGTGCTGATTGGCGCCGACTACTTCGGCCTGGGCACCTCAACGGAGAAGGATGGCTACATGGTCATGCGCAGCCAGCAGCAGGCCTGCCTTGATATGCACGTCGCGGCACTTGCCGTGCTCAAGCAGGAAAAGATCGTTGCCACCAGTCTGTTCCTCACTGGATGGTCGCAGGGAGGCGTGGTGACGATGGCACTCCTGGAAATGCTGGAGCGCCTGAAGATTCCGGTGACGGCTGCGGGCACGGCCTGCGCCCAGTGCGACGGGTTTGTGATGCTCAACGGGTTTCTCAATTTCCCGCGCCCGATCGACGCTCCCTGGCTGTCGGCGGTTTTTATTCTCACCGCATTCTCGTTTGAGGAATATGAAAACGTTCCCGGCTTGGCAGAGAGCCTCTTCACCCCGGAGGCGTATGCAATCGCCAAGGGGATCTACCTCAAGGATGGCTCTGTCGATCCGGCAGAGTTGCCGACCGATCTCCGCACGCTCATCCGCCGCGAGTATTTCGATCCAGCCTTTTTCAGGGCCTCGGCCTACGGGCGGCTGATCAGCACGATGCATCCCTATCGCTGGGTGATCCGCACGCCGGTAAGAATGTTCTACGGAGAGGTGGACGAATGCCTCACGGTCGGTCTGGCGAGGCTCCCGATGGAGTATCAACGGGCGTTGGGCAACACCACGGTTGAGGCAATCTCGACTGGCCCCGATGCCAACCACCGCATGGCGTTTGCCAGAGCGGTGCCGGAATGGAAGAAATGGTTTGACTCGCTCATCGCGCAGTAGCCTTGGGCCAGCCAGGAATGGTCAGTGGCCAGTCACTCCCAAGCGCCGGGCAAGCCAGCCGACGCTGAGTCCCTGTACAAGAATTGAAAACACGACCACCGAATAGGTGAGCATCAGCACAAAATCACGCTGCTCTCCCGGAGGAAGTGCCAGCGCCAAAGCCACTGAGATGCCCCCCCGCAGGCCGCACCAGGTGAGCAGCCAACCGGCAGGCTTGGGCAGCGAAAACCAGGTCGGCCAGAGGAGCACCGGCAGCCCCACCACGAGAAACCGGGCTCCCAGCGCCAGCAGCACAACCACCAGCCCCGCCCGCCACGAGCCGGCTGGAAATTCGATCATGGCACATTCCAGACCGATCAGCACAAACAGCACGCTGTTGAGAATCTCGTCGAGCATCTGCCAGAAGAGATCCAGATGCTGCCGCGTGCGGTCTGACATCGCCAGGGCCCGTCCCTCGTTGCCCACCAGCAGACCGATCGCCACCATCGCCAGGGGGCCGGAGGTTTCCAGCGCCTGCGCCAGGGCATAGCCTCCCACCACCGTGGCCAACGTGATCAGAACCTCGACGCGATAGTCGTCGATCGAATGCAGCACGGCATTGACCAGCGTGCCGATCGCGAGTCCCAGCACCGCTCCGCCGAGCGCCTCACGGGCAAACAGCGTCAGCCCCGCCTCCAGCGTCGGCGGTTCGCCCGAGTGAACCATCTCGAGCAGGAGGACAAAGAGCACGACCCCCACGCCATCGTTGATCAATGATTCGCCGGCGATTGTCGCCTCCACATCGGCCGGCACATCGGCCGAATGGAGCACACCCAGCACGGCGATCGGATCAGTCGGGGAGATCAGCACGCCAAACAACAGGCAATAGAGCAGCGGCAACTCCACGCCGAGCCCCGCCAGCAGCCACCAGCAACCGCCACCAATGATCAGAGCTGAAAGCGTCGTGCCCACGATGGCCAGGGCCGTGATCGGCCACGCCAGGCGAACCAGCGAGGCCAGATTCATGTGCAGGGCCCCGGCAAACAGCAGGATGGAGAGCATTCCCTCCATCAGCACGTCAGAAAAATTGATCCGGGCCAGCAGGGCCCGTTCCTGAATCCGTGGGCCGGCAATGCCGCAGGCATCGAGCCCGACGATCCCCAGGGAAAAGACGAGCGCCAGCGCCATCACCCCAATCGTGGTGGGCCACTTTAAAAAGCGGTGGTTGGCGTAGGAAAAGCCGGCGGTGAGCACCAGCAGGATGGCGGCAAGGTCGAGCATGAGGGCAGGATAGGGGGCTCGCGGGAACTTTGCCAAGCCAGATTCGCTGCGGGCTCGCCGCTGCCCCCGAGGCTACCGGTCGTACCTGTCGGTGAATCTGCCTGTGACTTTTTCAACGACAGTTTCTGCTGCAACGGTCGCAGGGGAGGTGTGGTCGATTATGAGGCAGGCTCAGATCGCAGCGGTGCGCGCCCGCGGCTAGCAGCCAAACCCATGAGGTACAGCGGCATGCAGTGGGGATATCGGCAGGGACTTGGAGCAGCGATCGTGGCCACGGGGCTGGGGCTCTTCTGCTCGACTGCCGTCCAAGGGCAGGAACAGCCCTTTGTGGGCCGGCCGGGGAGCGTCGGCTCCTTTGAGGCGGCTGATCCGGTGCTCAACGACGACGTGATGACGGGTGTGATCCCCTCCGGGCAGGACTGGTTTTTATTTGGCGCATATCCGCGGGGAGGTGTCTACGGCTGGCTCGACGGCGGCTATATCGGCAACTTTGCCAGCCCCGCGAGCAAGTTCAACGGTCCTTACAACGCCGTCGATCGGGCCAATGAGCCGATGATGAACCAAACCTATCTCATCGCCGAACAGCGGCTCCCCTCCGACGATTCGTGGGGCGTGGGGGCCCGTGCTGACCTGCTCTATGGAGAAGACTTCCCCCTGGGGATGTCGTCGGGATGGGAAGTGAATCCCAGCGGTCAGGGCAACTGGAATAGCGGCGAGTATTACGGTTTGGCGATGCCGCAGCTCTATGGGGAAGTGGGCACTCAGGACCTGTCGCTGAAACTCGGCCACTTCTACACGATCGTCGGCTACGAGGGGGTGCCGGCGGTGGGCAACTTCTTCTACATGAAGTCGTACAGCTATCAGTTTGCCGGGCCGTTTACCCACTGGGGCGGGCTGGCGAGTTGGAAAGCCACCGACAACCTGCAGGTTGACGGCGGCCTCGTCAACGGCTGGAACAGTCTTTCCTCCGGCTACACCAATGCCAATTTCCTGGGGCGGGCCCGGCTCAAAAACGACGACAACTCCCTCGCCTCGACCTTCGCGATCATCTCCGGCAACGAGGCGGACGACTTCTCGCCGCTCTATCAGCCGCAGCCGATTCTCATGAGCGCCAACCGCACCCGCTACAGCCTGCTGTTTGAGGTGCGTCCGTCTGATCGGTGGGAATATGTGTTTCACCAATGGCTCGGCACCCAAGCCAATGCGCTCCCCGGCGGCGGCGCAGGGACCTGGACTGGCATCGACCAATATCTCTACTACTCTGCCAGCGATACGTGGAAATGGGGCGGGCGATTTGAATGGTTCGACGACATAAACGGCCTCCGCGTCGGCTTAAACCGGCCGAGCAATCCCAACCATGTGCCGCTGCCGGGCAACTACTTCTCGCTCACCGTTGGCCCCAACTGGGTGCCGAACCAGAATCTGATCATGCGTCCCGCCTTCCGCTGGGATTTCTACAGTGGCCCAAGCAACGTCAAGCCCTACAACGATGGCGTGAGCAACAACCAGACGATGCTCGGGTTTGACGCCATCCAGAAGTTTTGAGCTGGTCTCGGCGGATGATGCCGAAAGCCACCGCGGCTCAGGGCGCTGGCGTGCTTGTGACAGGAATCAACTGGCGCCGGGCCAGCCAGGCAAGTGACTTCGTCTGCCACTCATCCCAGAAGGGCCCCTTGTAGCCATTGAGGCCATGGCCCCCCCCGGCCAGTTCGACATACTCGCTGTCGATGCCACGAGCCTTGAGCGCTGCCTGGAGCTGGCGACTGTTCTCCGGAACCACCGCCGTGTCGTCGACAGCATGCGCCAAAAACATCGGCGGCGTGGCGGCAGTCACCTGCTCCTCTGCGCTATAGCGTTTGACGAGATCGGCCGAAGGGGCTTCTCCAAGCAGATTCTTCCGGGAGCCCCCGTGGGTGAGTTGTCCCATGGAAACCACGGGGTAAACCAGGAGGGCGAAGTCGGGACGACAGCCCTCCCATTCGATAGGATCGGTCGCCGCAGAATCCCCCTGATCAAACTGCGTGGCTGCCGTCGCTGCCAGATGGCCGCCGGCTGAAAACCCCATGATCCCGATCTGATCGGGCTTGATGTGCCAGTGCGCAGCTTCGTGCCGCACGGTGCGAATGGCGCGCTGTGCATCGATCAGTGGCACCTGATGCCGTCCTTGGGGCAGCCTGTATTCAAGCACGATCCCCGCCACGCCATGCTGGTTGAGCCAGCGGGCTATTGCCTGCCCCTCTGGCTCGGTCACCAAGCCGCCATAGCCCCCTCCCGGGCAGATTACGACCGCCGTGCCGTTCGCTTCCGACTCGGGAGGCAGGTGCACCGTGATCGAGCCGGTGGCCGCCTCGAAAGCCCCATTCCCCACCGGCGACCGCTCCGGCCACAGGGGCATACGCAGCGGCTCGGCCGCCGCGGCAGAGCCAACCAGCAGGAGCATGGGCATCAGGCACAGAGCCGAAAACAAAAGTCGGGGCATCGGTAAAACTCCGCAGGGGAATCGGCACACACCAGTGATGACTCGCGATGGAACGCGCCACCCGCCCGAAATCCTACACCAACCGGTCGCGGTGGCCCGGGGCACCACCGTCTGCCGCAGTCGACAACAGCCGGGGCATGGCCTATGCTCCGCTGCAGTCTCCAACGATTCTGTTTCCGGCACGCCAGCCGATGTCGCGCCTTTATTCCAACCGCTGTCGGCGGGTCGAAGGATACAGGAATGGCTCCACCAGATTCCCGATTTCAGGCGACACGACCGGGGGAGCCCGATCCTCCGCGCGATCCTGCTCCCGCCATCGATCCTGCCGCCACCGGACCGCTGCCGGCTCCACCTCCGCAGCGGGTGGCCACGTTCCCCTACCATCCGGGCGATCTGATTCTGCCCGGCTACCGGCTGACCAAGCGGCTCGGCAGTGGCGGATTTGGCGAGGTCTGGCGGGCCGAGGCACCGGGGGGCATGGGCGTGGCGATCAAAATCCTGGCAAACCTCGGTCGCAGGGAGGGGGGACGCGAGTTCCGGGCCCTGCAGACGATCAAGAACATCCGGCACGCGCACATCGTGCCACTCTTCGGAGTCTGGCTCAAAACCCGCGATGGGCGGCTGCTCGATGATGCGGAACTCCAGGCTGCCGAAAAGCGGATTCTGTCCACACCTGCTCCGGCGACAGCCCGCGGAATTCAGCACGCCAGCGATTCAGATCCAGAGGCTCTGGAATCGCTGGAATTGATCGTGGCAATGGGGCTGGGAGACCAGACGCTCTTTGACCGTCTCCGCGAAACGCAGCGCAGCGGTGGCGGGGGGCTCCCGGTCTCTGACCTGATCCCCTGGATACAGCAGGCGGCCCTGGCTCTCGACCACTTCAACAGCGGGCAGCGACGCTCCCGGGAAAACATCACCGCCGTTCAGCACTGCGACATCAAACCACAAAACATGCTGCTGGTGGGGGACGTGGTGCAGGTTTGTGATTTTGGGCTGGCGCGGGCTCAGGGGGAGGTGCGGGCCACGTCGAACACGATGGCCAGCCTCGCCTATGCCGCGCCGGAGATGGTTCGCCCACCGCACGATCCCGCCCCCACGACCGACCAATATTCGTTGGCACTGAGCTACATCGAACTGCGCACCGGCAGGCTGCCCTATGCCGAACTGAGCCCCTTGACGATCATGCGTGCCAAGGTCGACGGCACGATCGATCTCTCCGACGTTCCCCCCTTCGAGGCCAAGGTGCTCGCTCGGGCACTGCAGGTCGATCCCACCCAGCGTTGGCCCAGCTGCGTCGATTTTGCCAAGGCGCTGCGGGCCGCTGCCGGCACGATTGCCGACACCGGCCGGTTTGTCCTCTCCGCGCCGCTGGGGGCCACGCCCGCCCTCTTTCCTGCGCCGAGCCAGCCCGCCGATAGCGTGCAGACAGCCGACTCACCACAGCCTGTGTCCGCAGTCGCTCCGGAGGCTCAGCGGCGGGAGGAGAATTCCCGGGGCGCTCCGCGCGGCAGGATTTTGGCTGCTCTGGTGGGGGCCGGCGTGCTGCTGCTCGGAGGTTTTGTGTGGCGCACGCTGCCAGAGCCAAGGGCGGTTCCCCAGCCACCAACGGCTCCCCTGCCAACGCCGACCGGCACCACCGGACCTGGTGGTGTCATGCTGAGCGACGCCACGGCGTTGGAAAAAAAGGGCGACCTGGTGGCAGCGGGAAACGCCTACGCAGCGGCGCTCTCCCGCCAGCCCAGCGAACTCGCCTCCGTGCTCTGGAACCTGCAGACGCGTGCCGCGGATGACCATCGGCCGGCCGACTGCCTGCCGTTGCTGGAACGCCTCGAAAAGCTCTATGCCGCTGTGCCCCCCCCGCAGGTGAAGGGGATTGGCCGCTGGGATATCGTCAATTCCCTCGCCTGGTACAAGGCGACGCTGCCGGGGGGAGATGCGGCGACGGGCCGGGAGGCGCAGAAGCTGGCCGCCGAGGCCCTCACGCTGGTGGGGAACGACCCGCAGCTCCGCGCCCAAACGCTTGACGTGGCAGCCGCTGCAGCCGCTCGAGCCGAACAATGGGAAACGGCTCTGCAGCAGATCGACGAGGCGATTGCGTTGCTCACGGACCCTGCCGAAGAGGCCGAGTTCCGCCGCCGCCGTTCCTCTTACACCGCTCATCAGCCCTGGCAGGAGCCCTGACTTTCCGCGGAAAAAGCCATCAATGCACTTTTTCCACAGCTTGCTATCCCATTTCGTCCTACCCCAGCCGCAGACCGACGCCATAGCGGAACATCGCCGCGGCCGGTGCGGAGGGGAGCTGGTCGAACGATTTCTCTGCCACCCAGGCATTGGGGCCGGTGAAATGGAACCGTCGGATTGTGTTGCCGGTCTGATTCGACGCGCCCAAGGCGGCAAAGAACTGCGCCCGCCCGTCAGAGCCGGGCAGATCCTTCACCACCACGACCGCCAGCGGGGCATTGAAGCCGCCCCCCGTAGGACCAGTGACATTCCCCGGGGTGAAGAAGTCGGGGCCCCCGAGCGGCTTCCAGGCGGGGCCTGCCGGACGCGACTGGGAGAACGTTCCGCGCGGCCCCAGTTGCTCGGCGATCGCTGCGGCCGATCCAGCCACGACCAGATCGTGCGCCAACACGCGGAAATTTGCCAGACCGTTGGCACCGGCGCCGAGGATCAGGTCATCCCGTTGATTGCCGTCGATATCGCCCGCCGCCAGACTCGCTCCAAACCCAAAGACGTTCACCAGTCTGCGCGACGGTCCCGATTCCACCAGTGCTGTCACCGCGAACGACCGAACTGTCAACAGAGAAGTTCCATCAAGGATCGACACGCTGGTGGTGCCGGCCGTACGGCCATTGCTGGTGGTGGAGGCGAGGAGAATATCGCTCCGGCCGTCGGAGGCGAAGAAACTGCCGGCGCTTACCGCACAGATTGTCTGTCCGACCGGCAGGAAGCTCTGGACGAGGGGCAGGGGACTGATCGAAGGAACCCCCTCCTTCGACACGAGAATGTCGTAGACAGCAATCTGCCTGCCGGCCGCGACGATCAACTCCATCCGACCACTCCCCGCAGCGTCAGCCACAACGTCGGCGAGCGTCACCAGCAGTCCGCCGCTGGCCTGGCTGCCAAACGTGGCCGCCACATCGATCGATACCGGCGCCCACGCCGGCTTGGCGGCACCACTCAGCAGCGCGATGCGGGTCAGGGAACTGCCAAATGTGTCGGCGAGCCGGCGGCCGGGAAAGGCGGGATCGGCCTGGGCAGGAACACCGCCTTGGCCGGGGGCCACCACGAGATCGGGAACGCCGTCGCTGTTGATGTCGGCGGAGCCGACACGCAGGCCCCCCTGAAATCGCGTGGCGAAGGGGGCCGAATAGCCAGCCTGAATCAGATCGGCCGCCCCAATCTCCCGGCGAACTTCCCCCGTGAACGCGTCGATCAGCCGGGCACCCGGGGCCGTCTGCTGCCCCAGCACAAGCGTGCCCCCGGCAGGCAGGGCCGCAATCGGCTGGGTGAGTCTGACTGTCACGGTGCGCGTGCGGGCGTCGTAGCTGGCGCTGGCGACGGCACTGGGAGAGGATTGGGAGGCGGCTGTCGGTGTCAGCGTGAGCACCATTCCTCGGGGAAAAAATCCGGCCTGCGCTCGCGATAATCCGGTCACTCGAATCGTGGTGGCGTTGATCGCTGCGTAGGCAAACTCCCGGTCCCAGAACGTCCCCTTGCCGCCGGTGCCGGCAGCGATCACCGGGTGGATTCGCGTGTCGACGCCCAGACTGACCGAGGCAGCCTGCGGCACGGGATTGCCAGCCAGATCGGTGAACGATCCGCTGGCCACAGACACGGTGGCGGTGCCGACAGTTCCTGCGGCGGGAGTGAAGAGGGCAAAATAGCTGGCCCCACTGCCGGTGAAACCAGACAGCGTGCCCCCCACGGCGAGCAGACTCGCCAGCGAGAATGTGGTGGAGGGCTCGCTGAGCACGATCGCGATCTGGGCCGTCATCCCCGCTGTGAGCGTCTGCTGATCGGCGCGGATCGTGACTGTCGGGGGCGTGGCATCCAAGCCCAGCTCCCACAGTTCGCGGCCATGCACGCCATCATCGATGGCGAACGTGAGCCGGTCAGGGGCGGCTGTGAGATTTCCGGCCCGCCTGCCGGCGAATCCGGGGCTCAGTTCCACCACTGAGGTGCCAAGGGCTGTGCCATCGGTCTGGAAGAGATGCCGATGTCCCTCCGACCTGCCAGTGAAGTAGAGCCGGCCACCAGCCGCCACCAGATCGCCCACGTTGGCCGACGCACGCCCCGGCGCCACATCGGCCACGAGCACAGTGCCCGCCTCAGTGCCATCGGTCTTCCAGAGCTCCCGGCCATGGAGGCCGTCGTCGGCGGAAAAGTAGAGGGTACTGCCCAGAACGGTATAGCCGGAGGGCTGGCTCCCGTCGGGATCCCCGTAAATCCCCAGCTGGGTGTTGATGTCCTTCACCAGCACGGTGCCGGCTGATGTGCCGTCGGTTTTCCAGAGTTCGGCACTATGCGCTGGGTCGCTGCCTGTAAAGAACAGCGTGGTTCCCACGGCGGCAGAAAATCCGGGGCCCAAATCAAAGCCCCCCTGCTGCGCTTGCACCAGCATCTGGGTGCCGGCGGCCGTGCCGTCGGATCGCCACAACGCGGAGCCCTCCGCCAGACTTTGGGAAGAAAAGAGCACCGATTCCCCCAACAGGGCAAAGCCTGAGGGCGATACATTCTCCCGCAACGGAAAGGTGCCCGCTGCCGTTCCGTCGGAGATCCATGCGGCGTTTGCGCCGGCGTAAAAATCAGCCGACGAGGCCCGGAACACCACCCTCGAGCCAAACGCCGTCAGGCTGCCTGGAGCAGCGCTCGCTGCGTCGGGGGCAATATCCTTCACCATCGTGGTGCCGCTGAGCGTGCCGTCAGTCTTCCACAGTTCATAGCCGTGAATACCGTCGCTGGCTGCAAAAAAGAGCGAGCTGCCCGCGGCCACGAGAAACCCATTCGGGGAACCGGAAAAGAGGTCCCCCATCAGGTCGCCATGCAGCCTGACAGTGCCGGAAGCAGTGCCGTCGGTCTTCCAGAGGCTGCAGGTTCGGTTCGATTCGCCCCCACTGAAGCTGGTGATGATGGTGGTGAAGTAGAGGGTGCGGCCAATGACGGTGAGATTATTGGGATTGGCCGACTCCCGTCCCGGAGCGATATCGAGCAGTAGCTGGGGCTGCTGTCCGGCTGGCCGAACCCACAGCTCGGTGCCACTGATGCCGTTGTCGGCGGCGAAGAAGAGCGTGCCGTCGAGCAGGGCAGAGGTGAGCAGGCCGCCCGCCGGGGTTCTGAAGGGATCGATCGCATCGGCGTTGGAAGGATTGACATCCCGCAGCAGCGCCGTGCCGTTGGCCGTGCCATCGCTGCCCCAGAGTTCGTTGCCATGCGTGCGGTCATTGGCAGCCAGAATCAGTCTGCTGCCAAGCACTGCCGCAGCGGTTGCCCCCGGCAGCGTCGCAGCCACTCCTCCGGCCGCCCCCGGGAGGATGTCGCGCGTGAGAAGAGTGTTGGCGAGCGTGCCAGCGGACGACCACAGCTCCCGGCCATGGGTGCCGTCGTCGGCCGTCAGGAAGATGCCACCGCTGCCGAGAGCCAGCGGTATCGCCCCACTTCCGGCGCTGCCGGGGAGGATGTCTCGCACCAGTTGGGTGTTGGCAGCGGTTCCCTGCGTCGCCCAGAGTTCGTCGCCGTGGACACCGTCGTTGGCGGTGAAATAGACCCGTCCGCCCGCGGCGAGGAGATTGCGGGGATTCCCGACTCCCGCCCCCCCATCCGGATTGACGACTGTATTGAGGTCTCTGAACAAAACCGTGCCGGTTTCGGTGCCATCGGTGACCCACAGTTCGCGACCGTTGACGCGATCATCGGCGCTGAACAGGAGCGTCTGCCCCACGACTTGTGCATAGGGGAAGAAACTCTCCTGCCTGCTGAAGGTGCCCAACGGAGTGAACTCTGCCGGCCGGCTGCCGATCTCGAGCGGATCGTCCGTGGCATTGATATTGGCGAGGATAAACGTTCCTTGCGGCGTGCCATCGGTGCGCCACGGTTCGCGCCCCTTCACGCCATCGTCGGCACTGAAATAGGCCACCAACTGCGCAACGGAACCGCCCTGGCTGGTGGTCGTGGTCGTCTCCACCACAGTGAAGCCCTGCGGATCGCTGCCAGGAGAGGGGATGGGGCCGGTCCCGGTCGAAAAGCTGTTGCCGCTCCCTTGAATATTGGCCACCAACGTGGTGCCGCTGGCCGTGCCGTCGGTGCGCCACACCTCACGCCCATTGACGCCGTCGTCGGCACTGAAGAGGAGACTGGTGCCAAAGGGGGTCAGATGCTGCGGGCTGCTGGCGCTCGATCCGCCGAGATGTGGATTGAATGAACCCAAATTGATGTCGGCGACCAGCATGGTGCCAGTCGCGGTGCCGTCGGTCTTCCAGAGTTCCTCACCGTGGACGCCATCGTTGGCGGCAAACAGCAACGTGGTGCCGAGCAGCGCAAATCCCCGGGGATTGCTGGCGGGGATGATGTCATAGGGATTGGCTGTCGACGGGACCACGAAAATATCTTTGACCAGCACCGTACCGGCTTCTGTGCCATCCGATTTCCAGAGTTCACGGCCATGAATGCCATCGTCGGCTGAAAAATAGAGCGTGCTGCCCGCCACAAAAAACCCGCTCGGCTGGCTGCCCCCTTGGCTCCCCATGCCAAAGAGTGCATCAGAGGCTTCCTGCACGCGGATATCCTTGACGAGACTGGCACCGCCGGGCGTGCCGTCGGTTCTCCAGAGTTCAACGCCATGCTGGCCATCGTCAGCGGCGAACAGAACAACCCCGCCCACTGTGGCAAACTCAGCCGCTGGCGGGAGTCCGCTCTCAGGCAATAGATTCAGATCGGCCACCAGGCTGGGGGCCGCGCCGACGGCAAAGACCGCCCGCTGCTCAAGCAGTTCGAGGGACGGGAGAGCCTGAATCTGCTGACGGGTTGCCCGATTGGCACGCCGCCCACCTCGCTTCCCCGCCGGACGGGCCGCCTGAGCAGAATCTGAACCAGCATCTAATCTGGGCAGAGGGCGGGCGTGGCTCATGGTCGACTCCTCGGTTGGACCGGCAACCACGAACCACCTCAGGCTAAACTCAGGCGGAAGCCTTTCCTGGCTCGTGAAGACTCTACGGGGGGGCTCGGGGGAAGGTTCACCCCCCAAAACAGACTCTTTTTTAGTTGAAGCGCCCTGAGAGTCAAAGAATAGGTCTGGAAATGGTGGCGGGCGGCAGCGGAGGGCTTTTTCCGCGTCAAGCTAAAACTGCGCCCGTGTCAGCCGGTTTTGCCGGCCGAACCGCCAGTTCACAAAGGCCCGCAACTCGCCATCAAAAAAGCGGTCGAGCCCCCCTCCGAGCGGCGTCACATAGGCGAACGTGACGGTCGAACGCTTGTTCCACTCGAGATTGCATCCCACCAGCCCATTGGTCACCGACAGCACTCCCAGGTCGCTGCCGAGAGAATATCCATAGGCACGGATCGGCTGAAACTGCGACATGGCCTGATTCACATGCACCTCCATCACCGGGGAGAATCCGGTCAGTCCGGGACCGTTCCCCTGATAGAGCCAGTAGCCGGTGCCAAAGCTGAGATACATAAATGTCGGATAGAGTACCCGACCGGCGCTGGTGAGCTGCGTGCCGCGGATCCCTGGCTCGAGGTTGCTGTTGACGTAGGCCGGACTGCCGTTGGTATCGATATCCATTTCCAGCATCGCCTGATTGAACCAGCGGTCGCTCGGCGCCCATACGCTCCCCACAAACGGCATCGCATGCACCGATTGATTCTGCACGTACACCATCTGGATCGGCTGGGCCAGCTGGTTGGTGCCGTTGACGAACGTCGAATCGGCGGTCGGCAGGAGCACCTGCATGCCGGCGGAGATGCCCCAGGTTTCCCGCTGCATGAGGAACGACTTGAAGATCACCGACATGTTGCCGAACTCAACATCGCGATATTCCGACAGTCCTCCGCAGGCGCTCCCCACCACCTCCTGCGTGTTGCTCAGCGTGCCGGCAAACGGGGTGCGCACCTCCACCGAGGTCCAGTTGTCGAAGAACGTCATCTCGGCACCGGGCGTGAAGCGGTTCACGTCTGCCCGGTTGGCAGAGATGTTGGCATTGTGAAAGTAGCTGTAATTGAAATAGACGCGGTCCCGTGGAATAGGACTCGAATTCTCCACCAGTTTTGTAAACCCCACATTGAGACCGGGGATGAGTCCCGCGGAGTCGACCTGAATGGAGTAGTTGTAGAAGAGAAAGGCGTCCTGCGCGCCGCCCGAGGCGAGGGCCCCGGAGCTGGCGGGATCGTAGACCGTTTCCGGATTCTGGTCGGCGTATTGTGAGGTGTTGAGGGAGGGACTGGTCGCAAATGCATTGTCAGCAGCGGCCGTGAACAACGCCGGGGATTGCACCGGCGTGATGCCCGCTCCGGGAGAGGCCCCACCGACATCGAGCACCACCGGTGGCGTGCCCGGAACATTCCCCAGCGACTCCGCAGGCAACACAAATCCCGGATAGCCACTGGCCTGAATCGCCTGCACGCTGTTGTATTGGGCATCGAGGAGCGAATTCACCTCGGCCGGAAGTTGGCCGTAGAGTTGCCCCGCGTCGGGCCCCTTCAGCCCCGACGCGATGATGACCAACCGGCCGACCGCCACGGTGGAACTGCTGCTCGAGGGAGCACAGCCGTCGCCCACAAAACTCGGCGTGGTCGACCAGGTTTCGCGAAGCCCGCCCAGATCGAGATCGGCCAGTTCGGCACCGAGGTCGGGTGCGGCTGCGGGATCGGCGGCTGCTTCTGCGGCGGCCGCCGCGTCAGGCAGCGTGCCTTCTTCGCCATCCGCTCCGCCTTCCGGAGGCTCCGCAGGAGCAGGTTGCTGCTGCGCCGGGGGCGGAGAGACGGTGCCCTGGGCCGTGGCAGCAGCAGAGCAGGCGGAGATGCACAGCAGACTCACCACCACCCATGCCCACAGCGGCCCGGCTGTTACCGGCCAAGCTCTGGCGCCGACGGCCGACCGGGGCTCTGGCTGGCGGAGGGGCTGGCGGAGGGGGGCCATGGGTGAGCCTCGGCCGGCGGGCCGAGAAAAGGGAATCAGCGGGCTGTTTCCATCAATTTCATCGGGATAATGCCTCGACGGATGCCTGCCATTCTCCGGTCCGATTCGCAGGAAAGAGGAGACAATCCCGCTTCCTCCCAAAACCTTTAGGTCTGCGAAACCTGCACAAACCAACCGCCGTGGGCCGATACGCTGCCTTTCCTGCCTGGGAAGGCTGGGAAGAACGGGGCGGGCCTGAGACCTCCCCCCGCAGAGAGCCTGCGGAGACCCCCGGCGTGGCCTTCCGTCGGCAAGAGTCGCTGCGGCTGGACAACTCTGGTTGACTTCCTGCGCCGCTGGGCGGCATCATCAAGCGATCGAGGCTTAGAAAGGGTGACGCGAAACGCGGAGCCTGCGAAGCCCTAGCAGGCTGTGGATAAAGTACCCGCCGCCGGATGCGGCGGTGGTCGACCCAGGAAACGCCAGCCGGACCCTCGACGGGGGCGTTCCTGCGGTCGTCCGAGTGGGCTGTCTTCAATTCAGTGGTCAGGGATGACTTTTTCCACGGACAGCTAGGGTGAAATGGAGTTCACCAGATGAGCCGGAGGCAACCAACCTGGTGCGGGACGCTGCCGGCGATTCTGGCGCTCTGTCTGATCGCAGCGATAGGCGGCGGAGGGCTCACGGGAATGCCGTTGGCATCGGCCGCCGAAGGCTCAAACCCGCTGCGGGAGTCTTCTGCAGCGACGCCCGCCGATCCCCTGCCGCTCCCCGCGGAGGCTCTGCCAGCGGCCCATCCTTTGGCGGTGGCCCCGCTTGACCCGGCCAACCCGGCCCCGCTCGCCCCCCACCTCCTGGGTCCCGATCTGACCCGCCAGACCACAGAACAAGCCGCCGGCAAGAGCCGCGGGTGCATCAGCTGCCATACGAATGTGGGCGACATGCATCAAAGCCCCAATGTCCGTCTGGGCTGCACCGACTGCCACGGCGGCAATGCCGACGCCCTCACCAAACAGGGAGCCCATATCCATCCCCGCGAGTGCGAGGCTTGGCCCGGATCGGCCAACCCGGTCCGCTCCTACACATTGCTCAATCACGAATCACCGGAGTTTGTCCGGTTTGTGAATCCGGGCGACCTCCGCGTGGCCCACATCTCCTGCGGCGGCTGCCATTCCTCCATCGTGCTGCAGGTGCGCAAGAGCATGATGACCCACGGCTGCATGCTCTGGAACGCCGCGCTGTATAACAACGGCTCCATTCCCAATAAGCAGGCCGCTTACGGCGAAAGCTACAGCACTGACGGCGTACCACAGCGGCTGCAGACGGTTCCTCCGCCCACGGCCGAGGAGAGCAACCGCCAGGCAGTGATGCGGTATCTCGATCCCCTGCCGCGGTTTGAGCGAACCCAACCGGGCAATATCCTGCGCATCTTTGAGCGCGGCGGCCGGTTTCGTGCGGAGGTGGGGAATCCCGAACGGCTGGAGGAAAATGGCCGACCACGGCAGCGGCTGGCTGTGCGCGGACTCGGCACAGAAAACCGCACCGACCCGGTTTTCGTGAGCCTTACCAAAACCCGCCTCCTCGATCCCACGCTCAACTTCCTGGGCACGAACGACCATCCCGGCGACTACCGCTCCAGCGGCTGCACCGGCTGCCATGTGGTGTATGCCAACGACCGTTCCCCCGTGCATTCCGGCCCCTATGCGGCCTTCGGCAACCGGGGCTTTAGCTGCTCGGCCGATCCGATGATCCCCCGGCAGGAGAGCGGGCATCCGATCGAACATCGCTTCGCCCCCGGCAACGGAATCCCCACCAGCCAGTGCATCGTCTGCCACATCCATCCCGGCACCAACGTGATGAACAGCTACATCGGCTACATGTGGTGGGACGAGGAAACCGACAGCGAACTGATCTACCCCAGCCAGCAGCGCTACCCGACGTCCGAAGACCTCATCAACAGCCAGTTCGCCAATCCCAACGAATCGGCTGCAAAAAACAGGCTCTCCGATCCGGAATTTCTCGCCAATCTCACCGATCTTAACGACCGCACGCAGCAGACGCAGTTCGCTGATTTTCATGGCCACGGCTGGGCCTACCGGGCGGTGTTCAAGCACGATCGGCAGGGGAATCTGCTCGATCACAAGGGGGATGTCGTGGCCGAAGCAGGCAATCCGGCGCTACGGGAAGCGGTGAAGATGCCGGAGCGCATCAAGGAGATTTACCGCAACGCCGACGAAAAAACCCCCGAGCAGATCGAGCGGGAGGAGGGGGCGCTGGCACACGAGCGCAACGGCCTCCCGGTGCATCTGCTCGACGTGCATATGGAACGTGGGATGCACTGCATCGACTGCCACTTCGTGCAGGACATGCACGGCAACACCAAGCTCTACGGCGAGGTGCGGGCTGCGATCGAGATCGGCTGCATCGACTGCCATGGCACCGCCGACAGCCTCACCACCCTGCGCACCAGCGGCCCCGCCTCCGACACCTCCAGCCCCGAGGGGGGGCGCGACCTGCGCGAACTCCGCACTCCCTCCGGCAAGCGTCGGTTCGTGGTGGAGGGAGAGCGTGTGTTTCAGAATTCGATGGTGGAGGAAAACCTCACCTGGGAGGTAAAGCAGACGAAGGCCACGATCGACCCGAAACATGAGCACTACAACGCCCTCTCCGCCTTCGCCAAGACGGTGCGGATGGCGGAGGATGGCGCCATGGACTGGGGGGGCGAGGTGCGCCCCGACGACTGTGCCCACCGCAACGATCTGATGAGCTGCATCGCCTGCCACAGCTCCTGGAATCCGAGCTGCTTCGGCTGCCATCTGCCGCAGAAGGCCAACAAGAAGGCGCCCGCCTTGCACAACGAAGGGGATGTGTCGCGGAATCTCGTCGCCTACAACTTTCAGACGCTCCGCGACGACGTCTACATGCTCGCCCGCGATGGCAACGCCACCGGCAACCGGATCGGCCCCTCCCGTTCCAGCTGCGCCATTCATGTCGGCTCCTACAACGCCAACCGCGAATCGATTTACGTTCAGCAGCAGACGATTTCAGCCGAGGGCTTCAGTGGCATCGCTTTCAGCACCAACGTGCCGCACACCGTCCGCGGCGGCCCGGTGCGGGCCGGCGGGAAAGTCGATTTCTCGCAGCACCGCCCCGGCACGCACGAAACCAAGATGTGCACCGACTGCCACGTGTCGAAATACGACGACAACAACGCGATCATGGCGCAGCTGCTCATGCAGGGCACCAACTACACCAACTTCATCGGCCGCTACACCTGGGTGGGCCTGGGCACGGGTGGGCTGGCCGGTGTGGTGGTCACCGAACAGGTGGAGCCGCAGGCTGTGATCGGCAGTTCGTTTCATAAGACAGCCTTCCCTGATGACTTCGGCCGACATATCGCCGCCGACGGCGTGCTCCAGCATGCCCACCACCATGCGGCTGGGGACGTGGCAGCGCGCCTGATCAACCCACTGAAGACGCGCGAAGTGTTGCAGGTGCAGGCCCGCGGGGAATACCTCTACGCTGCTTGTGGCGCCGATGGCCTGCGCGTCTATGACATTGCCTTCATCGACAACAAGGGCTTCTCGCAGCGGATCACCACGGCGCCTGTGTCGCCGCTGGGCCAGCAATTCTATGTCGACACCTGCTACGCCACGGCCGTGGCCGCCCCCGCCACCACCGCCCCCGACCCCACCCGCACGCACAAGCCGGAGAATTTCGAAGGCACCGTCCACCCGCTTTACGGCTATCTCTATGTCACCGATCTTGAGGAGGGGCTCATCCTCGTGGGGGCGGGCACGCTCCTCGACGGCAACCCGCTCAATAACTTCCTAAAAAAGGATGTGACATTCAATCCGCAGGGGATTCTCACCGGAGCGCGCAGCATCACAATCGCTGGCACGCAGGCCTGGATCTGCTGCAATGCCGGCGTCGTGCTGGTGAATCTGGAAAAACCGACCTGCCCCGAAGTGATTGCTGTCATTCGAGCGCCCGAGGTGACAGCTCCCCGCAGCGTGGCGATCCAGTTCCGCCACGCCTTCATCTGCGACGCTGATGGGCTCAAAACATTCGACATCACGGAGCTCTCCGCCCCTCAGTGGCTGGCCACGGTGCCGCTTGAGCAGGCCAACAATGTCTACGTTGCCCGCACCTATGCCTATGTCGCCGGCGGGCCGCAGGGATTGGTGATCGTCGATGTGACCAACCCCAATGAGCCGTTTGTCGACCAGTGTTTTGATGCCGGCGGGGCGATGCGGGATGTGCGCGATGTGAAACTCGGGATCACCTATGTCAGCGAGTTTGCCTACGTGGCTGATGGAGCCAACGGCGTGCGGGTGGTGCAACTGACTTCCCCCGAAACCCCCGGCAACGTTGGATTCAGCCCGCGTCCCACGCCGCAGCTCGTCGCCACCTATCCGGTGACCAAGGGGGGCTTGGCCCTCTCCATCTCGGAGGGAGTCGATCGGGATCGGGCGGTGGATGAATCGGGCAACCAGCTCTCCGTGTTTGGTCGGGTGGGGGCCCGCCCCTTCAATCTCCAGGAGCAGGAGCGGATGTACAAGTATCAGGGCCGGCTCTGGAAGGTGAGCGACAACCCCTTCGACACCGAGCTCTACCGCCCCGCCCCCGGCGTGCCGCTGCCGTGATCATGCGCCGGCGGAGCCCCGGCGGGGGAGGCCGCCTGTTCCGGCAATTGAAATGCTCCCTGCACCGATTCGCGGTCGGCGCGGGCCGCCGCCGTCAGGGATGTTTGCCAAAAGGGCGGTTGCGCTGCTGGCTGGTTCGGTCCTGCGGCGGGAAACTGAAGCGCGAGTGGCTCAGTCAGCTGCGCCACGATCCGGGCTTTTGTTTCTGGCGGCCAGCCAGCATGGTCGGAAAGCGTCTCGACCAGCACCCAACCCAGCAGCCGGGCCGATTCAAAATCGGTGCTGCGGCGGCCAGCGGCAGCGAGTTTTTGAATCCGCAGCCGCTCAATTTCCGCCAGCGAGGCATCGCGGGGGCGGGCGGCCAGAGCGTCGATGGCCCGGCCGATCTGATCCAGCGGCGCGCGTGACACCTCAGTGAGTCGACTGGCCACGCCGAACGGACGCCGGTTGAGTTCCTGCACCCACGGGGCGAGCAGGGCGTCGATATCGGTCGGCTGGCCTGCCTCGGCGCAGGCCACGGCGGCGAGCTCTCTGGGCCAGCGGTACAGCGAAGGGCGGCCGGGCACGAGATCACCGTAACCAGCCCGCTGCCGCCAGCTCGGCAACTGCAGTTCGTGGTGGCAGGCTTGGCAATCGTAGAGGGCAAGCTCCGGCCAGGACCTGCCGGCGGGGGACGGACCGGTACTGGCCGCGGCGTAATCGACCACCTGCTCCACCGATTCCCGCAATCCCACCAGCGCTCCAATCAGCGCCCGCTGCGACACGCTGGCCGTCTCGGTGTGGTAGCCGGCCCGGGCGGCGTCAGCCTGCACTCGCGGCGACTTCTCCCACACCCGCTTCCAGTGCGGTTCAAGCGCCCGACTGTAGGCCTCCATCTCGAAGGCAGGCAGCGGAGGATGGCCGGCGGCGTACATCGCGTGGCTCACCACCCGGCCGGATGCAACATCGCCCAGATGGCAGGAGAGGCAGTTTTCCGCCTTCAGGGCGGGACTGCGCAGATCGTGCATGCCGAGGGCCTGCTTCTCAGCCGGGGAAAGAAACCTCCACCGCTTCTCCAGGTGCGGCTCAAAGTAGGCGCTGCCTGCACCGTGGCAGGTTTCGCAGCTGATGCCGGCATGCACCAGCGGAGTCTCCTCCTCGACGGCGGGCTCCGCAGCGGGGTGGGTGTGGCAGGCGACGCAGCTGGCGGTGTCAGCAGCGCGGATCCTCAGGGCCGCTTCGATAGCCCGAGTGCGGGGGTTTTCCGAGAGGAGGGCCAGATGAGAACGGCTGTGGGCATCGTGCCGCCAGGCGGCGGTGGTGGCCGTGTCGCTCCATTCCCCCTGTTCGCTGCGATGGCAGCGAATGCAGAATTCGCTCCCCTTGAAACTGAAGCGGGGCTCATGAGCCGACTGGTCTACCGGCGCGGGCAGATCGTCTGCGCGCGGGCTGCCAGCCCAGCAGGAAACAAGAACCAGCAGGAGGAGCGGCAGCCGGCAGCGGCATGGCACAACTCTGGCAGATGGCATGCGACACACGTTCCTCGGGCCCGGCCTGTCGGCCACATGAGAACACCCCACGCCAGCGATCATGGTACCTCGCTGCGCAGGGAATGAAACCGACGCGGATCGAAGTCGCGCGGCGTGTTGCTCCCCGCTGGAAGCTGCAGGCTGCGGCGCAGCGTGTTGAGCGCTGGGCCGGCTTCGGTTTCCTGCGGCAGCCGGCATCCGGCGCTTCCGAGCCGTGCTGGCCCACCCTGTCGGGCAGCTTCCAGCGCCAGATAGGTCTGCACTGCCGAATCCCACGACTGCCATTCCTGGGGGCTGCTGGCCACCAGTGTCTCGACTGCCGCAGGGGTTCCCTGGAGGTTGATCCGCGGGGCTTGGGAGAGTTGCTCGGAGAGGCTGCCTGCCGCGGTGGCCAGGCTGTCGGCCTGGCGGCAGACGCGGTGCAGCCCCTCCACCTCGGCGCCGGCCCAATCGGCGGCCAGCAGGGTGCGGAGAGCGATGACGTTGGCCTCCACCAAAGCGGCATCGGCCGCCTGCGTGCCCAAGAGCCGTCCCGCTGCGACCTGCCACGGCTGCCAGGAGGGAGTGCCGGGCAACGCGCCGGGGATAACCGAGCGCGAGGCAAGCCCGCCCCCGCCCAGCGGCCGATGGCAGGAAGAACAATCGAGTTCGGCGAATTCAGGCCAGCGCGCCACCGGCTCCTCCACAGCCCGTGCAGCGCGCACCTCAAGCAACCGGGCCACCGCCTCAAGCGTGGCAGCCTGCCCAACAGCCCAGGAGCGCTGTGTGAAGTCTGCTGTGGCCTCAGCCTTCCCGGCGGGGCTCCAGTGCCGCGGCTCGAGCCGCTGATAGGCGGCAAACTCAAACGTCAGGCGGGGATGGCCCGCCGCCAGCAGATCGTGATTGACCTCGTGATCGGCATCTCCAACATGGCAACGCACGCAGGTACGCACCCGAGCGAGCGGAGTGGAGAGATCGGTATATCCCAGCGCCTTCCGCTCATCAGGTGACATCTGCCGCCAGCCGTCGAGCGTGTGCAGGCTTTCCCATTGAGTGGGATCGCCGTGGCAGGCGGCACAGCCGACGCCGTCGGCCAGCACCCGAGAGGGAAGCGGCTCGGCCTTGAGATCCTGGGTCGCATGGCAGACGAGGCACTGACGCGACCGATGGGGGGCACCGATTCCGAGCATTTTGGCCATCGCCAGCGACCGGGGTTCGTGGAGCACCTCCGCCGCCCGGGAATGTGGGTCGTCGTTGATCCAGATGGTGGCCGCAAACGACTGCACATCGTGGTTGGCCCCCTTGGGCCCACCATGGCAACTCGATGTGCTGCAGGAGGCGACCCCCAGGCTGTCGGTGCGCTTCTGCGGCAATCGATCGGTGGGCGGGCAGGGGCAGGGCAGGGGAGCAGCCCCCAAAGCCGACAGCCACACCAGAACAAACAGGGCTCGGTGGTGATGGCGCGCCTGCCACATGGCTCAATCGATCCCGACGGTGCCGGAAGATGTTCCCGGAAAACCACTCCCGCAGCCAGATTCACAAGGGCCAAACCCACCCCGCCATCCCCTTCCATCGGGCAGATCGCCCGAGGCTGTCCACTCCAAGCTGGTTCACCCGCCTGCTTTTGGCGCGTGAGGGTGGGGTCAGTAAAGTAGGGAGGCTGGTAGGAATAGTGCCGGCAGGTGCGGGCTACCGCGCGGTGAGCCCAGGAGAGGGGCGGAGGTGCTTGTGATCATCGGCGGTAAAACATGGCCGCAGGATCTGCGCTGGATTCTGGCAGGAACCGCCAGCGCCGTGACTGCCGCCGGATGTTATGGATGGGAATGGTGGACGGAGGGAGCCATCCCCGGCGGCAGCAGTCGCACCGGTCTGGTCTGCGGCGTGGCCGGTGGGCTGATCATCCTCTTCGAACTCCTGCTCTGGCCCCGAAAAAGGGTCCGTTCCTGGCGGCTGGGATCGGCCCAGACCTGGCTGCGGGCCCACATCTGGCTCGGTCTGCTGGCGGTGCCGCTGGTGCTCATGCACGCCCGACTGCTGTTCATCGGTGGCTGGCTCAATCTCGCCTTGATGACGACATTCCTGCTCGTGATCGCCAGCGGCGTGTGGGGGCTCTTCCTGCAGCAGTTCCTCCCCACAATGCTCCTGGAACAGGTGCCTGCCGAAACGATCTACGAGCAGATCGATCACGTCGCCAGGCAACGCTGTCGCGATCTCGAAAAGCTCGTCGGCGCACTCTGCGTGGGAGATCCCCATGCGCCCCACGACCGTACTCCTGAGGCCGACGACGACGGTGCCGAACATGCCGTTGTGACAGGATTCCGCTCGCTGACAGGGATTCAGGGGAAAGTGCTGGAAACAGTTCCCGTCTACAGCCCGATCCCGGGCACGCTCCCCATCCGCCGCTGTTTCTTCACCGAACTCCGTCCCTATCTGCTCGACGGGAAAGCTCCCGGCAGGGAGGGGTTGGCCTCAACTGCCGCAGCGGCGCGGCGCTTTGCCGCTCTCCGCGCGGAGAGTCCGCCGGAAGCCGCGTCGCTCATCGACCATCTTGCCCAGGCGTGTGATCAGCGGCGCCAAGGGGACCTGCAGATGAGGATCCACCGCTGGCTGCATGGCTGGCTGCTGGTGCACGTTCCGCTGTCGGTAAGCTTGGCTGTTCTGTTGGCGGTCCACATCCCCGTGGCACTGTGGTATTGGTAGGCTTCATGCCCCCGCTCCCCCCCATAGCGCGGCCCGAAGGCAGCACCTCCCGCGAGCAGGTGGCGCGGATCGATCGCGCCTACTTTCATACCCCCAATCATTTTGCAGTGGCCCGCCGGTGGCTGATCCTGCTGGCGCTTCTGCTGGGAGTTGGCTGGTGTGCCTGGGGCGCCTGGGACCAACCGCGGCACCATTCGCCGGGCGCCGTAGCCCACGTGCATGCCCCCTGGGAGCACGACTGCGAGACCTGCCACCAGCCGCTCTCACCGATCCGCGATAACACTTGGCTGACCACGCCACTCACCCGGCAGGCGTCTGATGCAGCCTGCGAGGCCTGCCACCGGGTGGCCAGCCATACTTCCCGGCAGATCGCCCACGAGGTGGGATCCTGCGCTTCCTGCCATGCCGATCATCTGGGGCGCAGTGCCGATCTCACCCGCGTTTCAGACCAGACCTGCACCGCCTGCCATGCGCAGATCGCCCGGCACCGCGTCAGTGTTCAGCCGCCTGCAGATGGCCCCGCCTCGAGCGATGCCCCCATCACCCGATTCGACAACGAACACCACCCGGCGTTTGCCTCCCTGATGAAAGATCCCGGCCGGCTGAAATTCTCGCATGGGCGACACATGCGGCTCGGTTTGACATTTGGCCCGACAGCCTCCAGCGCACGACCGGCCGACGCCACGCTATGGACCTACGGCCAGATGTCGGCCGGGGACCAGGCCCGCTACCGGCCGGAGGGAGGCAGCCCCAGCGATCCGGTGCAACTGGCCTGCTCCTCGTGCCACGCATTTGCCCCGTCGCTG
The DNA here is from genome assembly GCA_903885565.1 of uncultured Planctomycetaceae bacterium. Classification (GTDB taxonomy): domain Bacteria; phylum Planctomycetota; class Planctomycetia; order Pirellulales; family UBA1268; genus CAISJI01. Next base: position 47,164 of record CAISJI010000245.1, read on the forward strand.
GCAGATGGCGATCTGCGAGTCATCTCAGCCTTCGTGGCTGGGGCTGCCCCCGGGGCCTATCCGCTGCCGGTCACGTTTGAAAACCACTGCGCCGCCTGCCACGCCTTGCCCACTTCTGGAACGGGCCCCAACGCTCCCGATGCTTCCGCCGCCGTGCCCCACGGCATCGATCCGGCGGGCTTGCGACAGTTCCTTGAGGGCCTCGCCCTGCGGGAGGCGCTCGCCGCCGACGGAGCCGTGCTACGCGAGCCGCTCCTCCCCCGGCCGCTGCCCGCCTCCGCCGCTGCCGAAGGGAAGGCGCTTCAGGATCTGGTGGAACAGCGGGTGGCCGGATCGAGAACATTCGTCCGTGGCACCTGCCAGAAATGCCACCAACTCGAGGAGGCTCCGCTTGCTGCTGCTGGCAGCCTCCTGCCAGCCTCCACCGCCGCCGCCAGGGAAGCAGTGTGGTTTCGCGTGGCCCCCACTCAGGTGCCGGGAGTGTGGCTGGGGAAGGCCCGGTTCAACCACCAGGCCCATCGCAGCTTTTCCTGCCAGCAGTGCCATGCGGCCGCCGATCCTGCCAGTGCCACCGGTACGGCCCCGGCGGGCCTGCCTGAGGGTGGTCCGCTCGACCATCAGATGGTGATGATCGCCGGGCGGGAATCGTGCGTGGTCTGTCATGCACCCACGCAGCCGGCCCCTCACGGCGAACCGATCCGCGGAGGAGCCCGGTTCGACTGCGTGGAATGCCACGGCTACCACGGGTCGGGCAGCCACCTGTTCCTCGGACAGGCACCCTAGGAGAAAGCGATGGGGCGGCTGCACACTCCTGCCCTCTGGGCACTCTTGCTTGGCATAGCAGGGGTGGCGGCCTTGGCCATGTTCCGGCGCGCACCCCCCTCCGCAGCGGCGCCAGCCCCAGTGGCTATGCAAGCGCGCCGGCCGGCACAGCCTCGGGCCCTGCTGGGAGCCGGCAGTTGTTCCTCCAGTGGCTGCCACGCCGGCGATCCGGCCGAAACGCAGCACCCCGGCCGCAGCGCCTACAGCGTCTGGGCCACGCGCGATCGGCACGCGCGGGCAGAGCAGGTGCTGCACGAACCGTTGGCAGAAAAAATAGTAGCCGCGTTGGCCAGGCAGGATCGGGCTTTTGGGCAGGAGCCGGCATATGCCCAGCGGGCCTGTATCGGCTGCCACGCCACGGCACGCGATGCCCTCGCCAGCGACGGCGTGAGTTGCGAATCGTGCCATGGTGGAGCGGGCGACTGGTTGGTTGCCCACACGCTGCCAGGCTGGCGGACAGCGGGCAACACCCTGGGCATGGTCGATCTGGCAGATCCGTTCACCTGCGCGCAGGTGTGCGCGGAATGCCATGTGGGTGGCCTGCCCACTGCCGATGGTTTCCCGCGCGAGGTCACGCACGATTTCCTGGCGGCTGGCCATCCCCGGCTGGCCTTTGAGCTGCGGTCGTACAAGGCTGCCGAGCCTCCTCATTGGCGGGATCGATTCGCCGGCGCGCCGAGCGGGGCTGCTGCAGACGATCTGAATGCCGTGCCAGACCCATTCGTGGAATGGGCGTTGGGACGCCGAGGTACCCTGCACGCCTATCTCACGCTGCTCTCGGTGCAGGCGGAGCGATCGGCTGGCGCCGACCGGCCGGCCGAGCTCCCGGCCGGTCATCAGCCCCTCGCCTGGCCAGAGTTCGCCGCCTTCGATTGCTACAGCTGCCATCGTCTGCCGCTGCCCCACAAAGATCCGCTGGCATCCCCCGGCGGCCTGCCCCCCGGCACGCCCCGCCTCGAACCGCTGCAATGGGCATTGCTTGATCTGGCAACTCCCGCCGAGCAGGCGGCGGAGTTGGCCCGTTTCCGGGAGGCGGTTGAACGGCAGTGGTGGAGGGCTCCCTCAGCGGAAATGCTGCAGGCCGCCCTGAAGTCGCTGGAACACACCGCCGGCCCGTCAAAGGCTGAGCCTGAAACGGCCGGCCAGCTGGCGCAGTCAGTGGTGGCTGGGGTCGATCCAGCCATCTGGAACGAGGCGGCCGCGGCCTTCCAGGCACTCGACGCACTCTCCGCCCGGGCGGAGAGCGCGGGGGCGAGCGCCACCGAATCGGCGGCGCTGCAGACCGGCCTGAAGAGGCTCCGCGCGGCGCTGGAATTCACGACTGAAGAGCGGTCCGGGCACAGGCTGCAGTTCAACAGCCCGCACCAATTCGATGCCGGGCTTGTGGCCCAAGAACTCGACAGGCTCGTCAAACTCTTCGAGTCGCTTCCGGATCGCCCCTGATCCTCTGGCAGGCTGTGGATTCAGTCCGGCCGGCAGCGCTCGATGTGATGGCCAGGTCAGACGCCGCCGGTCGCCCGCCGCTGGGCCACGATTTCCAACAGGTGTTCACCGCTCATCCGGAAGGCGGCATTGTGCGGGCAGGCATAGACGCAACTCGGGTCGTCGTCAGGCCCGACGAGATCGCGGCACAGATCGCAGGTGGTGGCCACTCGCCCCGCCTCCTCCCGATGCATGGATATGTTGCCGTAGGGGCAATTGGTCGAGCAGAGCCCACAGCCGATGCAGTGGTCTTCAATCACTATTTCCAACGCCCCGGGATGGTTTTCCCGCGGCTTTCGGTGGATGGCATCGACGGGGCAGCCGACGAGGCAATAGGGATCGAGGCAGGAGCGGCAGGAACTGGCCACCAGGAAATTTTCAAACCGCAGTCCCTCGCGAATCAGGCGAGTGACCCCCTCGTGGGTGTCGGAGCAGGCGCGGGTGCATTCGTCGCAGCGGGTACAACTCTCCAGATCGAGGACGAGCAGTTTCTGCGCGCTGTAAAGGCCGTTCTCCAAAAACTCCTCAAGCCCCCGTTTTTCCAGCCGGGAAAAGTTTGCATCGGAGACCAGCAGCCGCTTCGCCTCCGCCACCAGCCCCTCGCGCACCTGGGGAAAGAGCCGGAGAATCTCCTGGAAATCCTCGGTGCGAATCCGCACCAGCTCCACGTCGTCAAGGGCCGTGCAGGTTGCCGTGCGCAGGCTCCGCGTCGCCCCCAGGGCGGTTAGCTCTGCCCCCATCTCGGGCAAAGCCGAGATCAACCCGATCTCGCCGAACGTGCGCCCGGGGCCGAGATAGTCGAGCACCCGTTCCTGGGTTCCCAGCCGCTGCGAGACCCGCACGAATCCATGGCGCACCTTAAAGAAGTCACGCGCTCCTTCCCCCTGCAGAAAAATCGGCTGCCCCTTTTCCACCTGCACGAGTTCAGCAGCGTCACGCATGAGGTCTGCGGCCCTGCTGCGATCGTCCGCCGAGAGTCCGCGGAACATGCTCAGTTCACCGATCTCACGCTTGAGCGAGTGGGCCCGATAAGCGGTGTCAAGGATGTGTCGCGACGACTCGGTGCGCTGCAGCATATGGAGCACATTCTTGTTGATCTCAAACAGCTCCGTCTCCTCAAGCGCCGTGATCGTGGCTGAGCGGGGATAGTGATTGAGGCAGCACATCACGCCAAAGATGACGTCCTGCGGGGTCATCTCATCAACCCAGCGCCCGTTCACAAGCGACAGCGACCGGCCGCCGTCGGTATGCACCGATTCCTGCCGCTGGCCCCGTCGCGGTCGCCCCGCCTGAGCGCTGCGCTGCAACCAGCCCGTCGCGGATCGCACCAGGGCCTTGAGTATTCCCTCCTGGCCGACCGGAGAATCACCCCGGCCCACCGACACCCCCACCCGTCCCCTGATCAACAGAAACGCGGTGGAGCCATATTCCCCCTCACGGCAGACCACCTCACCGGGACTGTAGGTTCGCCGCCGGATGGAATCGTGGTTCCACTCCAGAAACTTCGCCGGCACGCCAGCAAAGATGGGGTGCTGCTTGAGTTCCGCGACCGTCATCGTGGTGCCCGAGCCGACATCATCCCGATCGGCGACCGTCTCTTTAAAAATGAGGCTGCCAGTGGGGCAGGTGATCGCGCACTCTCCGCAGGAGACGCAGCTCGACTTCCCCATCGGATCGTCGAGATCAAAGCCGATGTGGGTGGCATAGCCCTTGCCCGAGCGACCGATGACGAAATTCTCCTTCACATCGGTGCACGCGCGCACACACCGATCGCAGAGAATGCATTGGTCGTGATCGACATCGATGCGGGCTGAGGAATGATCCTCTCCGCGGGGCAGCGTGCGGGCGCCGAAGGGCTGCGTCCCGCTGAGCGGCCATTTTCTTTCGATCAGCTGCGCATCGGCTGCCGGATCGGCCCCCATCTCCTGCCGGCGGGCCTCCAGGGCCAAGTCGTCAAACCGTTCCGTGAGCCGTCCGAGTTCATTGGCAGGAAACCGCGTCTTCCAGTCGGCAGGCAGGTGATCGGTGGCCAGCAGATTGACGAGCGTCCGCACCTGGCTGTCAACCCGCTTCCGCGCGGCGAGATCGGGAGAGCGGATCGTCTGCACCTCCATCGTCTCCTCCACACGGTGGTGGCAGGCAGGGAGGAGTTTCCGCTCGCGCTGCATCGAACCGCGTTTGACTTTGGCGATTTCGACGCAGCACACCCGACAGACTCCCACCGGCTCAAGATGCTCCTGATGGCAGAGGATCGGGATCGGATTGCCGGCGGGATCATCGGCGTAGGCCCGCGTGGCGGCGTCATAAATCGTCGTGGCCCGCGGGATCGGCCGCCCCTCGCTGTCGCGCACGATTCGTCCTTGGGCGTCGGTCAGGGGAACTGCCCTCGGGACGGTCACCTCGCGGCCATCCACTTTGATCGTGATCTGCTTCTGGAAATCGGCCGCTGTGACCTTATCCAGCCGCACCAACTGCCCGTCGATATCGCGGGCAAAGAGGCCGTCTTCCTCTGGCAGCACGAGGCCGTGATCGAAGTCGTCGCGGGGGATTGTCTGCGCGTCAGCCATGCGGAGTCCTCCGCAGATGGTGCTCGACGTCGGCAGAGAAAAATTCGAGTGCCGACTGCATTGGCTTGGCAGCCACCATGCCCAGCCCGCAGATGCTGGTCATCTCCATCGCCCGGGTGAGTTCGTCGACGAGCTGTCGCTGGGGGGCGAGCATGGCCGGGGCGATGGCCCCGGCCACCATCTGTTCCCCCACCTCCACGATCTTCTGCGAGCCGATCCGGCAGGGAACGCACTTCCCGCACGATTCATCGCGAAAGAACTGCGAGCAGTTGAGGGCCTCCACGACCATGTCACGTGTGTCGTTGTAGACCACCAGACCAGCGCCGATGGCCAGCCCCACATCGCGAAACCGCTGCAGATCGAGCTGCAGATCGAGAATGTCGAGATGGCCGCCGCCAGTGGCCGTCACCTGCGCCACAAGCTCGGCGGGCGCCCGTTTCTCCCAGCCCCGGGGCAGGCTTGACGTCGGCAGCAGACGGGGCAGAAACCCACCCGAGGGCCCCGAAGGAGCAAAGGCCTTGAGCTGCCCGACCACGCCGCCGCAATGCTCCTCCAGCAGAATGCGCAGCGTGATGCCGTTTTGCACCTCATACACCCCCGGCCGGAGGACATCCCCCGAGACTGAAAAAAACCGCCGTCCCAGACAGCCGTTGCTCCCCTCCTGCGCATACCAGGCGCCTCCCCTGATCAGGATGGCGGGGGCCCAGGCGAAGGTCTCGACGTTGCTGACCAGCGTCGGCTTGTCGTAGAGGCCGTTGGTTTCCAGTTGCGGCGGCTTGTTGCGCGGCTGGGCCCGGCGATCCTCCATCGCCTCAATCAGAGCGCTCTGCTCGCCGCAGATGTATCCCCCGGGACTGGTGAACACCTCCACGAAAAACTGCCTGGAACTGCCGTACATGCTCTGGCCACAGGCCTGCATCTGCTCCGCGCGGGCGATCTCCCGCTGCATGATGGCGATCTGCTCGGAATATTCGTGGCGGATGTAGATCCAGCCACGGGTGGCCCCCGTCACCAGCCCGGCGAGAATCACGCCCTCGAGCACCAGATGGGGGTGACGCGTCAGCAGTTCCCGATCCTTGAACGTGCCGGGCTCGCTCTCGTCGGCATTGCAGACAATGTATTTCTCCGTACCGCGGGCCTTCCAAACATCGTTCCACTTCTGATGGGCCGGCACTCCAGCCCCGCCCATGCCCCGCAGATCGGCAGCCTTGAGCTGGTCGATGACCGACTGGAAATCGGCCGACGCAACCAGCGCCCGCACGGCCGCATAGGGGGAGGGGCCGTCATACGGATCGATTCGCCACGGCAGATTGGCATGCGGCTGATAACTGCTGTCACGGTCGGCCTGAAGGGGCTTCCCCTCCAGGCATTCTCCGGCCAGTTGCGCCAGTTCACCGGCAGAACGGGTGGCAAAGAACTGGTCGTTGACCAGCGCCGCCACCGGGCGGTCGCACCTCCCCAGGCAGGAGGCATATCCAACAGCAACGCGGCCGGATGCGATGTCGCCGGCCAGCAACTGCTCGACTTCCCGTTTCACCCCCGCGCAGTCGTGCTGATGGCAAGCCATGTCGTGGCAGACGCGCACCTCCACGGCAGGGGGGGGGCCAAGCCTGAAGTGAGGAAAGAAACTGGCGATCTCCTGCAGCCGATAGAGTGGCGTGCCGGTCCGCTCGGCCAACCTGCGCAGTTCCTCCGCCGGCAGATGGCGGTGCCTGTGCTGAATGGCATGGAGTTCCTGAACGATCATGGGCCGGTCGCCTGATCTGAGAGAAAGGGATCGGGGCAGCCCCCCGCTCCGGCCCGAGAGTACTCCATCCCCCTCGCGACAACCAATCGGCTCCTCCAGAGCCGGCAGGATCGAACCTGCCGACCGCGGCAGCCGTAAGGATCCCCAGTTCCCGCCGTACCCGATCGATCTGGAGCGGTTGTGCCGATGGGGCCGCCGGAATCGGATCGGGAGGGTGGGTCGATGGAGCCCGAAAGGTGGCATCGCGGGGCATTTCGGGGTAGCGTTGGATGAAGGGATTGGAGCACGTGATCGAGGTACAACGCCCCATGGACAGCCCACCGAACGACAACCGCGGATGGCTCGGCACGGTGCTGTCGGGCTGGTGGGCCGGCACTTCCGGCGGTTCCTCCCGCCGCCGTCGGCGGCGCATCG
>CAISJI010000246.1 GCA_903885565.1 uncultured Planctomycetaceae bacterium
CCCAGCGGGCCGGTCGTGCTGAAAGATGGGCCGCCATCGCTCCGCTTTTCGCCTCAGGGTACAATTCGAAAGCGGCTGTCCGGTTTCGGGAGAACGTTCACTGTGGCTGTTGAGCTTCACCCTTTTTCCTGGCAAAGGATGATCGAAGCCGTGCAAGCCGCTGGTGACCGGGCGGTGCGGGCAACCGCCGCCCTGGAACACGCTGGAATTTCCTGCGCTGTGGCTGGCGACTGTGCCGTTGCCGCGTGGGTGGCTCGCGTCGATCGCGCCGCCGTGCGCAACACGCAGGATGTCGATATCCTCGTCCGCCGCAGCGATCTGCCCGCCATCCAGACGGCGCTTGAGGGGGCGGGGTTTGTGCACGCCAGCGTGATGGGAGTGGAGTGTTTTCTCGACGGCCCGCAGGGAAGCCCGCGGGATGCGATCCATCTCCTCTTTGCCAATGAAAAAGTGCGCGAGAGCTATCCGCTTCCGACGGCCGATGTCAGCGAGCGGGTGGCGGCGGATGACTATAAAATAGTGACTCTTGAGGCGCTGGTGCGGATGAAGCTCAACTCGCATCGCGACAAAGATCGCACCCACCTGCGCGATCTGCTCATGCTCGGCCTGATCGACGCCTCGTGGCTCCCCAGGCTTGTCCCCGAGCACGCCGCCCGGCTCCAGCAACTCATCGACGATCCTGACGGGTGAGCGCTGGGTGAACGCTTGATGCGGCCGCCGGCCGACGGGCTCGGCCAGCCGATCGTTGCCCGCATGCGCCCTTGTTCCATCCAGAATTCGGGACCCAGTAGCCATGTCGTCATTTTTCCGGTATAAATGACGGCATGGTTGATCCACGGCCATACGATCGAATCCTCATGCCTCCTCGGGAGAGGAGTTTTTTTCTGTTTGGCATGCGTGGGTCGGGAAAAAGCACCTGGGCGCGGAGCATGCTTCCGGACGCCCACCGGATCGATCTGCTCGACGAGCGGCTCTACCAGTCATTCCTGCGCGAGCCGGGCCTGTTTGCCAACGAATTGCGCACGCTGCCCCGTCGGGCGACCGTCGTCGTCGACGAGATCCAGCGGATTCCGGGGTTGCTCAATGAGGTGCACCGCTTCATCGAGGACCGACAGATGCGGTTTGTCCTCCTCGGTTCGAGTGCCCGCAAGCTGAAGCAGGCCGGCACGAATCTCCTCGCCGGCCGGGCGCTCCACCGGCAGATGTTTCCGCTCCTGCCGCGGGAACTGGGAGCCGATTTTGATCTCGCCGAGGTGCTCCGCCACGGGAGCCTCCCGGTGATCTGGACCGCACCCGACCGGCGCGAGGCCCTCGAGGCCTATGGGCAGATGTATCTCAAGGAAGAGATCCAGGCCGAGTCGCTCGTCCGCAATCTTCCCGGCTTCGCCCGGTTTCTCCCGGTGGCGGCGGTTTTTCATGGCCAGGTGCTTTCTGTGGCGGGGCTCGCGCGGGATGCCGGCGTGGCCCGCACGACGGTCGAGGGCTATCTCGGCATCCTTGCCGACACGCATCTGGCCTGGCTCCTGCCGGGATTCGAAGCGCGGCTGCGGGTCAAGGAACGGCGCCATCCGAAGCTCTATTTTGTCGATAGCGGCGTCGTGCGGGCTGTGAAGCGGGAGTTTCATCCCCCCACGGCCGCCGAGCGGGGGCCGCTTTTCGAGGGCTGGATTGGACAACTGCTCCGTGCCTATGGCGAGCCTGCCAGCGGTACGGGCCATCCCTTCGACGGCTTGTGGTACTGGGCGCCGACGGAGGGGCAGATCGAGGTTGACTTCCTCATCCAGGCAGGGAAACGGTTTACAGCCGTGGAAGCGAAGGCGAAGACGTCGCTTGTTTCCAGAGATTTCGCGGGACTGCGGGCGATCGACGGGCTTGCAGGGCTGGGGCGACGGGTCATCGTCTATCTCGGCGATCGACCGCAGCGCACCGAGGACGGCATCGATGTCCTCCCGGTTGCAGCGTTTCTCACCGCCCTCGAGGATCGCCGCCTGTGGTGAGAGACCGCCCTCGCGACCGCCTGCCACCGGCCAAGGTGCCGCTTCTTGTGCGCCGAGG
>CAISJI010000247.1 GCA_903885565.1 uncultured Planctomycetaceae bacterium
ATTGCCTGCGCGCTGCTTTTGCCGGTGGCGCTGAGTGTGAATCGGGAGGCGTGTGAGGCCGACTTCGCCACGCTGGAGCGAAGCATCGACCCAACGGCAGCGGAGAACGATGCCGTGGCAGCGGTGGCGTTTACGACCAGAATCGAAGAATTATGCGCTGTGGCGGGAGTGCCGCGGCGGCTTGCGGACGTGGGGCTGGAGCGGGGGCGAATCGGCTGGCTGGCAGAGCATTCCGGCGGCGCGAGCATGCGCGGGAATCCTGTCGAACTGCCGCCGGAGAGCCTGCGGCTGATTTTGGAGGCGCACTACTGAGCCAATCGAGGCAACGGAGCCAGTCGCCGCGGCCTGTGCGGCGCAGGCAGATCACTCGGCCCCGGCAGGGAGTTGCACCTGCACGAGCGGATCGTCGAGCCACTCAAGCAGTCGATCGACGTCGAATCCTGCAGCTTTGGCGGCCTCCCAGCAGGTACGGGCCTCGGCCAGTTTGGGCGGAACCTGGGTCGCCCGATAGGCCCCAACGTAGATCTGGTTGGCCGGTTGGTCGTTAAACCAGTCGAGCACAATTGCCAGTCGGATCGGCTCTGGAATCTGATCGCGGCCGATCTTTTTGTTGCGCCCCTGCGAGCGGTAGATGAAGAAATTGCGTTCGTTCTCCACGATCACAATTGTTTGGCCAGCGACAGCGTATTCGTGGCCGGGGCGAGTCGCCTCAAGCGCCTCCTGGGAATAGTCGGCAAAGGCCCGGGCGCTGGCGGCAACAGCGAGCCAGGGGGCCAGACGCTGGCGCGTGCCGCCGGCGTTGCCAGCGGCCTCAATGGCGGCGCCTGCGCCGTCGAAATTCTGGGCGGCCAGCAAGCCAATCACCGGGGCAAGCGCCGCATCGATGGCGAGCGGATCGACCGGCACGGCGGGCGGACGGTGAGGCTCTGCCGCTGGCGGAGCGCCTGGCTCAACGGAAGCGAGCGCAGGAGCCGGGGACGAGGAGGCAGGTGGGGGAGATGCCGCAGCAATGGCCTCCGGCAGCCTGGCAGGAGTTGTGGCCTGCTGCGGCGCTTGAGGCAGAGCGGGAGGTGGGCGGTCGCGCGGGGCACTGGCGGCCGGGGTTGCCCGGCGGGGAGCCAATAGCAGGCGCTGACCGGAGGACTGCCACCAGAGCCAGCTCAGGCCGGCGGCGATGGTCACCAGAAGTGAAAAAACCGTCATCCAGAGCCCAAGGTCGCGCCGCTTCCGCGGCGGCGGAGCCTTGCGCACCTGAATCTGCAGTGGGGCTGAGGAGGGGCGGCCTCGATCAGGATTGCCGATGGGGGGTGTGGCGGCCATCTGACTCACCGGAGGGTGTGCTGCAGTTCAAAGACGGCAATGAGCCGACACTTCCACGCCGGCAGGAGACCGAATCATCCGACCAGTTCCAGGACTTATCGCCGCGATGAACTACCTCGCGATACGAGGAAATGCAGCGGGATCCCGAATGGACTGGACAGACAGATCGACATCCAGAAGCGGCCAGTACAGATGGTCTGCCGTGGGTCTCTCCACGCTCGAAAGCTGGTCGATCGTGGCATCGCGAAACCAAGGGAAGTGCTCGAAGGGCAGGAAGAGTTCCTCACTGCCGATCAACAGCCATAATCCGTGCTTTGAAACATTGGACAACTCAACCGGCAAAATGCTGGTTCCAGGCATTGATGATCTCCTCCCTATGATCCTCAACCAAGAGTTTGGCTTCCCTGATGAGATGCTGTGCCAATCCGGTCTGCGTCGCGAGTTCCACGTCAGGACTCAGCCAGAACTTGGCTTCTCCATCCGGGTGGGCAACATGAACGTGCAACCTCGTCTCCTCACGGGAGAAGAAAAAGAAGCGAAAAGGTCAATTCCGGAAGACTGTGGGCGTCATGCAAACACTCCCGCCTGGTAAGCCTTGGGAGTCTACTCCAAGGGGGTGATCAGCCAGAGATGCTCCGCAGTTGTCTTCGGGTTGGATCGCTCCAGTTCCAAGATTTCAGCCTATGTGGCCTCAGCCGTATCGATAGATGTTTTGCAGGGCGGGAATCGCGCCAATGTCTCATCAGGCCGTGCGCCGCCAGACAGACATCTCCGCCAGCGTGTGCTGGTGTTTGCGGGCCGTCTCCCGAATCACAAAGGGAATGTCCTCCCGGCCCACGAGTTCAAACTGCCCAGCGAGTGCCCGGGAAATCCCCGCGAATGTCGGCAGCGGCTCTCCATGTTCCCGGCGGCCGCCGAGCCATTTGTTTTTCTCAGTGTATTCCTCCAGCCAGGTGTAGGGGGAGGTGATCACAAGCAATCCCCCCGGCAGCACCCGCGGCGCGATTCCCTCGAGGAAGAGGAGCGGATCGTAAAGGCGATCGATCAGGTTTCCGGCGAAGACGAGATCGTAGCCGGTAAGGATCGGTCTGAGATTGCAGGCGTCTCCCTGCAAAAACAAAACTCTGCTCCCCACGGCGCCCAGGCCGAGGGCTTCCAGCGACACCGTGCGGGCAACGGTGAGTTCCCCCTCGGCAGGCACCTCGTAGCGCACCTCGCTCCCCTGCTGCAACTGCACACCCGACTGGATAAACCGGGCGGAGAAATCGACCGCATCGACATGGGCAAAACTGCGGGCAAATTCAAAGGCTGATCGGCCCACCGAGCAGCCAATATCGAGGCAGCGGTTGCGGCGCGATGGCGGCAGATGCTTCACCACCGCTTCGACGCAGGCCTGCGGAAAATTCGCCACGCCGAGCGCCGCCGGGCCGTAGTGGAATTCCAGATACTGCGAGACGAGCTGATCGGTTTCGTAGAGCTTGGAGCCCTCCGTGATCGCATCGTGGCCGGGGGCATCGATGATCGGGCGAAATCCTGCATGCTGGAAAAAGTGGCGACGGAAGGCATAGCGGGCGCTGGCAATCGCCTCGTTGCCGGTCGCAATCCAAGAGCCGCCCTTCATGAGATTGTGGCGGCCGTCGAATGTCGGCACCGAGAAATCGTCATACAGCGGGTGCACCTCAAACCCCTTGAAGGGCATGATCGGGGTGCGGGTCCACTGCCAGACATTCCCGATGATGTCGCAGAAATCCCCTTGGGAAAACCGGTTCACCGGGCAGCTGCTGGCGAATGTTTCGAGATTGATATTGCCCGGCGCCCGCTCCCACTGCGGCTGATCGGTCGGAATCAGCTGCCGCAGGGCCGCCCAATGCGCCTCGGTCGGCAGTTGCACATTGAGCCCGGTTGTCTCGCGCTGCCAGGCGCAGTAGGCCTGTGCCTCCAGGCAATTCACCTCCACCGGCCAGTCGAGCGGCAGCGGCACCTCTTCCAGCAGATTGCGCTGGAAATACGCTCCGCCGCGCCGCTGCCAGAATTTGGGATGCTCCGCCTGCGTGAAGCCCAGCCAGCCGCATCCCTCTTCGGTCCAGTAGGCTTTTTGGCTGTAGCCACCGGCCGCGATGAACTCCAGAAATTCACCATTGGAAACGAGTTGCCGGGCGGCGCTGAAGGCGGGGAGCCGCACCGTTTCGCTGCCATATTCGTTATCCCAGCCGTAGGTGGCATCGTCGGGGCGCTTGCCCAGATGCACTTCCTGCGCCGGCATCTCCACCCAGGCATTGGTCGGGGCGGGGCCGGCCTCTGGACAGGCCCGCCAGAGTTGTTGTTCTTCCGGAGAGAGGTCAGCCGGTCGCCGCAGGTGTTCCAGCGGCATCTGCCGCATGATCACCGACGAGGTCTCCAGATGGATCCGCTCATGCTCGATCCCCATCAGGATGATCCAGGCGGCAGTGTCTTGCTGGATCGGAAGTTCCAGTGGCATCGACTCGATGAAGGCGTCGATCCTTGCCCGCATCAGTTCGCGGTAACTCCGCACGGCGGCCACGGTCGGCCAGTCGTAGTGGGCGGTGTTGAGATCGTCCCACGACATCTCATCGACGCCGACAGCCATCATCGCCTCCAGCCGCGCATCGATCCGCGTGGGGATATAGCGGCCGGCGATCAGCTTGTTGGTGTAAAAGACGGCCGGATGGGCGAAATAAAAGATGAGCGGATGGCGCAGCGACTCGTGTCGCACATAGTAAGCGGCATCATCCTTGATCAGATCGAACAGCCGCTCGTAGATGCTGCAGGTTTGGTGGAAATAGCGGCGGATCTCCGCCCGCTTGGCTGCCACGGCAGCGGGGCCGGAGTCAGGGCCGGTGAGCAGGAGCGTTTTGGTCGGCGTGAGGGGCCCTTCGATGAGGAGGCTGGCTGCCGGGGCACGCCCGGAGGAGGGGACGCTGGCGACGGGATTCATGCAGGGGGTCTCGCAACCGACGGCGGGGGAAACAGGTCTTCAACTCTAGCATGGGCCTTGAGGCCGGCCATGAGTGGGGCCGGAATCCCTCCGGCGACCCCCAGCAGCGCCCCCACCACAGCCCCCCGGTGGCAATTATCGCCGCCAACGGCGGCGTTGGCCGTCACGCCCGCCGTAAAATTCTCGGCATGCCGCCAGGCGAGAAAGAGGGCCGCCGGGAACGCGTCGGGAATGTAGCAGGCGCTGCTCAGCAGCCGCCCCACCACGGTGCGATCGGTCTGTTTTTCCCAGTCACGCAGTTTTGCCGCCGAGATCCAGTCGCTCCCCTGCTCGAGGATCGCCTCCCGCAGGTCGTCCCCCGCCGCCACCCGCACCAGGATCCGGGTCAGGGCGTCGGCGGCGAGCAAAACCTCGTCGTCTTTGTGGGTCAGCCCCACATGCACCCGCACAATCCGCCGCAGGTCGGGGTGGCTGGGGCCGAGGGCCGCCACCAAGGCCGGCACCATCGCCAAGCCGCCGATATGAACGTCCTTGACGCCGCAGTTGATCGGCTTGCGGCCCGAGGCGAGGTTGGTGAAGAAGTGGCGGTGGTATTCCTCCACGTAGGTGTCGCGGTGCTTTCCCGGCGTGAGCATGAAGGCGACATATTCATCGAGCCAGCGTTCGGGGTTGTAGTCGCGATTGCGGCGCACCAGTTCCGCCAACGCCAGCGCCAGTTGGAAATTGAGCGTGTTCTCCCCCGCCTCCAGAAACTGGTGGTAGTGGATGCCGCGTTTGCCCCAATACTGCGCCTGCTCGCGCAGGATATCTCCCTTGTCGTTGAGCGGCGTGTAGCTCGAGCGCCAGAGAATGCTGTCGGCATGCGGGGATTTGGGGGCGGCATAGCCGGTGATCGGGCCGTAGTCGCGATCGAGTTTGTCGCGGTCGTAATACCAGTGCACCGGCATCGCCACGGCATCGGCAACGAGCGCCCCCCGCAGGGCGTTGAGGCCAGGATCGCGCTCGGGGGCTGTAGCAGTGGCAGATGCGTCGCTCATGGGAGAATTCTCTGGAAGAAGGCACGGACGCGCGGCTGGGGGCAATTGGTAAACATCTCTGCGGCGGAGCCGTGAGCGAGCACTGTTCCGTCGCCGATGAAGGCGACCTCATCGGCGGCCCGGCGGGCAAACTGCATCTCGTGCGTGACGAGCACAAAGCGGGTGCCCTGGAGCTTCAGTTCCTGAATCATGTCGAGCACTTCGGCAGCCATTTCGGGGTCGAGCGCGGAGGTTGGTTCATCGAGAAAGAGGCAGGCGGGCTGCACGACGAGCGCCCGCAGGATGGCAATCCGCTGCTTCTGGCCACCGGAGAGTTCTGCCGGCCGCTTGTGGGCGTGCGCTGCCAGCCCAAATCGCTCCAGCGGTTCCCGCACCCGCTCGCTCGCTGCTTCCAGCGAAAGCTTATGCACCTGCACCAGCGGGAGGAGGAGATTGTCGAGCGCCGAGAGATGGGGAAAGAGGTTGTAGGCCTGAAACACAGTGCCGACAGTCTTGCGGTAGGCCTGCAGCCCCGCTTCATCGCGGGGGAGTTCCCGTCCGGCAAAGGCGACGCGGCCGGCCACCGGGAGATCGAGCCCGGCGAGGATCCGCAGGAGCGTCGTTTTGCCGCCGCCGGAGGGGCCGACCAGCACCAGCGCCCGGATGTCGCCGGTGGAAAGGGAGAGCCTGTCGAGCACCGTCGTGCCGGCGAAGCGCTGCGTGAGATCGGTAACGACCAGATTCATGAATGACGATCCCTGTCACGACTCATAGTGAAACCGGCGTTCCAGCCAGCGGGCCAGCGCCGAGAGTGGCAGCGTGAGCAGGAGATAGCCGGCGGCCAGCGGCAGATAGCACTCCAGCGTGGAATATGTGAAGGCATTCACCTCCTGTGCGCTGAGCGTGAATTCCGAAATGGCGATCACGGAGAGGAGCGAAGAATCCTTGATCAGCGACACCAGCTGCCCCGCCATCGGCGGCAGCACGAGCCGGATCGCCTGCGGCAGGATCACAAACCGCAGGCTCTGCCAGGGGGTGAGACCGATCGCCCGGGCGGCGTCGCGCTGCGTGGTGGGGATGGCGGCCAAGCCACCGCGGAAGATCTCCGCCATGTAGGCGCCGCTGAAGAGCGAGAGCACCAGCACGCCCACGACGTAACGGTTTTCCAGCCCCACGGCATTGGCGATGACGTAAAAGCCGATCAGCAGTTGCACCAAGAGCGGCGTGCCGCGGATCAACTCCACATACACCCGGCCCACTGCCTCCAGCAGCGGCCGCTGCGATTGCAGGCAGAGGCTGGCGAGGATGCCGATCAGGCTGCTGACCACCAGAGCCGCAAGGCTCATGGCGATCGTGGTCAGCCAGCCCAGCAGAAATTTCTCCCGATAGGCCCACACCGCCGGCCAGTTCCAGGCGTAGTTCACGCGCGCAAAGGCGAGTGCCACCAGAGCGGCAAGGAGGGCGACAACGAGCAGATGAGCAAGCCAACGCGGCATGATTGGAAAATCTACCAGCTTTTCATAGTAGGGAGTGGCCGGCGCCTACTCATGAAACCTTTTCCGTTACGCCCGCAACCAGTTTTCAAGAGCAAGGCCCGGGATTCGTTCGTAGTGCTTGCGGTTGCCCGTGACGAGCGTTGCCCCGCGGCTGAGGGAGATCGCCGCGATGAACAGATCGGCGTCGGCGACAAGCCGCCCGCTTTGGGCTAGCCTTGCTTTCAACGCGCCGAACAGCCGAGCGCTGGCGAGATCTGGCTCCAGCACCGGGAGGGTGTTGAGGAACCGGACAACGAGCGCCGAGTTGGCTTCCGGGTGGGCCGACTTCGCGGCGCCGTAGAACAGTTCCGCGGCGCTCACCCACGAGGTGGCGATCTCATCGGTCTCTGTCGCGCGCCTTTGCAAAACCTCCACCCGCCCGCGGAGGATGCCGATGCATGTGTCCGAGTCGAGCAGTTTCACAGATCGACGTCCCGCCCGGCTGTGCGGCCGGCATAGAGCGTCGCCACCTCGTCCTCGAAAGCTCCATCACTGGCCCAGCCGCCGGCGAGAGACTGCCAGGCGGCGAGTTGCCGCTGCGCCCGTTCCTCCGCAGTTTCCCGGGCGGCGAGCCCCCCTTCGAGGAGCACGATTGCCTCCTGATTGAGGCTGCGTCGCTCGCGAGCCGCCGCCGTCCGCAGCCGGATGAGCAACTCCTCCGGAACGTCTTTCAACGTGATTGATGGCATCGAAATCTCCTTGGTTCCATTGTGGTGCGGAAATGGAACCTGTCAAGAGAATGCCGCTACGCCCGCTCGTGCCGCAGGCTCGAATCGACGGCCGCGACGGCCCGCTGGGCATCAAAGCCCTCCCCGAGGAAGGCGGCGAGGCGCGAGGCGATCGCGGCGGGGTTTTCCAGGACGTCGTGATACTTCACATCGAGCAGATCGAGCACTCCCTCCTTTCGCAGGTGCACCAGCAGCGACCGCACCTGGCTCACCTGCCGGGCGAATGTCGCCTGCAGCGCTTCATCGGTGATCCGCCCGCCATCCTTGCCGAGCCGGCCGAGCATCTTCTTTTGCGACGCGACCACTTCCTCGAGCGGCCGGTGCATCATCACGACCCGGTATTTTTCATTCCGGGGGAGATGGGGCACGAGTTGCGCCACCACTTTCACAGCCTTCCCGCGGGCCTGCGCCACCCACGAGCTTTCGACAGCGAGCCGACGGGCGAGCTCGTGCTCGAGGTAGCCGCGCTCGTTGCTCGCGTCGGCCGGGCGATGGTCGTCGGCAAAGGCCTCCACCCCCCCCGCGGCGAGCATCTGCATCATCATCGAGGTGCCCGACCGCGGCAGTCCCGTCACCACCATCACCGTTTCCTCTCGCGCGGGAAGCGGCAGCGGCGCCTTCGACGGCGTCCAGGTGTCATCCCCTTCCCTCTCGCGGAACATCTCCCGAATCTCCTCGGGGTGCTTCGGGCCGGCTGCGGCTGTGAACCGGCTCGCATGCTGCCGCGCCTCGCGGGCCAGATGGCGATGCCGGCGGCTGGCGTCTGCATCGTGGCGGACGAGCCGGTAGAAGCGGGATAGCGAATGGTGCCCAAGCGGGAAGACCGGATTGACCTCCACCGCTTTCGTGAGCGACTCGAAGGCCTCGTCGGTTTTTCCGAGCTTCCAGAGCGCGAGGCCCAGCAGATGATGCGCCGGGCCAAAATGAAAATGCTGGCCGATCGTCGTCTTCGCCTCGGTCACCACCCGCTCCCATTCCCGGCGGTGGAAGGCGACGCGGGCCAATCCAAAATGGGCCTGGGCATTCATCGGATCGAGATCGACCACGGCTGCATAGTGGCCCTCGGCCCGGGGCCAGTCCCGCTTCCGTAAGGATACGTCGGCCTGCTTGAGGAGGAGCGAGGGCCGGTTGTTGGTCTGCACCTTCTCGGCGAGCGCGAGTGTCTCGAGCGCCTCGTCGTGGCGGCCCTCGAGCGCGAGCACGCTCCCCTCGAGGTAGGCCAGCGCGTGGAGATTGATGCCGCCGGCTCGCTGGAGCTTGCTCAAGCGGCGTTTGTCGGTTTCGCCGACCTGCTCCCAATCGATTCCGGCGGCATCAGCCGGAGCGTTTTCGTCGGCGGGATACTTTTCCTTCCACTCGGCCAGCTGTGCCTTCGCCTTCTCGGCGGCCTGTTGCATCGCGTCGTTTTTCCGCCCGCGGAGCTTCGTGAGCGTGGCCCGGGCTTCGATCGGCAGTTCCTGACGCAGCTGCGTCGTGAGGAGATGAACGCCAAACCGGCTCTCCTGCGGGAATGCTTCCCACAGCTCATGAAAAATCGTTGCCGCGTGCTCGAGCCGGCCGGCATCGACACACGATCGGGCAAGATTGTATCGCAGCTCGCGGGTGGTCTCGGCGATCGCCTCGGCTGCATCCGCGCTCGGCTCGTCGATGTAGCCGAGATCGACCAACTGGCGGATCGCCTCCTGGGCATCGACGGGATCGATCTGCGTGTCTGGGGGGTGGCAGCCGTCTTCGCCGCTGACTTTATCCCACGAGTCGACATATTCCACAGGCTTCGGCGTCTCAAAAATAGCCTGGAGTGGCCGGCCGTCCATGTCGCGGCCGACCGGCAGGCCGAAGAGGGAGAGCACGGTGGGAGCGATGTCGAGAAGTGAGGCACCAAACACCAGAGCGTCTTTTTTGATCCCCGGGCCGCTGGCAACGAAGATCCCGTAATCGCGGTGCTCCGCCGCCGGGCCGGCCGGCTCGTTGGGCACGCACTTGGGCCGCAGATGATCGGGATGGAAGCCGTGGTCGCTGATCAGGATCACGGTCGTCTCGGGCCCGGCGAGTTCGAGGAGCCGGCCGAGCATCAGATCGTGGTAGCAGTAGGCCCCCTCGATCACGTCCTTGTAAAGTTCGAAGTCGTGTTCCTTCACCCACTCGAGCCGCGGCGGGTGATACTGCATGAAGGCGTGGCTAAAGTGGTCGATGGCGTCGTAGTAAACAGCCGCAAAATCCCAGTCGGGCACCTTCTCAAAAAGGTGCATCGCCCCCCAGTGGATGCCGGTGCATTCGGCAATCAGCTTGGCGAGCGTGCCGAGCCGTTTGTCTTTCTGCTGGTCGATCTGCGGGGCCTTGGGGACGAACATCCGTAACAGATCGCCATCGAGTTCGTGCGGATGGAGGCGTTGGTGCGACAGTGCCTCGGCGAATTCCGGCGGATGGACGGTGCCCGCTCGCATTGGCCAAGGCTTGTCGAGCGGGGCGACCGCCTGCTGGAAATGGTTTGACACCATCGCCCCGCGGATCGGCTCGGCGGGGGAGCTTGGCCACCAGCCGACGACAATCGAGGTGTGGCCGGTCTGGTTGAGAATGTTCCAGACCGCTTTTGTTGTGCGGGAAAGAATCGTGATCGGCCGGACGGTGCCCGACTGCGGATCGGCCTCGGAGAAACCGTGGATGCCGTGCTTGTAGGGCCGCTTTCCGGTGGCGATGCTCGTCCAGAGCATTGGCGAGAGGGGGGGCTGGAGCGTGGCGAGATTTCCCATCACGCCATTCTCCACCAGCCGGCCGACATGGGGCATCAGCCCCATGTCGACCAGTGGAGAGATCACTTTCCAGTCCGCCGCATCCCAGCCGACGAGAAGGACGCGACGTTTCTTTTCCATGGTGATCAGGCCGAGACCGTGGCCGTGGAGGCATCAGCCGCACGGCGCAGCCGGCGGCGTTCAAGCATGGCGAGCGACCCCATCACAAGCGAGAGCACGCTCCCGGCCGAGGCCGGGTCGATCTCGGGAACGGCGCCGGAACCGGTGTCACCGACGGCGATCGCCGCACCAGCGACGCCTTCGTAGTAGGCCTCGGTGAAGGTGAAGCCCTGGCCCTCCGGCGTTCCTGTGATGCTCATCTGCCCCCACCCGTAGTGAACGCCGCTCGAGTTCGTGAACTTGAATCCGAAGTAGCCGATTTCGCCCAACGTCCAGCCTTGTGCGGCGATATCAGTCTCGATGGCCCCTTGGTTGGTCACGGTAAACGACTCGGCACTTCCGCCAAAAAAGAATGCTCCTGTCATGGTGGGGCCAACATCAAACCCGGCGGTCAGTTTGGCCAAATTTACCCCGGAGCCGGGCCGTACGAATCGGGCGGCCCCTAATTCTGTAAGAGAAGCCTCTCTGGAATTTTGATTATAGAGATCGAAGTCCGACGTACCGTCGTTGTCAACATCCCACGGCGTGGTGTAGCCGGTTGGGGGCTGCGAGAGCACGGGCGGTGAGAGCGGCAGCGTTGTCGACTGGATCGGCACCGCGTCCGCTGACTGCGGAGCAACGATGCCGGTGATGGCAGCGCCTGCTCCGCCGGCGAGGGCGAGTTTCTGAGCGAGGGACATCCGCCCGGGAGCGAGTGAAGAAGTGCGAGGCATCTTTGGATCGCTTTCTCGTTTTGGAGGGATCTTCGAGAAAAAGGTCCCCAAAAAAGTAGCTCCACACCCCCCCTTCTGTCCAGATGGGAAAATGGGGACGGGAGCGATTTTTCGTTATCCATACCGGCGTCGCGCGACGGCCCGCGAAGTGTATTCCCTTGCTCCCGCTGCGGGCTTGGATGAGGAGGGCTTCCCATGCCCGCCCGAAGCGCGAGCGAGAAAATCCACAGCGGAAGGGGGAAGGCCGCTCGCCACCGCATGTCCGGAATTCAATGTCGGGAATCCGGGGCCGCGAAGCTATGGGCGGTCTACGCGGGCGGCACGCAGGCGGCTGACAATGTCGAGATCGACGGCCTCGCCAAGCTTCTCGGCAAGTTCCAGGCACGCCGACCAGTCGATCACGTTTCGTTGCGCTGCCACGAGGCCGCGGATGTCCTGATCATCCTGCGGCCGCCCCGCGAGCGCTTTCATGACAAGCAGATCCTCGATCGACACCACCAGGATACGCGTGCCACCGATCGTGAACGGTGTCGCGCGGCGAACTGCCTGCTGCTCGAAGCCCGACATCCCGATCGCCAGATCGACACGGATGCCGGTGTGACGGTGCCTGAGGGGCAGGATGAAGGCACTTGCGACCACCTCCTCCACCCCGGAAAAGAGCGGGGCAAAGGATGTCGAGTCGAGTTCGCCAACGAGCCGCAGCGCATCGTCGACGGTGGCGAGAACAACCAGATCGACAGCAGCGGTCATCCGCGGCTGCCCGCGAAGCGAAACGGCAAGCCCGCCGATGAGGGCAGACTGGATGCCGCGGGCTTCAAGCATGGTGACGGCGTCAGCCAGCGTCGGCCAAAGGGCTGGTTCCACCGGTCACCTTGTCAAATCGTTGGAAAGCCTGCACCTGGCGAAGGCGATCGCGAAGCGACTCCTGCCAGTTCCTGTCGTCAACCTGATCCCAGTCGCCTGCCGCAACGCGTGCGGCCCGCACGGTGACAAACAGGTCGTCTGTCACCGCCAGACGCTCCGCTGGTGAGAGCCCGCAGGCCCACGATGCGTCGCTCGCCCGCACCCGGTCGCCGCAGAGCTGTTCAAACAGTTGCCAACGCTGCTGCAGTGCCAAAGTGTCTGGCGTTTTTACGGGTGCGGCCATCCCATGAGCATACCTTGGGGAAAATGGGGACGGGAGCAAATTTTCGTTATCCAAACCGGACCGGCTTCGCTCGACTTCACGCCCTGCCTGATCCAAAAGTGATCATGCGCACACTCCGTCGGTTGGTGCTTCGTCGCGGGCAAGAACTGCACCGAAACCGAAGGAGTCGGCGTCGATGGATTTCGCCTGGAATCGAGGCAAGGCGACTGCCAACGAGCGGAAACACGGCGTGTCGTTCGCGGAAGCGATGACCGTGTTTGGCGATCCGTTATCATTGACAGGGTTCGATCCAACGCATTCGCGCGCCGAGGAGCGTTTCGTGACCATGGGCACGTCAGCGGCCGGTCGGCTGCTCGTCGTGGTTCATGCCGACCGCGACGACGAAGCGCGGATCATCAGCGCCCGCGTGGCAACGCGTCGGGAGCGAAAGGATTACGAAGATGGCCGATTCCCCTGACGCAAGCGACGCCGGCGATAACGACATGCGCGAGGAATACGACTTCCAATCATTGCAGGGCGTCGTCCGCGGAAAGTACGCCGCCCGCTACGCGGAGAGGCTCCGAGTCGTGCGGCTCGATGCCGACGTCGCTGACGCGTTTCCGGACGAGGTGGCCGTTAACGCCGCCCTGCGACAGTTTCTCGCGGAACACCCGCGGGAGACCGCTGGGTGAACAATCCGGGAGGATGACAATGGGGACGGGGGAAAAAGGTGCCAAGAAAATACGTGCCAGCCACCAAATTTGGGCAATCTGCAGGAAACGCGTGGCTTTTCAGTCGGGCCACGCTTGCAGGTGATCGGCCCGTTGCCCCCCGCGCGGCCGGAGCGTTGCCCGCGCCCATCTGGGCCGGTGTGCTGCCATGAATCGTCGCCGCTTCGGGGACCTGCCTTGGCAAACGCTCCTGATTTCGCCTGCAAAAGGGTGATTCGATCGCATCCGGGATGGCTGGAGCACAACTCGGCAAACCGGGAGACGAAAGGCGCAGGGTTTGGCGAACGCTTGAGGAGCGTCAGACCGCCGCAGCCCAAGCGACGAAACGTGTGCCGCTCGGGAGCCGCCGCTCCACGTACGGCGAATGCGCTCTTGCGGGACCGAACGGCTTTCTCGTGGTCGTCGTGGGGCTTTTCGCCCGCGAAAGCAAGAGGCTTGGCGCCGGCGGTTTCGGCTTTGCTGCGCTGCGAATGATCGCTAACCTCTCCGGCCCCCAGCCCGCCCCCGCCAGCGAGAGTTCATAACCGTGCCGACGCGAACGCTCACTCGGATGACAGTGGCCCTTGCGCTGGGACTGGGGCTGGTTGCCTCCGCGATCTCGGCCGATGAACCGTCGGCGGCGCGGCCGCCGGATCGCTTGGCACTGCTACCGCCAGTCGAATTCAATCTCGAGGAGAATCTGTTTGCCGGAGAGCCGATCGCCGACGCCGATCCCGAGCCGGTGCCAGAGATGCGCCGCCGGCGTCGATCGGGGGGCGGCCCGTTCGGCTCCGCAGCGCCTGTGTCGCTGGGTGGCTTCTGGGCGCCGGCCACCGATGTGGTGGGGCAACCGGCGACGCTCGGCATGAACGCCGAGTTTGCCCGCGTGGCGGCTCCCCTCGTTCCGCCGCAGGAAGGGAGCCCGCTGTGGATCGGCATCGGCCGCTTCGGTCGCTTGGAGCTCTCCGGCAACGCGATCCTGCCCGACTCGGTGCAAGCGGTGCCCGACCAATTATGGATCGTTGAGACTGGCGTCACCCACATCCGGCCGCTCGACAGCGGTGGCACGCTCGGCGGCACGTTTCTGTTCGGCTCGGCGAGCGACCGCCCGTTCGCCGCGGCCCGCGACCTGACGCTGATGGCAGTCGCCTTCTGGAATACGCCGGCCAAGAACGACCGCGATGAATGGAATTTCAGCGTCTTCTATTCGCCCACCAGCCAGCTCCCCTATCCCCTTCCGGGCATCGCCTATGCATGGCGGCCGAGTGAGTCATTCGAAGCCAAGCTGGGCGTGCCGGCATCGCTGGAGTGGCGTCCTGATGATGACTGGACGATCACGGCGGCGTATTTCCCTCTCGTGAACGTCAACGTTGAGGCCCGCCGCCGGTTGGGGGCTGACTGGGCCCTGATCGCCTTCTATCGTACCGACACGCAGATCTATTTTCTGGCCGATCGGCTGGTCGACGACGAACGGTTTTACGTCTTCGACCAGCGCGCGGCGGTGGGATTCGAAAGGACCCTCGGGAACGGGTTCACAGTCGAGGCGCTCGCCAGTTGGATGTTCGACCGCGAGCTCTTCCAAGGGACGAACTTCACCTCGGGCCGGACCGACGTCGTTGAGTTTGACCCAGGGCCGGGGCTGTCGTTGCAGCTCATGTGGCGCCGTTGAAAAAATGGGGACGGGAGCGAATTTCCATTCTGCATGCTGGGGCGGTCGAGGAGCGTTGCCACGGGATCAAATGCTGTCAGAGACCATGCTCGCACCCCGTCCGCCCCGCTGCTTCCGGTGACGCGACGGAAGCCAATCACGAAACAGCCAGCCGCGACCTGGGCAGGCACGCAGGTGAGCACGTTCGGCCTCGGCCGGCTGGTCAGGCCTGCTGGAGAACCTCGACCGCGTTGACGTGAATCAAGCCGCAGTTCACGACGCGGTCGTCATCGGGATAGGTGACGACAACCTTTGTTTTCGTGATCGCCACACACTCCGGATGACGGATCTCGTGGGCTTCACCGTTCGAGAGGCGGATGACAAACGGCTCGAACGGCTCCCGGCGAATGAATTCGCGAATGGTTTCCATAGTCATCGTCGATGGCTCCAGGAGGTGAACTTCTGTGCATTGTTCGGGTTGGGCCGGCTGCCGTCAACTCCCGGCAGTCGCTGCGGAGAAAAAAATGGGGACGGGAGCCAATTTCAGCGAGCGCCTGACCGAGTCCTGGAGAAGTCTCATTCCGACCGAGAGTGCCTGGGTCGGCCCCGCGGCCGTGGGGCCAAGTCGATCCCGAACCGGCCGGCCGTGGCCTGTTGCCACGCCTCGCTGCCAAAGGGTATGCCCCGTCGCAACGATCGTCGCAGCGCCTCCACTTCCGCTTCCGTCTGCGGTTGGTTGACATGATCGATCCAATTCGACGGCGGCGCAACGGGCCAGCCAGAAATCCCGCCGCGATGGCCCGGATGCTGGCGATGCCAGAGCCCGGACCAGCGCCAGTCCTCGGCTCTTTCGACCAGGTTTGCCCGCAACGCGTTTCGTTCGACGTAGCGGCAGACCGTCAGAAAGTGTTCGTCGGTGTCGACCAGAAACGATTTGAACCGTCCCTGGTAGAGCGGCCCCGTGCCGAGCGATCCATGAACGCGGTGCCACCGCATCGTGTGCGTCATGGTGAGCCGATGCATGGAGGCCGAAAGGTCGCCATCATTCTGCGGCCAGAGCACGAGGTGCCAGTGATTCGGCATCAGGCAAAACGTCAGCAACCGCACTGACGCGAGTTCGCCGGCATTCAGCAGCAGGTTTTCGAAGGCAGCATAGTCGGCGGCGTCGCGGAAGATCGTCGCCCGACCAGCGGCGCGGTTCAGCACGTGGCAGACATAACCACCGGTGTACATGCGTTTAGTTCTTGGCATGCCCCTTAGGATACGACGTGCCCGCCTGAATGCAAGCGAAATTCGCTCCCGTCCCTATTTAGACTCATGGTGTGGCGGGCACCTTTTTCCTTTGGCACCTTTTTCAATATGAATCAAAAAACACTGCTTGCGTGTGTGATGGCTCTGGTTCAGTTCACGGTTACGCCGTGTGCGATCGGCTCATCACCAGAGGAACTCGACGCTGTCTATGCCGATACGCTGCGGCCTTTCGCCGGAGAGAGCGTGCGCGAGGTCGACACCAGTTCGCTCACCGGCAAGGTGATGTGCGGCTATCAGGGCTGGTTCAATGCCGAAGGGGATGGCGCAGGCCGCGACTACCACCACTGGACGCTTCGGGCCGGCCGGCCGAAGGCTGGAAATATCAAAGTCGATCTCTGGCCCGATCTCTCCGAATATGGGCCCGACGAGCGGTTTCCCACCGACCTGCGGCGGGCCGACGGCACGCCGGCGGAAGTGTTTAGCTCGTTTCTCAAGCCGACAGTGCTCCGCCATTTTCAGTGGATGCACGACTATTCCATCGACGGCGTCTTTGTGCAGCGGTTTGTCACGCCGCTGCGGGATGCCCAGAGCCTGCGGCACAATAATACGGTGCTCGACCACTGCCGCTCTGGCGCCAATGCGTTCGGCCGGGCCTATGCGGTGATGTATGACCTCAGCGGCATGGGCGCCAATCAGATGGGGGAGGTGATGGCCGACTGGCGACAGTTGCGGTCACGGATGCGCGTTACCGAGGATCCGGCCTATCTGCGGCATCGCGGCCAGCCGATTGTTGTCGTGTGGGGCGTCGGCTTCAAAAAGGACCGGGCGTACACGGTTGCCGAATGCGGGCCGCTCGTCGACTTTCTGAAAACAGATGGCTGCACGGTCATGCTCGGCGTGCCTACCGGGTGGCGGGAGTTGACCCGCGATAGCGACAGTGATCCGGTCCTGCATGAGGTGATCGGGCGGGCCGACATCATCAGCCCCTGGACGGTGGGCCGCTACCAGACGCCGGCGGAGGCCGAGGCACATGGAAAAAACTACTGGCAGCCCGATCTCGCCTGGTGTCGGGAACGGGGGATTGAGTATCTGCCGGTCGTCTTTCCAGGATTCAGCTGGTTTAACATGAAGGACGCGGCGTTCGACAAGGTGCCGCGGCTCGGGGGGAAGTTTTACTGGTCGCAGTTTGTGGCGGCGAAGGAGGCCGGCGCCGAGATGCTCTATGTGGCGATGTTCGACGAGGTGGACGAGGCGACGGCGATTTTCAAGTGCACCAGCGACGTGCCGGTGGCCCCGCCGAACAAGTTTATTACCTACGAGGGTCTGCCGGCCGACCACTATCTCAAGCTCACCGGCCTCGGTGCCCGGCTGCTGCGCGGCGAGGCTGTCGAGTTTCCGTGAGAAGGGGAGTGGGATGGGGCAGTTCACCCGATCTGCTGCCACTTCACAGATGAACGGGCAATGCCGAATCGGCCAAGGGCCTCAAAAATAAAACGGCAGGCCCTGGGCCTTGAAGGCCGCCTTCTCTTCCGGGAGGAATTCATCGCCGAGCTTCTCAAAGCCTCCCGCTGCGCGAAAGGCCTCCAGAAACGCATCGACCTGCCCCTTGAGGGAAGCATCGCCGAGCCGCAGGCCGATCGCCCATGCCTCCTCGCGGAACGGCCTGAGCAGCCCGCGAGTGGTGTCGGGATGTCGTTTCTGATTCTGGTAGACAGAGAGAGAATCGTAGATGAAGGCATCGGCCTTCCCCTGCACCACTTCGAGCACCGCCGCCGACTCCTTGTCGAGCACGAGCACCCGGGCTTTTTTCAGCGTGGTGGCGGCGTAGTGGTGGCCGGTGGTTCCCTTCTTCACGGCGATCGTGCGGCCGATCTGGTTGAGATCGGCTTCTCCCTGCACGGGTGAGCGTGTGCCCACGAGGAGGGCCAGGCCGGTTTTGAGATAGGGGGCGGAGAAGGCGATCGATGTGGCCCGCTCAGGGGTCGCCGTCATCGAGGAGATGATGCAGTCGATCTTGCCGGTTTTGAGCGCCGGGATCAGCCCGTCGAACGAGATGTTTTCAATCCGCACCTCGCGGCCGAGGTGGCTCCCCAGCGCCTCTGCCAGCCGCACGCTCACGCCGCTGGGCTTGCCGGAGGTGTCGGTCATTTCAAACGGCGGATAGGCCAGTTCCATGCCGACGCGGAGCGGATCGGCCGCGGTTGCAATCCGGCTGCCTATCAGAACGGTGGAGAGAAATACCAGCAGGAGCAGAAGCGGGGAACGCATGGAGATATCTCTCAGGCCAGGAGGAGCGCCGGACGGCAGACGGAGTGTCGCATCGTTTCGGCAACGCGACGAATGAGTGTAGACGAGTGCACTTCCGGCCGGAGGAAAACTGCATCTGCCAGGCTCAGGCCCCCGGTGCGGCACGCACGCAGTAGAGGGCGTCGGAAGAGCGGATGAGGAGATCTTCGCCGCTGATTGCCGGCGTGGCCCAGAAATATTCGTCGTCGGCATCAAACGACGATTCCGCCAGCACCTTGAACTCCGGCCCCGCCTCCAGCACGAACGTTTTACCGAGTTCGTTCACGACATAGATCCTGTTGCCAACCACCAGCGGACAGCCGACTGCCTGCGATCCCCCCGGCATCCGTTTGCGATATTTCTCCGCTCCGGTGAGTTTGTCGTAGCAGACGGCCGTTGAGCCGAAGAAATAGAGGAGATCTCCCACGATCACCGGCGAGGGCATCCCGGCGCCGCTCTTGCCACGGCTCCAGCGGATGGCGGGGCTGGAAGATTCCCCCTTGGGAAGTGTGAGATCGCCAGTGTGACCGGCGGCGATGGCGCAGGCGGGAGCCTTGCTGCCGGGGCTCGAAGTGCCGAAGTAAACACCCTGCTCATCGGCCACCACGGAGCAGGCAAATGACGTGTCGAGCCCGCCATACCGCCAACGCTCGCTGCCATCAGAGAGGGCATAGCCGATCACCATTCCCTGGCCGGCGCCGATCACCTCCGGCGTGCCGGCGTTGTTCCACACTACCGGCGTGGCCCAGGATGTTCCCTTGCTGCGCGGGGCCACCCAGAGATCCTTGCCGGTGGCCGCATCGAGGCACAAGAGCTGCGCCGACTCGTCGTTGTAGAGTTGCAGCAGCAGGCGATCGCCGTGGAGGACGGGAGAGGAGCCGGTGCCGAACTGATTCTGGATCGGCTGCGGTCCAAACTCCCGCCGCCAACGCTCGGTGCCGGCGCGGTCGAGGGCCACCAGCGTTCCGGTCGCCCCGAAGAAGGCGTAGATCGTGTCGGCGGAAGCGCAGGGGGTTTCTGTGGCGTAGGTGTTGGAGGCGTGGGTGCCATACTTCGGCTTCCCCTCCACGACGGTGCGGCTCCACTCGATGGAGCCGTCTGCCGGATTCACGGCGAGCACCCGCCACTGCACCGGAGCCTCCGGAATCTTCGCCCGGCCCCAGGTGGTCGTGTCCATCACGCCCCAGGTCATTCCCTTGGGGCGGGCCCCATCAGGCACCACCGCCGTGGTGAGGAAGATTTTTCCGCCGGAAACAATCGGCTGCGACCACCCCGCTCCGGGAATCGCCGTGCGCCAAGCAAGGCTTGTCGAACGGCTCCACTGCGTGGGGGTGCGGGAGGCGGCGGTGATCCCCTGCGCCTGCCCGCCGCGAAACTGATTCCAGTCGTCGGCGGAGGCGCTGGCATGCAGGCCGAAGAACAGGAGCCCGCAGGCCAGGCGGCGGAGAGGCAGGGAAAACATGGTGAGAGGGTTCCTCGGGGGTTCCTGGCGAGCAGACTGAGAATCACATCGCCGGATGCGATGCCCGTCGACCGTGGAAACGCCAGCCGGGCCTTCGACGGGAGCGTTTCTACCGGTCGACCGAGCGGACCAAGGCCATGGATGGCTTGGTCTGCGTAAAACTAGGGTATGGCTGGAGGAGCCTGTTGCCGGGCGAGGAACTCAAGCAGATCGGCAGCCTCCTGCCGGGTCATATCGCGCAGCAACTGCTCCGGCATCAGCGACTGCGGTTGCTGCTCCAATTGCTGGATCTCGGCCGCCACCACGCTGTGGAGCCGATTTTGGGCATCGCGGATCGTGACCCCCGCTGTGGTTTTTTCCACCAGCAGACCGGCATAGACATCTCCACCTTCGGTCACCACGGTCCAGGTGGCATACTTCGGATCGATCGTCTTGGAGGGCTGCAACAGGCTCTCGAGCAGTTGCGGCCTCGTCAGCTTGCGACCGACGCCATCGAGCGACGGCCCCACATCCGGCCCCTCGCTGCCGATGCGGTGGCAGGTGCGGCAGGTGACGCCCACGCCCGAGTGGAAGATCGCCGCGCCGCGTTTCTCGTCGCCAGCCACAGCCAGCAGGGCCGCGACGTCGATGTCGGTGCCGAGGCGTTCTGCCCGCTGCTGCTCGGGGATGAACCGCTCAAACAGATCTCTCACCTGCGGATCGCCATGGGCCGAGCCGGCGGCCACGATTCGTTTCCGCGTGGCCAGGTCGAGCGACTGCGTTTCCAGTGCCCGCACCAGGGCCAGCGCACCGGAGGTCGAGGCGAGGCTCCGTTCGATACCGGCAGTGGAGAGATCATCCGCCGGAGCGGGGGCGGGGGTGAGTGGGCTGGCGGCTGCATCCCCGGCGGGACCAGCCGGCAGGCTGGCGATCCAGTCGCCGACCATCTTCAGGCCGATCGGATCGACCACCTCCGACCCGAAGTGGGGCATCCGGCCACGGCCGAGCTTCGCCATCCGGTAGTAGAGCACCGAGCGGGTCGGATCCCCCGGCCGCACCACATTGGCATCCTCGATCCCAAAGGCACCATGCTTGGGAGCGGAGCCGAGCAGATTCATTTTTTCAAGCGACATGTCGTAGCGGGTTTCAAAGTCGCTCGAGCCGCCGCCGCCGCGCAGATGGCACTGGTAGCAGTTCATGTGCAGGTACGACCTGACCCGCTGGGTCAGGTCGACTGACTCATCGTAGGGATCGGGGTAGGGGGCGGCCGCCTGATCGACCGCCCCGGCAAAGAGACCGAGATGGGCGTAGGTGGCCAACTGGTTGGCCGTGCGGCCGGCAGGGACGGCAGCCGCTTGTGCGGCGGGGCCGGCGTAGCTGGCGGCATTCGCATAATCGAAATCGCGGTTGAGCTGGCCGGGAATGAATCCATAGATAGAGCCGCCCCGGGTGGAGTGGCAGAGCAGGCATTCGGTGCGGGCGGCAACCCGGTAGGTTTGCCGGTGGTTCCCGCCGTTGGCCGCCTGATCGAGCTTGCTGGCATCGGCCCTGTCGGAATTCCGGATCGAGAGGGCCACTGTCGTGCCCTCCGCCGGGGCCAGCTCGGCATCGGTCTGGGCGTCGTTCCAGACATAGGAGTAAGCGGCCCAGTCGGTGCCGGTGAAGTGGAAGATCTGGGTTTCGATCCGGCGCCAGCTGGAGGGATCGCCCGGCCGCGTCTCGATTCCCACCGTCTTGGCGAGCACGCCGTCGGTGGGAAACTTGAACTTGCCGCGGATCGTACCCTGCTGGGGATTGTTGCCCCCGTAGACCGAGAGCTTCGTGTCACCCGGCAGGCCAAAGAAGCGGCGCGAGGTGGTGCCGTCGGCCCAGGCTTCTGCGCTCACCGCATAGGGGAGCACGCCGGGGGCGGTGATGTGCTGGGCGGTGTCGGCAAAGAGGCCGGTGGCGCTGAGCTGGGTGGGGAACTCGCGGTTGACCTCCTGCGGCGGACGCCGCACGAGCCTGTTGAGCGTGCCGCCGGAGTAATCGACGATGTAGAGTTCGCCCGCAGAATCGACGCCGAAGCTCACGATCGCCAGCGGCGTGTCGGCGAGCTCCTTCTTCCAGGCGATTTGATCGCCGTCGTTTTTCAGCGCCCACATCCTGCCGGTGACATAGTCGCCGTAGATGTAGGCATCTTTGAGTTCCGGCAGTCTCGTGCCGGTGTAGATATACCCTCCGGTGATCGAGCGGGCCTCGGTGTGGCCATGCTCCACAAACGGCTTTTCGATCGGATGGGGGCCGCGCTTCCGCTCGCTCGCCACCGCCTGCGAGCCCTCCGTGATGCTCCAGCCGTAATTGCCGCCCCGTTTGACGTGGTAGATCATCTCCCACATCTCCCAGCCGACGTCGGCGACCCACAGCCGGCCATCCTTGTCGAAGCACATGCGCCACGGATTCCGCAGGCCGTAGGCCCACACCTCGCCGCGGGCGCCTGGCACATCCACAAACGGGTTGTCGGCCGGAATGCTGTAGAGCTTCGGGGGCTTGCCCGGCTCGGAGCTGGTCGTTTCCGGATGATCGACATCGATCCGCAGGATCGAGGCGAGCAGATCGTCGATGCGCTGTCCGGTGTTGTAGCCGTCGGGCGGGAAGTTTTCGCCGCTGTCGCCGGCGGAGAAGTAGAGCATCCCGTCGGGCCCGAATTGGAGCGAGCAGCCGTTGTGGCTGCCGGTCATCCAGGTGACGAGGATCTCTTCGCTGGCAGGATCGATCACCGGGGGAGTGGTGTTGCTCACCTTGAACCGCGAGAGCCGCGTCCCCTCAGGCAGCTTCGGCTTGAGCGCATAGACGATGAAGCAGGTGCGGTTTTCCTCAAAATTGGGATGGAAGGTCATCCCGAAGATGTGGTCGAGATCGGGCACACCCGAGAGATCGAGTGCCAGATCGGCCTGGCTGGCAGCGGGAGAGTTGGGGAAGGAAAAGATCTTTCCCTTCTCCTCGGTGACCATCAGCCGATCGCTGCCGGGCAGTTGCACCACCTCGGTGGGATTGTTGAACCGCAGTTTCGGAAAGGCGTTTTCCGTGGCGTAGGGGAGTGGGGGCTCGGGCGTGCCGGTGATGTGGGGCGTGGTCCAGAGAATCCGTTTTTCCAGGCCGGGCACCGGCTCAGCCTTCGCTTCCTCAGCGGTGGCGGCCGCCGGAAGAGCGAGCAACAGGCTGGCAGCAATCACGATCCACGCGCAGCGACGACTTGTCATGGCATCCCCATACCGGAACGACGAACTGGAAAAGAAGACAATTCAGATGAGAAAAACGGCCCGATCGGACGGCTGCCAACCACGCCTCGTCCTACCCCGCCCGGCGTCACAGTTGCCCGCCTGGCGTGCCACCACCCAGAATCGGAAAATTGTAGCCCGTGGCCCTGAATTGTGTATCGGTGCCAGCCACGCGGCCAGACCACCCGACCTCCTGCCCCGGGTGGGTGGTGTAGGCTGTCAGAATCGGGAAACGTTGCGGAATGGCCAGTTGACGGCAGGTTTCCGGCCGACGTACCCTGCGGGATGGGTTTCCGATGGGAGGGAGGCGTTGTGAATTCCCTCCACCACAGCACATTGCAGGGAGTCGAGCCGATGCAGACAGACCGTATCAAGCATGACGAGAAGCGTGACGGGAATGCAGCGGCGCCGAAACTCACTGCTGCTCCGCCTGACACCGGTGCGCTCAGCCGGCGGGGGTTTGTGACCGCCGCGGCTCTCGCTGGCGGTCTGCTGGCCCATCCTCTGGCCCGGGGAGCAAACGTGGCAGGGAGCGATCGGCTGCGGGTGGGACTGGTCGGCTGCGGCGGCCGGGGTACCGGGGCTGCCTCACAGGCGATGAAGGCCGACAAGGGAATCGTGCTCTGGAGCCTCGCCGATCCCTTTCCTGACCGCCTGCAAAGCGCTGCCAATGTGCTTGGGCGGATGGTGGAGGAAAAAGTGGCCGACGATCCTGCGTTTCAGGAGCGGTTCGACTGCCCGGCCGAGCGGCAGTTTGCCGGCCTCGATGGCTATCTCAAATTGATCGATTGCTGCGATGTGGTGCTGCTGGCCGCCCCCCCCGCCTTCCGTCCGGCCCATCTGCGGGCGGCAGTCGCCGCTGGCAAGCAGATCTTCTGCGAGAAGCCGATGGCGGTTGATGCCGAGGGGCTGCGGAGCGTGAGTGAGAGCGTGACCGCCGCCATCGCGAAGAATCTCGCCCTGGTGGCGGGCTTCTGCTGGCGGTATTCCCCGCCGGAACGCGATATCTACCGGCGCATCCACGACGGGGCGATCGGCCCGGTGCGGGCGGTCTCCACCACCTACAACGCCGCTGGCTTTCGCGGCGAGGTGCCCAGGCAGGAGGGGTGGACCGATCTGGAATATCAGATCCGCAACTGGCCCTACTACACCTGGCTCTCCGGCGACCACATCGTGGAGCAGGCGGTGCATGCCATCGACAAGCTGGCTTGGGCGATGAACGACGACACGCCAGAGAGCGTGCTCTGCACCGGCGGGCGCGAGGTGCGGCCCGATGTGCCGGTCGGCAACAATATCTTCGACCACTTTGGTGCCACGTTTGAATATGCCGACGGCCGACGCGGCTTCCACATGTGCCGGCATTTTCCCGGTGCGGCGGCCGACAACAGTGATTACGTGATCGGCACCACCGGCACGGCGCTGGTCAACGGCTTTCAGAATGTGCGGCAGATCCAGGCCGGCGGTTCCACCTATTCAAGCGACGCCCCCAAGAGCGATATGTATCAGCAGGAGCATGACGAGCTCTTCGCCTCCATTCGCTCCGGCAAGCCGATCAACGATGGCCGGCGGATGACCAACAGCACGGCGATGGCTATCATGGCCCGGATGAGCGCCTACACCGGCCAGACTGTGTCGTGGCAACAGCTCTGGGATTCCAAGGAGGATCTCTCTCCGGCCTCGTGGGAATTTGGCCCCCAACTGCCGGTGCTCCCCGTGGCTGTTCCCGGCAAAACGAAACTGCTCTGATCGTTCCGGACAGACGCGATTCAAAACGCCGCTTCAACTGCTTCATCGCAGGTTCGGAAGCGGCGGCTGAGTGCTGCACTGAGTCCACAGTCTGATCACCTCCACTTTTGGAAACGCCCGATGTCAAAGCCAGCCCCGCCAACCATGTCGTCGCTGCCGATCTACCGGGGCCCCATGCCCCACGCCCCCCAGCATGCAGGCTCCGTGGTGGAGCGGGTGCCGGTAACGGTGTTCGATCAGCCGGGGGATGCCAGCCGGGCGGTGGCCCGCGAGATCGTGGAGCTGGTGCAGACGCGGGCCGCCAGGGGGCTCAAGACGGTGTTGGGTCTGGCGACAGGGAGCACGCCGGTGGGCGTGTATGACGAACTGGTGCGGCTGCACCGGGAGGAGGGCGTCTCGCTCCGCACGGTGGTGACGTTCAATCTCGACGAATACTGGCCGATGCAGCCCGCTTCCCTGCAGAGCTACCACCGCTTCATGCGGGAGCATCTGTTTGATCATGTCGACATTCCGGCCGAGGCGATCCATATTCCCGACGGCACGCTCGAGCGGGGCGATGTTGAGGCATTTTGCGTGCGGTATGAGGAGCTGATCCGCGAGGCCGGGGGGATCGATCTGCAGCTGCTCGGCATTGGCCGTACCGGCCACATCGGATTCAACGAACCGGGCAGCCCGCAGGAGAGCCGCACCCGCCTGATCACGCTCGACAGCGTCACCCGCAGCGACGCCGCCAGCGATTTCTTCGGCGAATGGAACGTGCCCAGGCAGGCGATCACGATGGGCGTGGGGTCGATCCTCGACGCCCGGCGCGTGGTGCTGCTGGCCTTCGGCGAGCACAAGGCGCCGATTGTGCGCAGTGCCGTCGAAGACCTCCCCTCGAGCCATGTTTCTGCCAGCGCCCTGCAACAGCACGCCGACGCCCGGTTTGTGCTCGATCGGGCCGCCGCTGCCCGGCTCACCCGCTTCCAGTCTCCCTGGCTGGTGGGAGCCCTCGACGCGCTGGGACTGGAGTGGACCGAAACCCTCATCCGCAAGGCTGTGATCTGGCTGGCGCTCAAGCTGGAGAAACCGATTCTCAAGCTGACCGACGAGGATTACAACGGCCACGGTCTGCAGGATCTCCTCTCCACCTGCGGGCGGGCCTACGACCTCAACATCAATGTGTTCCGCGCCATGCAGGACACGATCACCGGCTGGCCCGGTGGCAAGCCGGGGCGGCCGCGGCGGCTGCGATCGGCAGGGGCAAGCAAGGCTGGCGGTGGCCCCGCGACTCAAGTCCCGGCGCAGGAAGAAGTGTTTCCCAAGCGGATTGTGGTCTTCAGCCCGCACCCCGACGACGATGTGATCAGCATGGGGGGCACGTTCATCCGCCTCTGCGAGCAGGGGCACGATGTGCACGTTGCCTACCAGACCAGCGGCAACATCGCCGTGTGGGATGAATCGGCCGATCGGCATGTCGACTTTGTGGAGGAGTTTTGCCGCACGTATGGCGTCGGCACCAAGGCGAGCGAGATCGCCGACACGATCCGCAACTTTCTGCGCACCAAGTCGGCAGGCGCCGTCGATCTTCCCGAACTGCAGATGGTGAAGGGGCTGATTCGGCGCACCGAGGCCCGCGCGGCGGCCCGCTACTCCGGCGTGAAGCCAGACCGCATCCACTTCCTCGATCTGCCGTTCTATGAAACCGGCCGGGTGCGAAAGCTGCCGATCGGGCCCCGCGACATCGAGATCACTGCCGACCTGCTCGAGGCTGTGAAGCCACAACAGATCTATGCCGCCGGTGACCTTTCCGATCCGCACGGCACGCACCGGGTCTGCCTGACGGCGGTGTTTGGCGCGCTCGAGAAGCTTGCCGGCAGGCCGTGGGTGCGCGATTGCGAACTGTGGCTCTACCGCGGCGCCTGGCAGGAGTGGGAGCCGCATGAGGTTGATATGGCTGTGCCGCTCTCGCCGGATGAAGTGATGCGGAAACGGATGGCGATCTTCAAGCATGAGAGCCAGAAGGATCGGGCGCTCTTTCCAGGGCCGAGCGATCCGCGAGAATTCTGGCAACGGGCCGAAGACCGCAATCGCGAGACAGCGCGGCTCTACGATCGGCTCGGTCTGCCAGAATACGAAGCCATTGAGGGGTTTGTCCTCCATCGGGCAGACCAGACACGCGGAGCGGTTGAACGAACATGAAAAAATACAACGTCGGCGTCGTGGGGTATGGCTGGGCGGCGACGGCCCACATCGCGGCCATCAATGCCACCAGTCAGGGGCGGGTGGTGGCGGTCTGCTCGTCGCGGCCGCTCTCGGGTGAGGCGCTCAGCGCCGAGCACGGGGGGAAGATCCGGGCCTATGCGCAGCTGGAAGAGATGCTGGCCGATCCTGGGATCGATTGCATCGATATCACCAGCTTCCCCAGCCGCCATCGCGATGAGGCGGTGGCCGCTGCCGCCGCCGGCAAGCACATCATTCTGGAGAAGCCGATGGCGAACTCTCCAGAGGAGGTTCGCGACATCGTGGCGGCCGCCGAGAAGCATGGGGTGAGGGGCTGCGTCTGCTTTGAATGCCGCTTCTCCAGCCAGTTTCTCGTCACCAAGCGGCTCATCGATGAGGGGCTGCTCGGGCACCTGCACTACGGCGAGGTCGACTACTACCACGGCATCGGTCCGTGGTATGGGCAGTTTCGCTGGAATACAGAACTGAAGGAGGGGGGCAGCGCCCTGCTCACCGCCGGCTGCCATGCCCTCGATGCACTGCTGCTGGTGATGGGGGGCGAGGTGGTGAGCGTTTCCAGCCTCGCCACCAAATCGGCCAGCCCCATCTTCGCCCCCTACGAATACCCCACCTCGAGCGTGACGATTCTCAACTTCGCCAGCGGGGCGGTGGGGAAGTCGGCCGCGATCGTCGATTGCCTCCAGCCCTACTATTTCCACACGCATCTGGTGGGGAGCGAGGGAAGCCTGCTCGACAACAAGTTCCATTCGGCGAAGCTGGCCACCGATCGCCATCACTGGAGCACGCTGGCGATGAAGATGCTCGATTCGGGGGATGTCAGCGATCACCCCTATCAGGCGCAGTTTCAGGCCTTCTTCGATTCACTCGATGCCGGCGTGGAAATGCCGCTGACGAGTCTCCGCGAGGCGTCCAAAACGTTTGACGTTATCTTTGCCGCTGACACAAGCGCGGCGGCCGGTGGGCAGGTGGTGCGGCTGACCTGAGCGAAGCGGCGGTATGGTTGCCGCAACTGTCTTTCTTTTTCTTTTCTTCTGGGGGATGGTCATGGTTTTGCGACGCCTGGGATTGGCTGCCTGCTGTGCGATGATGGTGGCACTTGTTTCGGCCGCTGGAGCGCGGGCCGCGGAGGGGGACGACGCCAGAATCGCAGCCCTGCTCGGCCTGTCGGATGCCCGAATCAAGGCGGTGGTGGAGGCCGATACGCAGCAACTCTCGGCGCTTCTGTCAGATGATCTTCGCTACACGCATTCCAATGGCAGCGTCGATACGAAGGATGAATTCATCGCCGCGCTCACCTCAGGGAGGAGCAACTACCACTCCTTCGCCCCCTTCGATCGCAGCTTTACATTTCCGGCTCCCGGTGTGGCTTTGGAGAGCGGCAAGGCGCTGATCGCCGTCGAGGGAACGGCCGGCAAGCTCGATGCGCTGTTTGGCTATCTGGCGGTGTGGCGGGAGGAGCAGGGCACGTGGCGGTTTGTCGCCTGGCAGTCGGCCCGGCTGCCGCAGGGGGTGGCCCCGGCAGGATTTGTATCGTTGTTCAACGGCCGCGATCTGGCGGGTTGGCGGGGCCGGCCGCACCTTGATCCTGCCCAGGAGCAGGCAGCTACTCCGGCGGAAACGGCCTCCCGGCAGGCGGGCTGGAATGCCGATCTGGCCAGCCACTGGAGCGTGCAGAATGGCGTGATTGTGAGTGACGGGCAGGGGGTCTATCTCACCACCGACCGCGATTACGCCGATTTCGAACTGCTCGTCGATTGGATGCTCCCCGGCCCCTGTGCCGACAGCGGCATTTATCTGCGCGGCAATCCGCAGGTGCAGATCTGGGATCCCGACTGCGCCCGCGATGTGCAGCATGGCAACGAGAAGGGCTCAGGTGGCCTGTGGAACAATCCCCCCGACTCGCCCGGCAAATTTCCGCTGGTGCGGGCCGACCGGCCGACGGGGCAGTGGAACACCACCCGCATTCGCATGCAGGGGGAAAAAGTAACCGTTGTGCTCAACGATCAGGTCGTCGTCGACAACCAGCCGCTGGCCAATTTCTTCGCCGCCGGAAAGCCGCTCCCGGAGCGGGGGGCGATCCAGTTTCAGACCCACGGGGCGCCGATGCATCTGCGTAACATCTCCATCCGCGAACTCGGAACAACCGATGGCAGCGGGCCGGGATGGCGCGATCTGGGCGAGGCCGATTTTGTGAACGTCAACTGCGATGCCGACACCTGGAGTTGGAAGGATGGCGTGGCCCGCTGCACTGGCAAGCCGGTGGGCGTGATCCGTTCGCGGGAGCCGCTGACCAATCTGGAGATGGCGCTGGAATGGCGGCATCTCTCCCCCGGCGGGAATTCGGGCGTGTTTTTCTGGGCTCCCCCGGCGGTGTTTGCGGGGCTCAAGCCCGGCTCGCTCCCTCCCGGCGGGATTGAGGTGCAGGTGCTCGATCACGCCTACACCCAGCAGTATGAGGCCTCAGGGGGGAAGGCCGATTGGTTTACCACCGATGGCGATGTCTTTCCGGTGGGGAGTTCCAGCATGAAGCCCTTTCCGCCGGTGGCTCCCAAGAGCTCGCGTAGCTTTCCCACTGCCCGGCACTCCCGTGGCACGCCGGAGTGGAACCACTATTTTATCCGGGCGATCAATGGCGAGGTGCGGCTGTGGGTGAACGGCCACGAGGTCTCCGGGGGCAGCGACTGCACGCCGGCGACCGGCCACCTCTGTCTCGAATCGGAGGGAGCCCCGGTCGAATTCCGCCGCCTGCGCATCCGGCAGTTGCCGTAGGGGCACATTTACCCCCTACAATGCAAGGGTGCCAGCAATCAGGAGGAGCCTTCCGATGGTCGAACTTGTGGTTACCGCTGAGCAAGCAAAACTCCTCGCCGAGGCGAAGGACAGTGTCGAGATTGTTGACGGCAAGGGAAATCGCCTGGGGTTCTTCGCTCGCCAATTCTCAGGTCGCGACGTCACCATTGCGATGTCGCGGGCCGCTTCGGGACATGCCGGCCGTCCCACGGCTGAGATATTGGAGAGGCTGAAGTCGTTGGGCAACCGATGACGCGATTCACGGTCACATGGAATTCTGAGGCGGAAGACGAGTTGGTGGAACTCTGGCTTCGCCCGGATGCTCAGTTGGTCCCGGCGGCGATGCAGAAGAGCTTCTCGCGGCGTGCTCCGTTCTCCATGAATGTGGCCCGGTAGAAGATTTCGTTGCCGCAGAAGGCGGGCGTGCTGAAGACCTCGTCGCCGAGCGAGTTGACGGCGATCTCTGTGAACCGCTCGGGGCTCGCCTGAAAGATGTGCGTCTGCCCCGTTTCACTTGTTGCGAAAATCGCCTCCCCCACCATCACGGGCGAGGCGCTGAAATTGCCTCCCAGCCGCTCCTTCCAGCGTTCCTCGCCGGTGGCGCTGTTCCAGCAGATCGCAATTCCCGCATCGAGCACGGCGTAGAGGAAGCCATCGCGATAAAGCAGCGAGGGAACGTAGAGCCGCTGATTGTTTTCCCACTCAATCGTGCCGGAGCCATCGGCCCGGATCGCAGCGACGTGGTTGCGCGGATAGCCCCCCGAGGAGAAGACCCGCATGCCATCGCTGACAGTTGTAGTGACGCACTCCGTGGTGGCCCCCGCCTTTTCCCAGAGGGTTTCGCCGGTGCGGGGATCGTAGCTTTCGATCCGGTTGCAGCCGGTCATGATCAGCTGATCGCGGCCGTCAATCGTGTAGACCACCGGCGAGGAATAGTTGGGATCTGAGGGGCGGTCGCGCTTCCAGATTATTTTTCCGGTGGCGCGTTCCATCGCCGCCACCGCCCCGCCCCCCTTGGTGTCGGCTGCCACGAGGATCGTGTCGCCGTAGAGAAAGGGGGAGGCGCCATAGCCCTGATGGATCTGATAGTCGGTCAGTTTTGTCTGCCACAGCGGCTCGCCCGCCGACGAGAGGGCCGTTACGACGATCGCGCCGCTGTTGGCGAAGACTGCGTAGAGCGCTTTCCCGTCGCCGAGAATCGTGCTGGAAGCTCCGGTCGATCGCTCGTTTTTACGCATGGCGCCGGAGGCGTGAACTTCGCGCTGCCACAGCTGCTTTCCCGTTTCCCGGTCGAACGCATAGACCGTCTGGCTGCCCGGCCCCTCGTCGCAGCTGCTGAGATAGACACACTTGCCCACCACGGTTGGCGAACTGCTGCCGCGCCCCGGAATCTCCACGCTCCAGCGCAGATTCTTTTCAGCCGACCAGGCCAGCGGAGGCGTCTGCCCGGCCGGAGCCTGCCCATCGTGCGTCGGGCCGCGCCACGCCGGCCAATCGGTGGCCATCACACCGGCTGGGAGCGGCGGCTCACCGCGGGCGGGCAGCGACAGTGGCAGGGAGGAAGCGGTCAGCAGCAGTGCGGCCAAAAAGAGGCGGAGGGGGCGGGGAAACAGCAGCGGCATGGCAATGACCTGTGTGGGAGCGTGCACTGGAAGGCATGGTGGGAAGGGAACGCGCTGGCCGGTAGACTTTTGTGTCTGCGAGTTCTGATTCGCCGCCCATTCCATCCCAGAGGAGATCATATCGTGCGCTCTCTTTCCCGCTCCACTTTTCCGCCGGCAGCGGCTCAGCTTTCAGCATGGTCTGCCGCAGGCCGCATCCCAAGGCTGATGGTCCTCGCTCTGCTGGGGTGGCTGGTGGCTGGGCCGGTGGCCCGGGCAGTGGAGCCCGGATTTGTGGCGCTGTTTGATGGCAATTCGTTTGCCGGCTGGCAGGGGGCGGTCGATGGCTACAAGATCACCGATGGCGAACTGCGCTGTCAACCGGGGGCCGGCGGCAAGCTGATCACCACGGAGGAATTTGGCGACTTCGTGCTGCGGTTTGAATTTCGGCTCACTCCCGGCGCCAACAATGGTCTGGGCATTCGCGTTCCCAGCGGCGATGGGGATGGAGCCTACACCGGCATGGAACTGCAGATCCTCGACGACGCCCATGAAAAATATGCCGCGATCAAGCCCTGGCAGATGCATGGCTCGATCTATGGCGTGGTGCCGGCAGAGCAGGGGAGCCTGCGGTCGGGGGGGGAATGGAACGAGGAAGAGGTAACCGCCGACGGCTCGCGGATTCGGGTGGTGGTCAACGGTCGCACGATCGTCGATGCCGATCTGACCCGCTTCCGCGACGGAGCGCCGACGATCGACGAGCAGAAGCATCCGGGCCTGAGCCGGGCCCGTGGCCATATCGGCTTTTTGGGCCACGGCGACGAGGTTCACTTCCGCAACATCCGCATCAAGGCCCGCTCCCGCTAAAACGTGTTCGGCCTGCTGAGCGCATTGGCTGCGGGACGGCACACGTTTCGTCGCTCGGCCCGCAGCGGCCCTGCCCTCAAAAAAAGTTCGCCGATCCCTCCGCCTGTATCGCTCGATCGAGATACCCAGTCATCCTCAGTAAGAGAGATGCTTTACCAGATGCGATCTCGCCTCAGGCCGATTCCTCGCCGGGGAGTTTATCGCGGTATTCGTATTTGAACTTGCCCGGATTCGGCACCGGATAGGCGCCGTCGGCGTTGAGCAGCACCGGAGCCGGCGAATCGGCGGTGAAGAGTTCCGCTCCTGCGCTCAGGTCGTCGGGGCAGTTGAGCATCTCCTCAAACGTCACCTCCCGGCCGGTGTGGGCGGCAAACCGGCCCATCGCCGTGGCGAGGCTCGCCTCCGCGCCGCGCACAACCTCGTTGTAAGGCTCGTTGGCGATGATCGCCGCCACCAGATGCTCCCATTCGCGACGGTAGGGATTGGGCTCGGGCTGGTCGGCCGTCCAGAGGATGTTGTCTTTCTCCATCCGCTGGCTCTTGTAGATCACCGGCTTGGCCGGGGAATGGCCGCTGGTGGAGATCGTGAACGCCCCCTTGGTGCCCTGACCGTAGACGCCGAACTTCTGGTCGCAGTTTTTCAGCGATCGGCCCGAGTAGAAAAACTTCGTGCCGTCGTCGAACGTGTATTCGACCGCGTAGTTGTCGAAGTTCTGGTCTTCGAGCTTGGCCTTGATCTGGCGGCCGCCGAGTCCCTCAGCCTTCACCGGCCACGATCCCTTCATCCAGCAGACCTCGTCAACATGGTGGACGTAGTAATCGCTGAAGATGCCGCCGCTGGCCCACAAGAATCCGTGGAACCGCCTGATCTGCCAGAGCAGTTCGCTCATTCCCTCCGGGGGCCCGGGGAAGAGTTCCATGCTCTGGGCCGGCGTGTGCATGCGATAGCCGCGGAAGTCCATCAGTTCGCCCGCCTCGCCATTGCGGAGCCGGTCGAAAAGTTCCTGGCGGCGGTCGCAGTGGCGGCACATCAGCCCCACGCCCACCTTCAGATTCTTGGCAGCGGCCTTGGGGGCCAGTTCCAGCATCCGGCGGGTGCTCGGGCCGTCGAGGGAGATCGGCTTCTCCATGAAGGAGTGCACGCCTTTCTCAATCGCGTAGGCGAAGTGCGGCACGCGGAAGGCGACCGGGGTGGCGAAGATGGCGATGTCCCCCGGCCGCAGGCAGTCGATCGCCTGCTTGTAGGCGTCGAAGCCGGTGAAGATTCTCTCGTCCGGCACATCGCACCGTTCCTTGAACTGCTCGCCGAGCGACCGGCGCACGATTTCAGCCCGATTCTGAAAGACATCGGCCAACGCCACCAGCTTGAGCGGGGCATCAGCCACCGAGAGCGCGTCGGCTGCCGCCCCGCCCCCACGGCCGCCACACCCGATCAATGCCACCCGCAGTTCGTCGCTCCCCCCGGCATGCACGGCCGGGGCGGCGGCTGGGGCATCTTCGGCCCGGGCCACCACCGCACGCTGCGCCAGAGCGACTCCAGCCAGCGCCGCCGCGCCAGTGGAGGCCTGGTCAAAAAACTGCCGCCGGGTGGTCTGCGGTGTGGTGGAATCGGAAGCCGGCGTGCGGGGCATGGGTGTCTCCCAAAGGGCTCATGATCAGGATGGATCAGGATGGATCAGGATGTCGGACTTGAGGAAAAAGCGAGGATCGGTCAGCGACCCCCGCCTCTGGAATTCTAATTGGAAATGGGGGGAGCGACAGTGGGCGCGGGATGGGCGGCGAGATTTTTCAGTGTCTCCTGCAGTTTGGCTTCTGCTGCCGAATCGGCCGGGAGGGCGGCCGATCCGAGCGCCGGCAGGAGCAGATCCCACACCAGATTGAGCTGCTGCTGCATGTCTTTGGTCTGCGCGGTGATGGCGATCACCGCCTGCTCTTCG
The DNA here is from genome assembly GCA_903885565.1 of uncultured Planctomycetaceae bacterium. Lineage (GTDB taxonomy): Bacteria > Planctomycetota > Planctomycetia > Pirellulales > UBA1268 > CAISJI01. The sequence goes on from CAISJI010000247.1 coordinate 34,063, forward strand.
GGCAGCACCACGCAGAACTGACCCTTGGCGCCATCCCCCCGGAAGGCGTTGTGACGGCAGCGCCAAAACTGAAATCCGTAGCCCTGATCCCAATCGCGCTGCGGATCGCTGCCGTTGGAAACCTGCCGGGCGGTGGCCTGCTCCACCCACTCCTGCGGCACCAACTGCCGATCGTGCCAGCGACCCTTCTGGAGGTAGAGCTGGCCAAACTTGGCGATATCCTCGGTGCGCAGGGAAAGCCCGGAGCCGCCGATTGTGTTCCCCTGAGGGCTTGCGCCCCACTGCGGCGCCTCGATGCCCAGCGGCTGAAAGAGCCGGGGTGTGAGATAGTCGAGCACCGTCTCGCCGGTCGTTTTCCGCACGATCGCCGAGCAGATGTGGGTGGCGGGGGTGTTGTAATGAAAATGCGTGCCTGGCTTGAAGGGCACAGGATGCGCAAGGAAGGTCTTCACCCAGGATTCGGTATCAGAAAATTTCGGCTCCGAATCCTGCCCGGTCGACATCGTGAGCAGATCCCGCACCCGCATCGATTCCAGATGTTTGGGAGGCTCTGCCGGGGCCTCCTCCGGGAAGAAGGAGAGCACCTTGTCATCAAGGCTCAGCTTGCCCTCGGCAATGGCCAGCCCCACGGCGGTCGAAGTGAAGCTTTTGCTCAGCGAAAAAAGGATATGTGGCTTCTCGGCTGCCTCCGGCTTCCACCAGCCTTCGGCGATCACATAGCCGTTGCGCACCAGCATGAAGCTGTGCATCGTGTGGACGTCCCGATCGGCGGCCTCGATAAACGCCCGGATGCCGTCAGACGACACCCCTTGTGCCTCGGGCGAACTGCGCGGCAGTGGGACGGGGACGGGGGCAGGGGCTGGAGTCTGGCCCGGGGCAGATGGCCCAAGGCAGCACCACAGCGCTCCAACGGCCAGCACTCGGCGCCAGAGCGGATGTGACACCTCAACCAGCAGACGCTGATTCAACATCGGAAGGGGTTCCCTGAGGGCTGTGGAGGGGGAGTCAGAGGGTGGCGTCAGCGACTCATTCCCGCCTCGCCCGTCAGAGTTTTAACCGCTGGCGGGCGGGTTCCCAAGAGGCGCCGGCCCGTAGGAAGAAACGCGAGCGGGCCGGGGAAAAGGTGCCGGGAGGACTACTTCTGCCGTCAGCCAGCCACACCGGGAACCGATCGGCAGTGGGGCGGCAGTGTGCGTCCGTAAAGTTGCTTTTCTGCAGGTGTGATCGCTACGTTGAACAGGACAGGATTCGGGAGTTGAGCAGAGGAGCACGCATGCCGATGGTCGATCGACATATTTCTCAGGCCGGGTGGCTGCCCGTGTGGCTGGCGGTGGTTTTGGCCGCTGTATGCGCGGCCCCGGGGACCGCCCAGGAGGCACCGCCACAGGTCGTGCCGCCTGCCTTGCCGCCGGTGGTGGCCGATTGGTTGCGAGGTCTGTTGCCGAAGGCACCTGCTCCCGAGGCCCGTCCTGAGCTGCCCCGCAAGTCCCGTTTGCCCCTCCCGGCGCCCGAGGCGGTTGCGGCCGCCACGGAGGTGGTGCGACAGGCCTATGCCGTGGCGATCGAGGATGCAAAGAAGTCTGATTCAGGAACGTATGACGAACTGCTAGCGAAGTTTCGCGCCGCCGCCGATCAGACCGAAGACCCCGCCCGCAAATATGCGCTGCTGCTGGAAGCGGAGCGGATGGCGGCGGCTGCTGATGAATACACGCAGGCCTTCGCCATCGCCCAACAGCGGGCAGACGAATTTGAGATCGACCGGCTGGCCGCCCGTCTGGGCGTGGTGGAGCTGTTGGCCCAGCCGCCGATCTGTGAAGACGAGGAAGCGCTCGGCTATTGCGTGAGCCTCGCCGAGGAGGCGCTGGGCGCCCCGCGCCTCGATGAGGCGGTGAAGGCGGGGACGGCGGCCGCCAAAATCGCCAAGGCGATGGGGGTGCGCGATCGGATCAACATGGCCGAGGTCCGCAGGAAGACGAGATTCAAGGCGCTGCGGCTGGAAGACAGGCAGCCCGTTCCCAAGGGGAACGACACCATCGGCACGCTCCTGAAAGAGATCACGGCGGCCCGCGACGGTAGGATGCGCTATGAGGTGGCGGTGGACGCCCTGGAACGCTCGGCCGGCGGCGCCGCCGAGCACGAAGCAACTGGCCGTTACGAATGTTTTGTGCTGGGGAAATGGAAATCGGGATTGAACCACTTGGCCAGCGGCGACACGCTCGAACTCAAGCAAGTCGCCGCGCTCGAGCGGGATCTGGAGTCGGCCGGAAGCATCACCTCCGTCAGCGGCCCAATGTTCACGCTCGCCAACCAGTGGTGGGCACTGGCCGACGAAAAAAAAGAGGTGCTGACCGCACCTGAGAAGGTGGCCGCGAAGGCGCACGCTGCCCGGCTCTACAAAGACCTCATCCCGCTGCTGACAGATGCCGTGGACGTCGCGCTCGCCGGTAATCGACTGGTGGCGGCGCCCTGTCCGGAAGTGCTGCGATCGATCGAGGCGGATGCGATGCGATGCAGCACGGCGGCTGAAGCTGTGCAGTGCTACAAGATGATGCTGGCCAGAGGGGAGAGGTCGCCTGAGGTGAAAGAGGCGGCCGAGGTGCGGCTGGTCTATTGGCTGAGTCTGGCAGAAGAGAAGAAGGTGCGGCTGGGGCAGACCTGGGTCACGCCCCAGAAACGGGCGGAGGTCGCCAAGAAGGCCGACATCATGATCCAGCACGGCCTGGAACTGCTGCGGCTGGGCACCTACGATTTGGCCCACGAAGAATTGCTCTCCGCCAGCAGGCTCAATCCGGATGACTTCCACGCCGACTTCCTGATGGGCCTGATCTGGTCTTTGGGAGCGAACAACGATGTGCGGGGCATGCATCACTTTGCAGAGGCGGTGCGGCGGAGCAATTCGCAGAATGCCTTCGCCTGCAACAACCTCGCCGTCTGCGAGGTGTTCACCCGTCGGTATCACGATGCCGCGGTCCATTTTCGCCGCGCGCTGGAGCTCATGCCGGGGGAGCAGGCGATCGCCGACAATGTCGGCACGATGCTGACGATGGCCCGCCGCAGCGACATCACCGGCCTGCCCGACCCGGTGCGGAACTCCCTCAATGAGCTCTACCGGACGGCCGTGCACGAACTGAATCTCAAGCCAGTCACACAGGCCGATCGGTTCTTTCTGATGTCGCCCTCCGGCAAGGCGGGGGATCGGGGCGGCAAGGAGGGGCAGGATGGACTCAAAGGGATGCTGGAGGAGCCGCCAGAATCGGTGGTGGGCATCGCCACCGGCACCGGGTTTGTCATCGCTCCGGGATACGTGCTCACCAACCGTCATGTGATCGACGGTGGAACGGAGATTGTGATCATGGATCCCAAGGATCACCAGCGGCAGCTTCCGGCCACTGTGATCGCCTCGCTTGAGGACCCCGATATCGCGCTGATCAAGTGCGAGGGATTGGATGTGCCGGCACTCCCGCTGGCAGACAGGCTGTCGAGGTCGGGCAGCGATATCATGGTGCTTGGCTACCCGGGCGGATCGCTCTTGGGAATGGAGCTGAAGGTGACCAGAGGCGCCGTGATCTCCCAGGGGGATCCGCAGATGGATGGGGGCAATTTTCTCCACAGCGCCACCGTGAATCCCGGCAACAGCGGTGGGCCGATCGTCGACCAGCAGGGGAAGGTGGTGGGGATTGTGGTGGCCGTTGTCCGCACCGCTGCGATCGGCAATGCCTACAGCATCGGCATACCGGTGGAACGCATCTGGCCCTTCCTTCGCGAGCATCTGGCAGAGGTGCAGCCGGCAGATGCCGCCGCCCCGGAACTCTCCTGGCCCGACGTCGGCGCGGCAGCGAGTCCTGCCACGGTGTTCGTCAGCGCCAAGATCAAGCGGGTCGGCAAGAAGAAGCCGGCAGCAGCGCCACTCCAGCAGCCCGGCCTGCCAGCCCCCGGCGGCGACAGTGAACAGTTCTGACTGTCCGTGGAAAAAGTCATCCATGACCCACTGGATTGAAGATAGACCACTCGGTCGACCGGTGGAAACGCCAAGGGTTTCCACGGTCGACCGGGATCGCATCCAGCGATGCTGCACTTTATCGACAGCCTGCTATCCAACCCGGGTGATGGGCCCGTACAGGCGGCACACAGATCAACAGGGGGCAGTATGCCGACGCATTCAGCGCAGCGGGAGCCGCAGCCGGAGCCCCGTGTTCATGGGGCTCCAGTGATGGCCCGTGGCCTGCTGGTGATTTTGGGGGCCTCTGGTGATCTGACCAAACGCCTGCTGATGCCGGCGCTCTACAACCTCGCCTGTGACGGCCTGCTGGCGGAGGATTTCGCCATCATTGGCATGGCGCGGCAGGAGTGGACGCACGAGGAGTTTCGTCTGTCGCAGCGCCAGGGAATGGAGAAGTTTTCCACCCGCCGGTCGGCCGATGCTGCCCGCTGGCAGTGGTTGGAATCACGGCTCTACTACACGCCGGGCGAGTTCGACGATCCGGCGGCCTATGCGCGGCTCAAGGAACTGATGGTGGAGGTGGGCGAACAGACCGGAGCCGCCGGCAATACGCTGCTCTATCTGGCCATCTCCCCCGACTTCTTCGGGTTGGTCAACCAGCAGTTGGCGGCGGCGGGCTTTGCCAATCTGGCGGGCGGCTGCCGGCTGATCGTCGAGAAGCCCTTCGGCAAAGATCTCTCCTCGGCCCGGGCGCTCAACGCCGCGCTTCTGGAGCGCTGGAGCGAGGAGCAGATCTATCGCATTGATCACTACCTCGGCAAGGAGACTGTGCAAAACCTGCTGGCCTTCCGACTGGCCAATCCGCTCTTCGCGCCGCTGTGGAATGCCAGGCACATCGACCACATCCAGATCTCCGCTACTGAAACGGTGGGAGTGGAAACGCGTGGGGAGTATTACGACCGCACCGGCGTGGTGCGTGACATGCTGCAGAACCATCTCATGCAGATGCTCGCGTATGTCTGCATGGAGCCGCCAGCCACGCTCGATCCCGATGCTGTCCGGGAGGCGAAGTCAGCACTGCTCAAGGCAGTGCGCGTGCCAGACGAGGCCGCGCTGGCGACCGACTGCGTGCGTGGCCAGTATGGGGAGGGTGTGCGGACGGATGGCACGTCAGTGGCAGCGTATCGGAGCGAGCCGCATGTCGGCCAAGACTCCAACACCGAGACCTTTGCGGCGATCAAACTGCATATCGACAACGACCGCTGGGCCGGCATGCCGGTCTATCTGCGGTCGGGTAAGGCGCTGTGGAAGCGGGGCACCGAGATCGTCGTGCAGTTCAAGGCTGCGGCCGATGCGCCTCTGGGTACCGCCGCAGGAGATCCCAATCTGTTGATCTTCCACATCCAGCCACTTCAGGGGGTGGAGATCCGCATGCATGCCAAGCGGCCGGGGCCCACGTTCGTGCTGCAGCGGGCCGGCATGCGGTTTGACTACGCGGAAACCTTCGAAGCCTCGCGCGGCACCGGCTACGAGGTGCTGCTCTACAGCGCCCTTCTGGGCGATCCCACGCTCTTTTCCCGCACCGATTTCGTGGAGACTTCGTGGGAGATCGTGCAGCCGGTCCTCAATGCCTGGAGAGAGCATCCCGCTGCAGACTATCCCAACTACCGTGCCGGTTCCTGGGGGCCGCGGGCCGCCGAGGAGATGCTGGAGCGGGACGGCCGACATTGGCACGAGATCCTCAACCCCGATGTGCTCAAACGCAGCCAGCTCTTCGCCACTGCTCCGGCGGTGCTGCTCAATACACTCCTGCTGGCCATGCGCCCGCTGAGCGTTGATGCCGGGACATGCGTGATCGAGCGCGGGGCCACCGGTGGCGAGATGTATGTCGCCTGCCGGGGAGAGCTTGAGGCACTGGGAGCATCCGGCCAGCGGGTTGGCCTGCTGCGGGAGGGGGATTGCTTCGGCGAGATGGCCCTGCTGTTTGATCAGCCCAGAAGCGCCACCGTGCGCGCTCTCTCCCCCTGTGATCTGCTGGTTCTCGGCGGCGAGGACTTCCGGCGGATCATGCGGGATTTTCCCGATGCCGAGGCAGACGTCCGCCGGGTGGCCACGCAGCGCCGCCAGCACTCCTGAGGCACAGGGAGTCGGAACCCGCTGCGCTGCTGGCTACTGGACGCGCACCCACTCCAGTGTCTTCGACATGATGCCTGAGCCGGCGACCATTTCGAAGCCGGCGGGTGTCATGCGGATCGTCATCGGCACAAACATGCCGCGTTTGAGAGCGAAGATCTCCCCCTTCCACGAACCACTCGCCGCATCATAGGAGATTCCGCGCAGCATCATCGTGTTGACCATGGCCGGATTGGCCGCCTTGACCACGCCTCCGACATATTGCCCGTTGTTGGCGGAGATCTGCACCTCTGCTTCCATGTCGGCAGGTTTCCACACACCCAGCAGCGCATCTCCGGGCGCGGCTGCCGCCTGGGCAACGCTCGGGGCTGGCTCCGCAGCCAGGGCAGCGGGAGCGGACAGCAGCGCACCGATGGCAACGGCACATCCCAGTGAGCAGTGCAGGGGAAGGCGGAAGAGCATGAGGGGCTCCTTGGCAAGCGGGTGAAAAAGAGTGTGAAGAGCCAGGAAACAGGCTGGGAGGGTAGGGAGCGACAAGCGGACAGTCCATGCCAGTCGTTTGAGCGCGAAAAACAGCGTGCAGAGTTCCCCGATGCAGCGAAAAAAACCAACTTGCAGAGAGGGCAATGTTCTGAAACTCTCCCCGCCGGCGGCAGTCTCTCGTCGAGCGCGCGACAGGTTCGGTTCAGGGTTGCTCGCCCCCTCACGGAGCATGTTGGTATGCCATTGATGACGGCCTTGTGTGTCAGAACCCAGCGCAGGAGCAGCAGCCGGGAATGCCTCCTGGGAGTGCACGCATTCCTCGTGCTGACGGCGGGTGGAGTGGTCGGAATAGGGCGGCCTTCTCTGGCCGATACGCCGCTGGAGCAGGTTCCCAACGTGGCACACGAGCCCTTCCCGGGGGGCGATCTCGCGCTGCCGAAAGATCTGGGAAAATGGCTGCAGGGAGCACCGTCGAGAGACGACGGACAGGGTATCCGGCTGGACACTGTGGCCAAGCCGATCGATGCGGTGGCGCAGACACCCTGGAAGGCATCGGCCTACAGCGGGTCGGCCCGCCCTGGTTTCCTGATGCGAAAAAATCATGCCCTCCCCTGGGGCCTTGAGGCGGAGTGGCAGGTAGGCGTTGTTGCCATGCCACAGAATGTGGGTGAGGCGGAGATCTCCGATGCCTCGCGCTGGTCGATCCGCAAGGCGGTAGGGAAGGATCTCTACCTCTACATGCACGATCGGGGCAGCGGGTTTGTCAAGCATTTTGGCGACCGGCTGTCGGTCTACGGCCGCTATCTCTCCACCGGCGACAAAACGACCCCCACCTCCCTCCTCCAGGTCGGCGCCGCGCGTGCGTTCTGAATCTGCTCGGGCCAGTTGGGTCGCCGCCATTGTGCCGGGGATTCGCGTATGCTGGTGGCCTGGAGTGGCCGACAGACGGCCGCACGGTTTTTTTGGGAGCGGCGCACCATGGCAGATTCCAAGCACGACGGCGTCGAGGCCCGACCCACCGGGGGGCAGGCATCCCCCGTGCGGCAGATATTCGATCTGGAACTGCTGCTCGATGTGGCCCGGCAGCTCGGATCGACGGTCGAACTCGACCCGCTGCTCGCTGCCATCGCCACAGCGGCCATCAGTGTGCTCGATTGCGAACGCGCCACGGTTTTTCTCTATGACGCCGCCACGAACGAACTCTACAGCCGCCTGGCCACCGGGATGGGCGATTCTTCGATCAAGGAGATCCGGTTTCCGGTGGGGCAGGGGATTGCCGGGGAGGTGGCCAGCAGCGGTTGCATCATCAACCTGCCCGACGCCTATGCCGATCCCCGCTTCAATCGGGAGTTCGACCGCCGCAGCGGATTCCACACCAGCAACATGCTCGCCTTCCCGTTGGCGGGGCTGGAGAACGCCACCGTCGGCGTGCTGCAGGTGCTCAACAAACGCGGCGGGCCGTTCAACGAACGCGATGAGCACATGGTCGGATTCCTCGGGGCGCAGGCGGGAGTTGCCCTGCAGCGTCAGATGCTGCTGGGGCACTTCGCAGAAAAGCAACGCATCCAGCGCGATTTGAACATCGCCCGCGACATCCAGCAGGGGCTTCTGCCGCGCGAAAAGCCGGCCATCGCCGGCTACGACATCGCCGGCTGGAACCGGCCGGCTGATGAAACGGGCGGCGACTACTACGATTATCTTTCGCTTGCCGATGGATCGTTGGCCCTCACGCTGGCCGATGTGACAGGGCACGGCATCGGGCCGGCCCTCATCGTCGCCGAGACGCGGGCCCTGTTTCGCGCCACTGTCCTCCAGCGGCCCGACCTGCCCCAGGCGGTCGATCAGGTCAACGTGCTGCTGAGTCAGGATCTGCCGGAGGGGAAGTTTGTCACAGCCTTTTTCGGCATCCTCACCCCCCCGACCCACTCCATTCGTTTTCTGAGCGCCGGGCAGGGGCCGATCCTTGCCTTCTCGGCGGCCAGCGGCGCCGTGGCCGATCTCGAGACACATGGCCTGCCACTGGGAGTGATGCCCGATGCCGATTATGCGTCGACATCCGATCTGGTGTTTGAGCCTGGCGATATGCTGGTGCTGTTCACGGATGGTTTTTATGAGTGGGATCGGCCCGACGGCGAGGCTTTCGGTATGGAGCGGGTGGCGGAACTGCTGCGTCGCCATCATGCCCTGCCAGCCGCCGAACTGATCCAGGTGGTCTACAGGGCGGTGCTCGATTTCTCGGAGGGAACCCGGCAGGCAGACGATCTGACTGCCGTGATCGTCAAACGGCTCGGAGGCTGAGGATCAAGTGACTCGCCGCTGGATGCGGCGGTCGGGTGGACTGTGTTCATTTCGGAGGGCCATGGATGGCTTTTTCCACGGACAGCCAGGGGCTGCCGGATGACGCGCTCGGCTGCTACAGTAGTGGGGTTCTTCGGTTTCGGTGTGCGGAGGGGGTTTGTCGGCCAGGCCAGCCAGCACGGCGTCCGTGCTGGGGGCAACGGCCGCCTATCAGGAGTTTGCACCATGGTTGATCGTTCCAGTCGGCTGCCCAGGCGTGGTTTTTTGCGGGCAGGCCTCGTGAGTGGAGCCGCGGCGATCGCGCCGGTGGTGATCCCGGGCTCGGCACTTGGGCTGGATGGCGCGGTGCCACCGAGCGAGCGTGTGGTTCTCGGCGGCATCGGCATCGGCGGCCGCGGCACCTACGATCTGGGCTGCTTCCTCGAACAGAAGGATGTGCAGTTTGCCGCGGTGTGCGACATCAAGGAGAACCGGCGGGTCGCGGTCAAGAAAATCGCCGACGATCGGTATGGCACGCAGGACTGCGCCATGTACCGCGACTTCCGCGAGCTCCTCGATCGGAATGACATCGATGCGGTGCTGATCGCCACCGGTCCCAACTGGCATAGCACTGCGGCGATGGCGGCTGCCCGCGCCGGGAAGGATATGTACTGCGAGAAGCCCTGCACCAAGAACATCGCCCAGAGCCTGATCCTCAAAGACACGATCCGCCGCACCGGGCGGGTGTTTCAGGCGGGCACGCAGCGGCGCAATCTGCCTCATTTCGCGTTCGCCTGCGAACTGGCCCGCACCGGTCGACTCGGAAAAATGAAACGGGTATACGCCCATCCCGCAGGGATGCAGGCGATGACCAGCGGGTGGTTGCCGGCGGAACCGGCGCCCGACAGGGATGTTGTCGACTGGGATATGTACCTTGGCCCGGCCGCCTGGCGCCCCTTCAATCCCAAACTGCTCGACGGCTTCAATTTCGAAAAGGGGGGCGGGCTGGTCGGTGGTGGCGTGCTCGAATGGGGTTCTCACTGCGTCGATCTGTGTCAGTGGGCGGTGAAGGACTGCGATCCTCCCGTGGAATACGATGCTCCCAAGGATGGCCAGTTGGTGGCCCGCTACGCCGATGGCGTGGAACTCATCTTCCGCGAGAAAGACTGGATCCCGCTGGGATCGTGTCCGGTGCGGTTTGAGGGGGAGGATGGCTGGGTCGAGGCTGGCGATAGCGGCAAGCTGGTGCTCAGTTCACCGGCGCTATTGGCTGGTCGCTCCGTCGAGGAGATCGACGGGTATCCGGCGACATTCCACGTGCGTGATTTTCTCGATTGCGTGAAAACGCGCGGGCAGCCCAAGGGCAATGCCGATGCCGCCTGCAACGCGCACATCGCCTGCCATGCAGCCAACATCGCCCTGTTTCTCAACCGTACGGTGCGCTACGACAACCAGAAGCAGGAGTTCGTCAACGACACCGAGGCCAACCGACTGCGGTCGGAGGCGCTGCGGGAACCGTGGCGGATGTGATCGGTGTTCGCGCGGAGCCTGGCTGCCTACCGAAGCTCCGAGTTGCCGTCTCTCGTTGTTCCAACTTTCCCCTTTTCCGAGCGAGAACCCCTTTCCATGTCCCTCCTTTCTTTGCCCGCTGCCCGGTGCTCGTCTGACGTTCGTAGCAGGCGGCTTATGGGGCGGCTGTGCCTCGCCTGCGGGCTGGCGGTCGCGGTCTCTCTGGCCGGAGGTTCTGCCCGGGCTCAGGATGGCCAGACGCCAGCGGAGAAGGAGCTGATCGCTGTGCTGCGGTCGGGCGCTCCCGAGGCCGATCAGGCGCTCGCCTGCAAAAAGCTGGCTGTGATCGGCTCGGCCGACGCCGTGCCCGATCTGGCGAAACTTCTTTCCAGCGAACATCTCTCCTCCTGGGCCAGAATTCCGCTGGAGGCCATCCCCGGCCCGGGTGCCGATGGAGCACTGCGGCAGGCTGCCGAGAAGCTCTCCGGCAATCTGCTGGTGGGGGTGATCAATTCGATCGGCGTGCGCCGCGATCCCGCCGCAGTTGAGATGCTGGCCAAAAAGCTCTCCGCTGCCGAGCCCGCCGTGGCCGAGGCCGCCGCTGTGGCCCTCGGGCAGATCGGTAGTGCCGCCGCCACGCAGGCTCTGCGGGCGGCGTTGGCGAAGGCGGGGCAACCGGCGGTGGGCTCTCCCCAGGCGTCCGCGCTGGCCGAAGGATGCATTCTGGCAGCCGAAAAAATGCGCTCCGCAGGCCGGGCCAGCGAGGCCGCCGCGCTCTACGATGAGGTGCGCAAGGCCCCCGTGCCGCCGCAGCGCAAACGCGAGGCCACCCGCGGCGCGATTTTGGCCCGGGGGGATGCCGGAATTCCCCTCCTGCTGGAACAGTTGCAAAGCACCGATAAGGCAGCTGTGGCGATGGCTCTGGGCACCGCCCGCGAACTGCCAGGCCAGGCCGTCGACCGCGCGTTGGGGGCGACTTTAAGTCGCCTGCCGCCATCGCGGGCGGCGCTGGTTGTGGCGGCTCTGGAGGATCGCCCCAAGACAGTCGATATCGGGATGTTTCTGCGGCTCGCGCAAACTGGTCCCAAGGAGGTGCGTCTGGCGGCGATCGCGGCACTCGGGCGGGTGGGCAACGCGACGACCGTGCCGACGTTGCTGACGCTGGCAGTGGATGGCGATGCCGACGTTGCCGGAGCGGCTCGGGGGAGCTTGGGAAATATTCAGGGAACCGATATCGACAAGGAAATCCGCAGCAGGATGGCAGGCGCTGACACCAAGCTCCTGCCGGTGCTCCTCGATCTGGTAGGCCATCGGCGGATCGCGGCGATCGATGCAGTGGTTCCGGCGCTTGAACATGCCGACGCCGGTGTGCGGGCGGCCGCCCTGCGGGCTCTGGGGCAGGTCGTCGATCTCGAGCGCCTGCCGATCCTTGTCGAACAGGTGGTCAAGCCGAGGGACGCGTCCGAGGCGGCTGATGCCGACAAATCGCTGCTGGAGGCGAGCGTGCGGATGCCCGATCGGGAGGCCTGTGCTGAAGTGCTCTCTGGGGCATATGCAAAGGCGTCGGCTGCGACGCAGGCGAAGCTCTTGCGGGTGCTGGGCGCTGTGGGCGGGACGAAGGCGCTTGACACCATCGCCGGAGCTGCGCGAAGTGCCGATCCAGAACTTCAGGATGTCAGCAGCCGGCTCCTGGGCGAATGGATGACAGCCGATGCTGCTCCGGTGCTGCTCGATCTGGCGGCCACCGCTCCCGGTGAAAAATTTCAGACGCGGGCGCTGCGCGGTTATATCCGGATCGCCCGGCAATTTATTCTGCCAGTGGAAGAGCGCACGGCGATGTGCGACAAGGCGCTGGCTGCCGCACGCCAGCCGGCGGAGCAGAAGATGGTGATTGAGGTCCTGCGCCGGTTTCCTTCGGTCGATGGGCTGAGGCTGGTTGCGAAGGCGGGGACCGTGGAAGCGGTGAATCCAGAGGCCCGGGCCGCTGCGGCAGCGATCATCAAGAAGCTCGTTGATGTGCCGTCTGATCTCTGGTCGGCGGTGGGGCCGCTGGGGCTGGTCAAGGCGAACGTCGAGATCGTCAAGGCGACGTATGGGGCCGGTGCCAACCAGAAAGATGTCACAGAACTGGTCCGGAAGCAGGTGGGGGGCAGCAATGTCATCCTGCTGCCAGGGGCTGGCTTCAACGCCGGCCTGGGTGGCGACCCCGCTCCCGGCGAGGCGAAGACGCTCGCGATCGAATACACGCTCGATGGCGTGGCGGGCACGGTGGCGGTGCCGGAGAATGCCGAGATCGTGCTGCCGGTTGCCAAGGCGGGTTGAGCGGCTGGTTGAGCGGCTCTTGCGCGTTCGACTTCTGTGGCGCCCCCGGCTGCGGGACGGCAAAAGTTTCGTCGCTTGGGCCGCAGCGGCCCTGCGCTCACAAAAAGTTCGCCGATCCCTCCGCCTCCGTCACCCTTCCTCCATCACCCTTCCTGATCGATGTTCGGGGAGGGGCTGCCCGTGCCCCAGGAGCCGGCGTAGGCGGCCAGCGCAGCCATGGATGGCGAAGCGCAGCCGACTTTCGAGTGAGCGAAAGGCCCGGAGGGCCGCAGCGAACGTCCGGCGATGGGGCATGGGCAGTCCCGGACCTAGAGCGGGTACGACTTCCGTGGCGCCCCCAGCTGAGGGACGGCAAAAGTTTCGTCGCTGAGGGGGGCTCTCGTGTTTCTCGCTGCTGGTTTTTCAGCCAATGTCAAAAAGCACCTTCAGCGTGTCGGGGCGCCGGGCGTGGGCAAATGCTGCTTCGGCTGCCTCCAGCGGATAGTGGGCCGAGAGCAGCGGTCGCACCGACACGCTGCCGGCCGCCAGCAAGGCAAGCGCCTCAGGAAATGGTCCGCAGCGCGAGCCCACGAGGGTGATTTCATCGATCACAAGCTGCGCCATGTGGAGCTTCTGGCTGGCAGCGACGGTGGTTTTGAGCACGATGGTGCCGCAGGGGCGGACGATCCTGAGGGCTGTCTCGAGACCGCTGGGCGATCCGGTGCAGTCGACGACGATGTCGGCATCGCGGGCCGTTCCGAGGGCGTCGAGAGCTACCGTGGGGATGCCGAGATCCTGAATAATGCGCAGCTTGAAGGGATGCTTCCCGCAAACCCGCACCTCGCAGCCATGATTTTTCAGCACCTGTGCCGAAAGATTGCCCAGCCGACCATCCCCGAGCACCGTGATGCGCTCATTCCCCGTCAGCGCCAGCTGCTGCGGAATCCGGCAGGCTGCCGCCAGCGGCTCGACAAAGACAGCTTCCGCGTTTGAAACCCCATCGGGAACGGCGTGCAGGTTGGCCTCCGGAATCAGCAGGCTTTCGGCAAACGCCCCATCGTGGGCCACGATGCCAACCACTGTGCGCGAGGGGCAATGGTTGCCGAGGTCGGTGCGGCAGAGCTGGCAGGTTCCGCAGGGGCAATTGATCTCACCGACCACCCGGCGGCCGGCCAAGGTGCCGGAGCGGGCCACGCCGACAAACTCATGGCCAAGAATCCCCCGGAAGCCCATGTAGCCCTGGCAGAGCTGCAGATCGGTTTCGCAGATTCCGGCATGGGTGACAGCGACGATTGTCTCCCCAGGCTGAGCCGAACGGAGGGCCGCAGAGGGAGTGAAATGAAGCCGATCCTCGTAGACGACTGCCCTCACGGGAAACCCTGCTGAAGATGTGATATCGAGCCCATGCCGCGCAGGGGAGTTGTAGCAGACTCCTGCAGCCAAGACGGAACGGGCAGCTGCGCGGATACAAATCGCTCGTGGGCGGTATCATGGTGACGCGGGGTTGGTGCGGCCATAACACGTGCCAAAAGTGCCGACGCATGGCAGGGGTAGCAGACGCGTGAAACGCTCGGGAAAAAACCGCTGGCTGTCGGCCAGCCTCCGGCTGGTGTGGGCTGGCGCGTCGCTGGTGTTGCTCGGGAGTGCCGAGGCGGGCGAAGCTGCCGGCAGGCCCGATGTGCTTTTCATCATGGCGGATGACCTTCGCCCCGAGCTGGCCAGTTATGGTTCCACGGCGATCACGCCCCACCTCGATCGGCTGGCCCGCCGGGGGGTGCAGTTTGATCGTGCCTACTGCCAGCAGAGCCTGTGCAATCCCTCCCGCTCGTCGCTGCTCACCGGCCGCCGCCCCGATTTTCTGCGGGTCTGGGACAACAGCACGCACTTCCGCACCCACCACCCAGATCTCCCCACGCTGCCGCAATGGTTTAAGGACCATGGCTACTCTGCCCGATGCGTCGGAAAAATCTTCCATAACTGGCATACCAGCGAAAAGGGAGATCCCCGCTCCTGGAGCGCAGCGGAGTTTCTCCACTTCGCCCAGCAGGGGGCCAATCTGGCGGCAGTGCCGGCGCCCCTGCCCCCCAATCTCGCCTCCCCCGCGCCGCGGCCCTACGGCACTTCGCTTCCGGCGGCGCCGCTCTATGAATGCCGCGATGTGCCCGACGAGGCTTATTTCGATGGCCGGGTCGCTGCAGAAGGGGTGCGCCTCATCGAGGAGCCGCGCGATCAGCCCCTGTTTCTGGCGGTTGGGTTCTGGAAGCCCCATGCCCCGTTCAACGCCCCCAAAAAATACTGGGATCTCTACGACCGGGCCAAGCTTCCCCCGCTCAATCCCGCGCGTCCTTCTGGCGCCCCGGAACTGGCATTTCACGATAGCCGTGAACTGCTCGGCATGCCGCCCGAGCGGGTCGAGTTCACGCCGGAACAGGTGGCGGAGATCAGGCATGGCTACTTTGCCAACATCAGCTATCTCGACGCCCAACTCGGCAAGCTGCTCGACGCGCTCAAGCGCTGCGGGCGGCTCGACAACACGATCATCCTGTTCGTGGGGGATCACGGCTATCATCTCGGCGAACACCAGCTGTGGGCCAAAAACTCCAACTTCGAACTCGACGCCCGCGTGCCCCTGCTCATCGCGCCGCCAGATTGTCGGCAGGCCGGAGGGCGCACCGCGAGCATGGTGGAACTGATCGACCTCTTTCCAACGCTGGTAGATCTCTGCAAGCTCCCGGAGCCTCCGGGGCTTGAGGGAGTCAGCCTTGTGCCGGTGCTTGCTGACACCGCGCAGAGGGTGAAGCCGGCCGCCTTCACTCAAGCTCCGCGGCCGGCCTATTTCGACCGCGAGCCAGGGGGCCAGCCCACGGCGATGGGGGTGAGCGTTCGCACTGCGGAGGTCCGCTATACCGAATGGCGCGACTGGCACAGCGGCCGGGTGGTGGCCCGCGAACTCTACGACCACAGCCAGCAGCCTGAGGAACGAGTCAATTCTGTCGATGATGCCCAGTGGGCTCGTGCACTCGCGCAGGCTGAAATGCTGCTGGAGGCCCAATTCCCCCGTCCATCCCCCGGAGCCGAACGATGAAGGTTGTGCTGTCTGTGGCGGCTGTTCTGCTGGCAAGCTGCGCTGTGGTGTCCGGCGCCCGGGCTCAGCCCGCGACCGAGGCCACTGCTGAGACTCTGGTCGCATCACCGCCCACAGGCGAGGTGATCCAGCGGGAGTTTGCCGCCAGCAAGATCTATCCTGGCACGACGCGAAACTATTGGATTTATGTGCCGGCGCAGTATGACGGCACCACTCCCGCCTGTGTCCATATTCAGCAGGATGGGATCCAGTGCAACGCACCGCAGGTGTTCGACCGCCTGATCCACGAGCGGAAGATGCCGGTGACGATCGGAGTCTTCGTGACGCCGGGCAGGGTGCCTGCTGGCCGCCCGGACGCTCTCGATCGCTTCAACCGCAGCCACGAATACGACCGCCTCGGAGGAGACTACGCCCGGTTTCTGCTGGAGGAATTGTTGCCCGCTGTGGAACAGCAGAAGGCTTCCGACGGCCGCAGTTTGCTGCTCTCGCACAGCGGCAACGATCGTTCGATCGGGGGCATCTCCAGTGGGGCAGTCTGCGCCTTCACCGCTGCCTGGGAACGCCCCGATGCCTTCACTCGGGTCTTCAGCGGGATCGGCACCTATGTCGGACTGCAGGGAGGGGATGTCTATCCGACGCTGGTGCGCAAGGTGGAGCCGAAGCCGATCCGCGTGTTCCTCGAGGATGGCTCGAACGATCTCAATATTTACGGCGGCGATTGGTGGATGGCCAACCAAACCCTGGAGCGGGCCCTCACGTTCGCAGGCTACGACGTGCGGCATGTGTGGGGGGATGGCGGGCACAATCCGGCTCAGGCCACGGAACTGTTTCCTGAAGCTATTGTATGGTTGTGGCGCGATTGGCCGCAGCCGGTAGCGCGGGGAGCGGGGAGCCCGCAGCTCAAGGAAATTCTTCTGCCGGGGGAGGATTGGCGGTTGGTGGGGGAAGGCTACAAATTCACCGAGGGACCGGCAGCCAATGCCCGGGGGGAACTCTTCTTCAACGACGTGGGTGATTCGAAAACCTGGCGTGTGACGCCCGACTGGCAGGCTGAGCTGTGGCTGGCCGATTCGCGCCGGGGGGATGGTCAGAACTTTGGGCCCGATGGCCGGCTCGTGGCGGCCAGCGGTGCCGATCAGACGATCCTCGCCTGGGATCCTTCCGGCCAGTCCACCACGCTTGCGCGGGGATGGCGCGGCAACGATCTGGTGGTCAACGCCTCCGGGGGTATCTACGTGACCGCGCCGGGGTGGGATGGCACCAGCCCGAGCACCATTCATTTCATCACTCCCGAGGGGGTCGACACCGTGGTCCACACGGGAAACCTGAAATTCTCCAACGGAATTTGCCTGTCTCCCGATCAAAGCCTCCTCTATGTGGCCGACAGCCGGAGCCGCTGGGTGTGGAGCTTTGTCGTGCAGCCCGATGGTTCGCTGGCTCAAAAACAGAAATTTTTCCATCTCCATGTTCCCGACACGGCCGACGACAGCGGCGCCGACGGCCTGCGGGTCGATCGTGATGGCCGCCTCTGGGTGGCGACGCGCATGGGGATTCAGGTGTGCGATCAGGCGGGAAGGGTCAACTGCATCATCCCCACGCCCAACGGCAAGGTGTCGAACCTCTGCTTCGGTGGGCCGAACTTCGACCATCTGCTGGCCACCTGCGGCGATAAAGTGTTCGTGCGGAAGGTGAAGGTCACCGGCGCACCAAACTTTCTCCCCCCCACCACCCCTGCCAAGCCGAAACTGTAGGCCGATCTGGATCGTGCGTCAGCTCGCGGAAACCATCACGCGGGGGCCGGCTGCGGCGCGGGTGAGAAACCAGTCGGCAGCAATGCCGGTCGCTTGGCGGTAGCTCTCGTGGAGCAGGCTGCCGATCTCGGCTGCCCGGGCCGCGTCAACGAGCGCCACGGCGCAGCCGCCAAAGCCTCCACCGGTCATCCGGCAGCCATACACGCCCGGCAGAATCAGGGCACGTTCCACGATCTGGTCCAGCTCGGGACAGGAAACCTCGTAGTCGCGGGAGAGCGACCAGTGGCTCTCCACCATCAGTCGTCCGGCCGTGGGCCAATCGCGCTTGGCGAGGGCTTCTGTAAACCGCAGCACGCGGTCGTTTTCGCTGACGACATGGTGGGCGCGGGCCCGCTCGGGGAGCGGCAGGCTGGCCAACCGGGCCGTGGCGTCTGCAGCCGGGAGATCGCGCAGCGACGCCAGCCCGAGGCCAGCGGCGGCGGCAGCGCATTCCTCTCGGCGGCGGGCGTAGGCGCCATCCGCGAGGGAGTGTTTCACGCCGCTATTGATCACCAGCACGCTGAGTTCAGCAGGGAGCAGCACATGGCGCCGCTCCAGCGAGCGGCAGTCGATGAGGAGGGCATGGCCAGCCCGTGCGCAGCAGACGGCCGTCTGATCCATGATCCCGCAGGGCACGCCGGCAAACGTATGCTCGGCGGCTTGGCAGAGCAGGGCCTTTTCCAGTGGCTCGAGGCTGCGGCCGCAGAGCGTTTCGACCAGCGTGGCGGTGGCCACCTCAAGCGCAGCACTCGAACTGAGGCCCCCGCCAGCCGGCAGCGTGGCCGAGACAGCAGCCTCAAAACCGGGAATCTCCCAGCCGAGCTGTTGAAAGCCGGCGAGCACGCCGGCTGGATAGGCCGACCAATTTCCGGGGCCACAGGCCAGAGGGGAGATCGGCTGGGCGAGATCGAGCGTTGTGGTTCCTGGCTCGCGGTCGGTGGAGAGCAGGGCGATCCGATCGCGGCGCGGCCGCACCCGGATTGTCACCTCGCGGTCAATCGCCATGGGGAGCACAAACCCGTCGTTGTAGTCGGTGTGCTCGCCGATGAGGTTGACCCGGCCAGGAGCCAGAACAGTAAACGGGGCGGTGGCAGGTGTGGGCTGGGGCATCAGCGCGACGGTTTCCGGCATCAGAGACGCAGATCCCGCCCGCCGGGGTCGGCGGCCTGAAAGCCGTGCACCTCGTCGGGGCGGCGGGTGAGGGCGAAATAGAGCACGTAGAGCCAGGAGAGCATGCCAGCCAGAAGAGCCCACAGGATCGAGCGATTCCGCTGCCAGGAGCAGGTGACCGCGATCACGGTGCCCAGACCAACACCATTGCGGACGACGCCCACCAGCCCCCCGTCGACGCCAAACGTATCGATCACCAGATCAGCCAGCAGCATGACAGGGCCTCGGGGGTGTGCGCAGTGGAAACGTGGAGCGCCGGCAATGCGGCTGGAAGGAAGCAGAATGAGTGTATGGCCAGAGGCAGGGGCTGTCATCGCGGTGGCGCCGATGGCTGGTTCCCGCAGGGGTGTCGGC
>CAISJI010000248.1 GCA_903885565.1 uncultured Planctomycetaceae bacterium
AATGAGCCGCTCCCGCAGAGCGGCGTAGGGGACGTCCTGAACGGCGGTGCCGCCGCGGATCGCGAACACCGCTGCAGTGCCCGCCGCTTGGCCGAGGGCCATGTAGACCGGCTCCATTCGCAGCGATCCGTAGGCGGCGTGCGAGGCGCTCACGCAGGTCGGCACGAGAAGGTTGGTGCACTCGGCGCGTTTGGGTCGGATCGCCTGCCACGAGATGCCGTACGGCTTTGGTGGCACGAGCCAGAACACGCCCTCGCGATGCACCTGACCGTCTTCGTTGACGAAATACTGCACGGCGTGCGAGTCGAGTCCAAACGAGCCGAGAGCCACCGGATCGTCACAAGGCTCCGTACCCATGCAGACGCCCTGCGTTACGACCTTGTCGGAGAGCATCCGGCGCCCTTCGCGGACATACAGCTGCGGTGGGAAACCGCTCGTGGCTGTGAACTCGTCGCGGCACCAGCCGTGCTTGGAAACGAACTTGCGGATCGACTCTGGCACCCGCGGATGGTAAGCGAGCGTCCACATCGCGCCCTTGGCGTAGAGAGCATGCTCGGCGGCGATCCGCTTTCTCGCCCTGTGGTCCGCTTCGGGATAGGTCCAACTCGAGCCAGGCAGATCGGTGCCGACTGCGTGCATGCTGTTCCAGTCAAACTTCCGGTTCGGGAGCTTGTGGATCAGGATAGGGAGGCGGATATCTCCCGATTCGAGGACGCGGATCAGAAGTTCGTGGTCGATGTCGCGGTAGCCATCCGGCTTTTCGAATTGCATCCGATTGGCGGGATCGTCGGTCACGCAGAGCCGATAGTTGTAGGCCTGCACCCCCTTGTCCCCCACGCCGTTGACGAACGCGGCCAAGTCAACCCTGTTGACCCACGGCAAGAGGCCGCTCGCCGGATCACCCGAGTTTATGTAGGGATCAACCGCTGTGGTGAAGTGGTCCTTGTCCCCCTGCGTGTAGTGCGGCCTGGGTTTGTGGTCGCCACGGCGAATCCCGGCGAGCGACTCGCCATACTGCGTCTCAGGCTCGCGGCCCACGGTGAAGGAGACACCGGCCTTCGCCATCACATCCCCCTCGAAGCTCGCGTCGATGAACACCTTGCCGCGGAACGTCCGAGCCGACTCGCTACGGATCGATTCGATCCGGCCATCCTTCTTGACGACGCCGTTGGCCAGGTCGAGCGGCTCATTCGTGATCACCTCCACTCCGGCCTCGCGAAGCCATGCTTCGAACACGCTGGCTGCCACCTTCGGTTCGAAGTGGAAGACGCGATTGTCGGAGCCATAGGCCCTGCCAACTCGCGAGTAGAACTGCGAAGCGACGCCGCCAATCGACCACGCCTTGCCAACATCGCTGCTCGACAGTCCGCCGGTCGTCATTCCGCCGACGTGATCCGAGGCCTCGACCACCACTACCGTCATACCCATGGCCGATGACTGAATCGCGGCCGCCAAACCGGTGGCGGTGGCCCCGTAGACGATGACGTCGGCCTCCACATCGGCCGCAACGACCGGTTGGCTGGCGGCAACCACCGCAAGCAGAGCAGCCAGCCTCAACGCCATTCCGCGGAGACGATTCATGAGGAAGTCACTTGTTGGAGTGTGAGATCTTGCGCCGTGCCACGCCGGACCTGATACCGACGTCGATAGTGCTGGTTGAGAGCCGATCGCTCCGTTTTGGGAAAAGGATAGCCCGGTTCACGGTACTCCCACCATTCAGTAGTATATGCGATGATCTTGTATGTGATCAAGTTTATTGCGGGCTCCAACTGCCCGTGGAAAAAGTCATCCATGACCCTCTGGATGGAAGACAGTCCACTCGGTCGACCGGTGAAAACGCCGAGGTTTTTCCACGGTCGACTGGCATCGCATCCGGCGATGGCGCACTTTTCCCATAGCCTGCTAAGGGGCAGTGGTCAGTGTTTTGAGCAATGGCAGCTGATTGAGCAGAGTCTCACAATAGACCCACTGATCGAGTGTTTCCTTCCATGCACCGGGGATCGCATGAACCCCTTTATAGGCACCCAATACCATTCCGATTGCAATGCTCCGTGACGCATTATCGCCACCAACCATTGCGTTGGCTTGAAGTGCTTTTTTTAATCCGTCTTCTTGGTTTGCATACTTAAGAATAAAATAGAGCGCGCCTGGAAGCGTCCCCTCAGTTGGGCTGGCTTTACCGACTTTGATCGGTTCAGAGCGGCCGATATCCCATAGTCGTGCCATGCTCGTGAGGGCTAGATCATCCGAGAAGGCCTCTTTAGAAAGTGCCGAGTCAGGATCCGCCTCCTCCGCACATTTTGCAATTGCCTGAGCCGCCTTGTGCTCAAAAAAGCCCCCCATGAGGAATGCGACGCTTTCAATCGCATCGAGGGGGGTGGCACCATTCATAACTCGTTGGGTGACACGCGCAAAAAACTCTCCTCCGCCTAATGCATGAGTGTCTCTATGGGTGAACATTGTTTTGCGTGCCGCGTCCACCAATTCCTCTTCGGTTTCGTAGTAGGCATGGGCCGCAACATGGCGGATAGCCATCGCGTTCGAGATGCCCCCAAGATGTTCAATCGGTGTTCCTCTTCTGACTTGCGCATAGGTCTCTTGAGTCATGGTGCAAATCCATGAACCCCAGCCATTCTCAAGACGATTCATCCAATGCGGAATCATCGCTGCAACACTCAAGGCTCTCGGGGGATCGGAGATAGCCGCCAAATGCTCTAAGACGAGGATGTTGTAATCGCCATAGTCGGTGGTTCCCCCGGCCGTTTTGCCCGGATGGTAATTACGCTCGCCCCATCCGATTCCATGAGTGTGGCCACCCATCATTTCACCAGGCGACATAAACTTGTCTATCGGCCTATTGCCATAGGCCTTAAAAATCTTTGCGGCATCGTATTCATAATGACTGCCAAGGCAGAGGGCGTCACCGACAAGGGCACCAAAAAATGCCCCTTTGATTGCTTCGTCTTTTGGCAAGTGGTTCATACGGTTCATCCAATTGTTGCTTTGTTCAATCACGACACAGGGCGGGTGGTGTCAGCGGGTTTGGGATCAGGATTTCCAAGGCGGACCAATGCATGCTGTGATTCAAAGGATCCCCCACACTGAATACCTCCTGCAGGGAGCGAACAAGCGCGGTATTGTCGCAGAAAACCGGGAAAAAAGATCTTGCCGGCACGGATTCCGGCACACAACTCGATGAAGATGGCGACGATCTCCTCCTCCTGCTCCCAGGCCGACGCAAGAAGAATGAGGGCTGAAAAGCAAAGTGCGCAGGCAATTCAGGCCGACGACGACCAGCGTGGACCCTTAAAAAAGCCTGCCCCCAATGTCCTGAACCGTGACTTCGCTGCCTCGGCGCCGAATCAAAAATGGGTGGCCGACATCACATAGCTGAAGACCGAGCAGGGATGGGTCTGTCTGGCTGTCGTTCTCCACCTCTTCAGTCGCAAGATCGTGGGCTGGTCGATGGCGAATCGCTCGCCACTGATCTCGTGGCCTCATTGCTGCGCCAGGCAATAGAGTCGCGAAGAACAGTCGGCTCGCGATTGATGCACCACAGCGATCAGGGATGCCAGTACACCTGCGATGCCTATCGAGGTCTGCTCAACTCAAAAGGGCTCCAGTGCTCGATGAGTCGCCTAGGGTCATGCCACGACAACACCGTCGCGGAACGATTCTTCTGGTCCCTCAAGTACGAATGGATGAATCATGTCACGCTCACCGACCTCGAAGATGCCAGGAGAAACGTCTTCGAGTACATCGTCACCTTCTACAACTCAAAGAGAATCCACCAGGCGCTCGGATACCGAATGCCCGACAGGCGTGAAGCCGATCACGCCCCGGCTGTGGCGGTGTGAAACCTCCCCGCGGATCCAATTCGACCGACGATGTCGCGGATCAGCCGATCGGGCGCCCCGAAAAAGAAACCGGGCCGGGCACCTTGCGTCGCCCAGCCCGGTTGAGTTTATCAGTCGTTCAAAGAAGCTCAGCCAGCCAGAACAGCCTTCAGGCCTCGCCGCCGCCGCTGCTCGACCATCGCCAGCACACCGGCGACGAGTGAGAGAGCGCTTGAGCCAGTGGCGGGGTCGATCTCGGGGACAGCAGAAACGTCACCGCCTCCTGCCAAGATCGCCACATTGGCTTCCGACTGCACGGCGGCGTTGCCAAAGAGGATGTAGGGGGCAGTAGAGGCGCTAAACTGCAGCCAGCCGTAGAGATAGCCAGACAACGAATTGTCGTCATATGCGCCAGCCGCATGAAAACGAACGCCAATGTAGGCGCCGGTTTGGGGAAGAGAAAAACTTGTGTCGTTTGGTGTCCACGAGAGACTGCCATCGATGACCGTGTCTTTGGCAAGAGTGACGGGTGTAAACTCATTGAGGCCCATTCTGCTAAAGAGGATTAGCCCATCTCCATTGCCAGCCTGAAGCTGAGCGTTAACATTACCGTTGGGGCCCCCAAGAGCTACTTGCGGGGTTGCCAGATGGTAGAAAACCACAGTCATAGTAGTAGCGTCAGTTGTCGATGACGTGTTCAAATCAACAGCTACGACGCCTGCGAGTGACTGGGTCGCAGTCCCCGCTATGGCACACGACGAAAGGGCCACAATCGCCCAAGATCGAACAAAGCTTTTCATAACTGGAGGAATCCTGTCTTTGTGGGGAGGGGAAGTGGGGCAGCGGGTCGTTGCAGGTCGTCGATTCGTTTCAAAAACCGTGATTAGACTACCCCCCCCCTTTTTTTTGGCAAGCAATGAAAAATAAAAAAGGACGAAACGACGCTGGCGCGCACCAAACGACACTGGCGCGCACCAAACGGGCAGACGGCACCGCCATTCATGAGGGTTTCGTGAGCAGGCTTCGAAGCGACCGCTGTCTCCTCCGCGCCGATCCGGGAGCCGTTTCCCCCGCATGCCTGCCCAGCGAAGGGAGCGCTGATCACTCTGAAGACCCGGTGGGCCGACTGACCTAGACGACCGTGTGGGTCCTGCGTTGGTCCAGCGTGTGTCGACTCCTTTTCTCGCCCAGATACCGCTTCGGGAACCCAGCCTGGATGGCGAACATTCAGCCGCGTACGGGTTACGCAGTTCCTTCGACGACTTCACATCGCCAGTCGGCAAATGAGTCAGGCAGGACTTCTGCGACCCAAGGCCGGATCGGGTGCCGACCCACCGGTTGCTGGTCGGCGAGGGAGCCGAACTCCATTTTGACCGACCGCCGGAGGTACTGGAACCCCGGGGGCTGCGATGACGGATAATGAAACAGGAGCACCGGCGAATTCGTGTTGGCATCCGTCGTGAACTCCAACCACATCTGATCTCTTGTGCCGAGAACTCCTTCTACAGCCGCTTCCATCGCAGGAGCGATTTGGTCTCGCACCGCTACTCTGCATGCAGCTTCTGCCTTCGCCAGCCACTTGCTCGCCTGATTTCGACTTGTGACTGCTTCAGGGAGATTCAGAAATGCAGGCGACAAAGACAAGTCGATGTCTTCCGAGAATCGGTCGATGACGCCGAACACCTTCGACAATGAGGTGCCGCCTTTAAATACCAGATTGCCCGCAAACTGCGATTCAAACAGAATGCCCAGCAGCCAACACAACCAGAAGTCCTTTTCCAAGACCACTGGGGATACGTTTCGGTGCAATTCCGCCTGTTCGATGGACAGGCGGCGTTCGTCGGAGGGCAGTTCGAGGAAGGCGAGCCTCATGCATCCTTCTCGGCGAGTTCCCGAAAGATTGGGTGCATCCATGCCGGGGCAAGCCTGATGTCCTTCAGGAGTTCTCGCCGCTTGTTGGCCGGTAGGGTCTGCTTCAGGTGTTTGCGGCGGGCCGCAGTCACGTGTTCTTTGCCCAGTTCGCGAAGGGCTTGGATGAGTAAGCCGCTCAGGCGTCCTGCGGTTTCCATGTTCTTCGCGGTGGTACGCCGAAGCTGGATCGTGGTCGGGCCGATCTTCACCGTCCGGCTCGGTCCATCTGTCAGGAACACCGCTTTTGCAGGCACCTGCTCGGTGAGTCCGAGAGTATTGGCTGCGTAGGCTCCCGCTGGCTGAAGGCGTGTGCGGTCGCGGCCCGCCAGAGCCTTGGCCATGGCGTCGGCGGATGGCAAAAGGAAACCGAGCGATGCATGTTCTTTGGGAAAGTCGTACACGCCACGCGCCAGTCGGCGGATTGTCCCCTTCCGAGCAAGGCGGTGGAGCACGATGTCGACCGTTGCTCGGCTCCCAAGCTCAAGGAATTCGGCAGGCACAAACACCGATCCACGGCCACGCCGTGCGATTGCGGCAACGATCTGCGAATCAATGCTTTGAGGGTTTTTTCGCGAGGCCTTCATGTAAGAAATAATAGGCTGTTTTTCTTACGCTTACAAACGGAAAAAATGTGGTGGTTCGCTCGGGGATTCGCCTCGGTTTCTAACCCCGAACAGCCCCACAACCTCCAGAAACGCCGAGAGGCAGGAGGTTTTGCCACCTCCTGCCTCTGACTGCCACTCCTTGCGAGAGTGGCGTAGCTCCCCGACTAGGATTCGAACCTAGAACCTAGCGGTTAACAGCCGCTCGCTCTACCGTTGAGCTATCGGGGAATAATTCTGCAAAAAACGTCTGCAAAAACAGGCCGCCTCAAAAGAGCAGCCCGAGCCGTCAACGGCCCAGCGGCAACGCCCTCTCTTCCACACGTTACCGCATCAGACCGACGGAAACGAGGGGGGGCTGCGGCGCCCGTTTTTTCCACGTTTTATAGGCCAAAACACTCAATCCCGCCGCTTCTCCATCAGCACGCTGTTGCCCTTGGCGTTGTATTCAAGGCGCGTCATGAACGTGCGCATGAGCATCACTCCCCGGCCACTCGGCACCTCCCACCGCTCCTCCGAGGTGCAGTCAGGCACCGCCTTGGGGTCGAAGCCCGCCCCCTCGTCGGTGATCTCCACGCGGGCCAATTCGGCCGAGATCAGACACTCCACATGCACTTTCTTGTTCGGATCGAGTTTGTTGCCGTGGACGATCGCATTGACGATCGCCTCCTCCGCAGCCAGATGGATGCTGAAGATGTCGGCCGGCGGCCAGCCATGTGCCCCCAAATGCTCCAGCAACGGTTCCGTCACCAGGCGGCTGATACCGCGCTCGCTCGGCAGATCGATGATGCACTGCCACGCCGCTGGCTGCTGCTCACGGGCCGTCACTTCTGCAGGCTTATCGGCGGCAGGCGTACCGGCAGCAGGTGAGTTTTTGTGTTTCATCGATTTCCGCATCCCATGCCGGAGGGCCGTGACCTGCCAACTCAAGAAGAAAATGTACGCCTCAAAAACAACAATCAGCCAACGAAAATCAGGCGGTGAACGCGGCAATCGCCTCAGATTCCTCGCCGCGGATGTCAAACACCTTGTTGAGCTTGGTGACCTGAAACACCTCGAAAATCTCCGGCCGGATATTGCTCATCTTCAGCCGGCCTTTATTGGCCTTCACCTTGCGGTCGAGAGTGATGAGCTTCCCGAGCGCGGCGCTCGAAAGGAATTCGACGCCCGAGAAGTTGAGGAGGATGGTTTTGCGGTTCTCCAGTTCCACAAGCCCAAACAGCTCGGCACCCAGTTCCTGAATGCCAGCCTCCTCGAGGATCTTCTTGTCCACAAACTTCACGACCGACACCTCCCCGAGCTTGGAGACGTCGATCCGACGATACGTTGCCATGCAGACTTGCTCCCCAACCACCTCGACCACGACCTCGAAACCGTTCGCCACCGCTCCCGCGAGCCGCGCTCGCTACACAGGCAGGCCCACAGGCCCGCGTTGATCCACTCTCTCTGGATCCCGGGACCCCAAGCCCCGCCTGAGAGCACCTGGCAACCACGATCAACCACCGGTTGAGACTATCGTTTCGGGCAGTCGTTTGCCACCGGCCGTTTCGCTGGCCAGCGATGGCCCGGCTCAGTCGGCTCAAGCGGGCCGCAGCAGAAACCGGCCGCAGGGCCAACCGCTCGCCCCCCGCAGGCCCCGCCTCGCTGCCAAACTGGCAGCATGCCGCAGCCGAGGCGAGGGGCGGCAGCCGCCCTGCCTAGGGCCCGGCAGCCTCCGTTTTCAGCCAACGAGCAGCAGGGCAGCACTTTTTATGAGTCACAAGCGATATTTTCGGATCTTCGGCGCGCCAGTTGCTCCTCTCGCTGCTGCCGGGCGGAGGACCGGCTCGGTCGGCAGGCTCATGCGCGGAACGGTCCGCCCGCCTGGGATCCGCTCGACAGACCTGCAGGCATTCTCCTGCAGCGCTTTTCCGCTGGGGTTGGCCCTTGTGGGTGGAGCCCCTGATGGTGGAGCGTTGCGTGGGCCGTTCGGCGGGCCGGCAGGTGCCGTTGCCGAAGGGTGTTCGCTGACTCGCGGTCATCTGCCTCCAGATGGCTCGCCGGGTGCCAGTGATTCCCCTGCCGGTGGCTGATTTTCCCGGTTCCGTCGGTTTCGTCCACACTGTTTTTTCGTCCACACTTCTCAAAGAGGTTTTCAAGATGGCAGCCGCCGTGAGCAAGCCCGCCAAGATCAAGTCGAGTTTGGTTCCGCTGGGCGACCGCGTGGTCGTGGAGCGCGAGGAGAGCGAGCAGAAGACCGCCGGCGGCATCCTGTTGCCCGATTCGGCCAAGGACAAGCCGGCCCGGGGCGTGGTGGTGAGCGTCGGTGAAGGCAAACTGACCGACAAGGGCCACCGGCAACCGCTGCAGGTGAAGCCGGGCGACCGAGTGGTGTTCACCAGCTATGCGGGCGAACCGTTCAAGGTCGGCGACAGCGAACTGCTGCTGATGCGCGAAGACGACATCCTCGCCGTGCTCGGCTGATATCCCCAGCTGATATCCGTAACGGCCCCCAGATCCATTTTCTGATTCACTTTTCACTCAGGAGCATTGAACCATGGCAAAGATGATGGCATTCGATCAGGAAGCGCGCGAAGCGATGCGCCGCGGCGTGGCGAAACTCGCCCGCGCTGTGAAGGTGACGCTCGGCCCCAAGGGCCGCAACGTGATTCTGCAGAAGAGCTTCGGCTCCCCCACGGTGACCAAGGACGGCGTCACTGTGGCGAAGGAGATCGATCTGGAGGACGTCTACGAGAACATGGGCGCCAGGATGGTGCGCGAGGTCGCCAGCAAGACCAGCGACGTGGCCGGTGACGGCACCACCACGGCGACGGTTCTTGCTGAGGCCGTCTTCAACGAGGGCCTGCGGGCCGTGGTGTCGGGTGTGAACCCGGTGCAGTTGAAGACCGGCATCGAGAAGGCGGTCGAGGCGATCTCGGCGAAGCTCAAGGAGATGTCGATCAATGTGAAGGGGAAGAAGGAGATGGCGCAGGTGGCGTCGATCGCCGCCAACAACGACATGGAAATCGGCCAGCTCCTCGCCGAGGCGATGGACCGGGTCGGCAAGGATGGCGTGATCACGGTCGATGAGGGGAAGAGCCTCAAGACCGAGGTGGAGTGGGTCGAGGGAATGCAGTTCGACCGCGGCTACCTCTCCCCCTACTTTGTCACCAATGCACAGCAGATGCAGTGCGTGCTGGAAGACTGCTACATCCTCGTCTACGAGAAGAAGATTTCGAGCGTGAAGGACATCGTCCCGATGCTCGAGGCAGTGGTGAACGCGGGCAAGCCGCTGCTGATCGTGTCGGAGGAGGTGGACGGCGAGGCTTTGGCCACGCTGGTCATCAATCGCCTCCGGGGCACGTTCCAGGTCTGTGCGGTCAAGGCTCCCGGCTACGGCGACCGCCGCAAGGCGATGATGGAGGATATCGCGATCCTCACCGGAGCCACGGCAGTGTTCGAGAACCTCGGCATGAAGCTCGAGGGCCTCGGTCTGGCCGAACTGGGCCGGGCCAAGAAGGTGATCATCGACAAGGACAACACCACGATCATCGAGGGTGCCGGCAAGACCAGCGAGATCAAGGCCCGCATCGAGCAGATCCGCCGTGAGATCGAAGCGGCCACCAGCGATTACGACCGCGAGAAGCTCGAAGAGCGGCTCGCCAAGCTCGCCGGCGGTGTGGCCAAGATCAATGTCGGTGCCGCCACCGAGAGCGAGATGAAGGAGAAGAAGGCCCGCGTCGAGGACGCCCTGCATGCCACGCGGGCTGCCGTTGAAGAGGGGATTCTGCCGGGTGGTGGTGTGGCTCTTCTGCGGGCCAGTTCGCAGGTCAAGCCCAAGGGGCTCTCGGACGACGAGACGGTCGGGTTCAACATCGTGGTGCGGGCCTGCCGTGCTCCGGTGACGATGATCTCCTCCAACGCCGGCCAGGACGGCTCGATCGTGTGCGAAAAGGTGCTCGCCGGGACGGGCAACTTCGGCTATAACGCCGCCACCGACGAGTATGAAGACCTCGTCAAGGCGGGCGTCATCGACCCGACGAAGGTGACCCGCACGGCGCTGCAAAACGCCACCAGCGTGTCGACCCTGCTGCTGACCAGCGACGCTCTGATCGCCGAGAAGCCGAAGGATCAGAAGTCGAAGGCCGGTGCCGGTGGCCACGGCGGCGACTACGACATGTATTGAGCCGGGATGGCCCGCTCAGCGAAGCTGAATTTCAAGGGAGCCGGGGCGTTCGCGAGGACGCCCCGGCTTTTTTCTGCGCTGCTCCCTGCAGCTTCACCTCACCCAGCGACACAAACCCATCAGCCCCCGCCGGGCCGCCGGCCGAAGGGGGCTGGCAGGGAGGGGCGAAGAACTGCCGGGTGAGTGCCCGCCCGAGCCAAAGGGCGGTGGCAATCGCGATGGCGATGGCGATGAGGTCTTGCATGGAGGAGCAGTTGGGCGGCTGTCACCACCCCAAGGCGGTGCCGATCTGATAGGTGGCAAAGGCCCCCAGCCAGGCCAGCAGAGTCATGGAGGTGAAGGAGACCAGCGGCCAGATCCAGCTGCCGGTCTCCCGGCCGATCACCACCAGCGTGCTGGCGCACTGGGCACAGAGGGCGAAAAACACCATGAGGGAGAGGGCCACCGGCAGCGTGAACACCTTGCGATTGGTGCCATCCCAGGTGGCCGCCCGCAGCCGCCGCACCAGAGCACTGGACCCCTCCTCGGCGCCAGCATCGACATCGCCGAGGTTGTAGATCACCCCCAGCGTGCCGAGCACCACCTCGCGGGCCGGAAAGCTGGCAATCGCCGCACAGCCGATCCGCCAGTCCCAGCCGAGCGGGCGCACCAGCGGTTCGATGAGTCGGCCGGCCCGGCCCAGAAAGCTCTGGCGCTGGGCGGCACCGCGCCGGGCGGCTGCCATCCCCTCCTCGGTGTCGAGGGCCGAAAGCTGTTCGACCAGCGGCTCCCGCTCTTTGGCTGCCGCCGGAGTGCCCCCGGCATCGAGGGCCGCAACCGCGGCGGCCATCCCAGCGCGCTGCGCCTCCACTTCCGCATCGATGCTGAGTTCATTGTGGGGATAGCTCGAAAGCGCCCACACCACCACGCTCACTCCGATGATCAGCGTGCCGGCGTTTTGCAGAAACGATCCCGCCGCCTCGCGCACCCGCTCCAGCACCACCTCCATGCGCGGCCAGCGCCAGCCGGGCAGCTCCATCACAAAGGGCTGGGCGGGGCCGCGGAAGAGGGTGCGGGTGAGCACCCACGCCACCACCGCCGCCACCACCACACCCACGGCATACATGGCGGCGAGGACAAGCGCCGGCAGCCGCAGCCAGGAAAACCCAACCGGCACGTTCGGCACGAAGGCCCCACACAACAGCAGGTAGACCGGCAAGCGGGCCGAACAGCTCATCAGCGGCGCCAGCATGATCGTGAGCAGCCGATCGCGTCGATTTTCGATCGTGCGGGCGGCCATGATCCCGGGGATCGCGCAGGCAAAGCTCGACAACAGCGGGATGAACGACTTGCCGCTGAGGCCCACGCCCACCAGCAGGCGGTCCATGAGAAAGGCCGCCCGCGACAGATAGCCGCAGCCCTCCAGGATGGCGATGAAGAAGAAGAGCAGGGCTATCTGCGGCACGAACACGACCACGCCCCCCACTCCGGCAAGCACGCCATCGATCAGCAGCGACGCAAGCGCCCCCGGCGGCAGCCACGCCCGGGCGAGGTCGGCCAGCCTGTCGACGGCAGCGGAGATCAGATCCATAAATGGCGTGGCCAGCCAGAAGATGGAGCTGAACATTCCCAGCATCGTGGCGGCAAAGACGAGCGTGCCCCAGACGCGGTGCGTCACGACAGCATCGATCTGCTGGTTGAGCGAACGGGTGAGCGTAGGGCTGGTGTGCACCACGCCGGCGAGCACCTGCTCGATCCAGGCGTAGCGGGCGATCGCTTCCTGGGCTTGCAGTGTGTGAGAGGAGTCGACCTTGGCCCGCTGGGCCTCCAGCCCCACCGGGGGCGGCGGGCTGGTGCCGGGGGCGGCGAGGATCTGCTCGCTCAAGGCCTCAATCCCTTCTCGACAGGGGGCCACCACGCGCACCACCGGGCAGCCGAGCCGCTTGGCCAGTTCCGCCACGTTGATCCGGATCCCCTTCTCGGTGGCGACATCACCGAGGGTCAGGGCTACCACCGTGGGCAGGCCGAGTTCCAAAACCTGACTGGCCAGATAGAGATTCCGCTCCAGATTGGTCGCATCGGCCACAACCACGACGCAATCGGGCGCCGCCACACCCGGCATCTGGCCGTGCAGCACCTTCACCGCCACCACCTCGTCGGGGCTTTTGGGAGCGAGGCTGTAGGTGCCGGGCAGATCGATGAGATCGATTGAGCGCCCGCGGTAGGCGAAGCGTCCGACCTTCTCCTCAACCGTGACGCCGGGATAGTTGCCCACCCGCGTCGGAATGCCTGCCAGAGCCGAGAAGAGCGAACTCTTGCCGGTATTGGGATTTCCCAGCAGCGCGACTGTGAGCGCCCCGGAGGAACCGGCAGCAGGTGCCATGGTGGAGATCAGCGGGCCTGGGGTCGGGGTCAACGGGAAATGGCCACGCGGGCCGCTTCGGTGCGCCGGATCGAGAGCCGGTAGCCGCGCACCTCAAGTTCCAGCGGATCGCCCAGCGGCGCGGTTCCTACTACCTTGACGTTGACGCCAGGAGTCAGACCCATCTCCAACAGGCGGGCTGCGGTGGGGTCGGTTCCGTTGACCAGCGTCACCTTGGCGCTGGAACCGATGGCAACCTTGGCGAGCGACGTCACGGGAGGTCTCCGAAGCTGGAGCCACTCAAAGTGGCTCATGAAAACCGGTCGATAGGCTCTGCTCAGCCGGCGAACGGCCGGCTCTCCCAAGCTCTGATCTTATTGAGAATCAGTCTCAGGCCACCTGAAAGTGTAGAACTTCTTCCGGCGGGAGGCAAATGCAAGAACTCAAAAAGAGGGAAAGTGCCTTGATTCCCGGACTCTTTCTGACCGGCACAGATACCGATGTCGGCAAAACGACGGTGGCGGTGGCGGTGGTGCGTCTGCTGGTGGCGGCCGGCCTACGGGTGGGCGTCTATAAGCCGGTGGCCAGCGGTGTGCCGGCGGGAACCTCCACCAGCGACGCCCAGCGGCTCTGGGAGGCGGCCGGCCGGCCCCTCTCGCTGGAGGCGGTCTGCCCGCAGGTTTTTTCTTTGCCGCTCTCCCCGCCACGCAGTGCGCGGGCTGCCGGGGGGCGCGTGGATGAACGCCTGCTGCGAGACGGGCTGACGGCGTGGCAGCGGGCCAGCGATCTGCTGGTGGTGGAGGGGGCCGGCGGCTTGTTTTCACCGCTGGGGGAGCGGGTGCTCAACGCCGATCTGGCCCGCGATTTCGGGCTGCCGCTGGTGCTGGTCGATAGTGCGCGGCTGGGGGCTATCGGACGCACCCTGGCCACGGTCTGCGCCGCCCGCGCCAGCGGGCTGTCGGTCGCCGCGGTGGTGCTCTCGCAGGTGCTGCCCGACAGCGATGGAGAGGTGGCGGAACTTTCGAGCGGGGGAATCGCCCGCGCCAATCTCGCCGACATCGCCCAGCACCTGGGCCCCACGCCGGTCACGCTCCTGCCCCACGGCGCCGCGGCTTTTTCTCCACCCCTGCCGTGGCGCCAACTCGCTGATGTCAGGTCTTCCTGACGGCGTCGCGCCCCCCGCCACCGGCGAGCCTGCCGAGCACCAACCGGATGTTGGCCCGCCATTGACCAGCCGCGTCTGGCGTGACGATCCAGTGGGGCATCACCACGACCGATTGGTGCACCAGCTCAAAACCTCCCTCCGACTGGCTCACCGACTGAATCGGAAAGGTCCAGATGCCGGCAGGCACCTGAGCGGGAAACTCGAGCTGGGCATCGATGCCGAGCCACTCGTCGACCAGTCCGATGCTCTCGGTCGCCGCCAGATCGAGCCGGGTGCCGAGTTCACCCAGCACTTCCCGGGTGGTGCCGTAGAAATATCTCCCCTCTGCCCCGGCTGGCAGGCCGGCGAAATTGAATTCCACCGCGAGGTGCTGGCGGAAGTCGGCCGGCAGGCCGGTCAGATCGTAGGCAATGTCGAGCGCTCGTCCGCCGGCCGCCAGCGTCACTGTTTTGCAGAGTGTCAGCGGAATCCCCCAGACATTGCCCCGGCGCGACAGGCGAACCCGAATCTCTGCGTTGCTGCGCTGCACCTGCGCGTCGTAGAAGCCGGCGGCAAAGTCGCCCCGTTCTGTGGCCTCTCCAGCAGCGATGGCGCCGGCTGAGGTGTCGAGGTCAAAGAAATGGTCGATGAGGCTCTTGCGGCGGGTGGTGTCATAGCGCACCAAGTGCTCAAGCCCTTCCTGCTTGAACTTCGCCGGCTGGGAGGCATCGACGATGCTCCGGGCCGCTCCCGGACCGGCCAGAACCTGCGCGTGGTAGGCCTCCGGTCGCCGGTCGAGCGTGGCGAGCAGATTGTGGCGGGTGTCGCGCAGATCGAGTTCGTAGAGCATGCCGCCGCGGGCCGGGGCAAACCAGGCATCGAGGCCGTCGCTGGAGAGCCGCACTTCGGGGCGGCCGTCGAAATCGTAGTCGCGCTGCGTCGCCTCCACCCACGGGGCGTGGTGGCCGGCGGCCCGGTCGGCGGCGCAATCGGCTTCGATCAGCTCGCTGTAGAGGGCATTGCGCAGGTGGGGCAGGTAGATGCCGCCGAAGGCGCCGTGCCAGTAAGCACAGTTGCACTGCCCGCGATAGAGGGCCTGCGTGGCCAGACCCAGGGCCGCCTGGTCGACGCCCGGTTCCTGGCGCAGTTGATCCAGCCGGCTGCTCACCGCCATCGTGCGGGCATAGAGCTCATTCGCCTCGGGATACCGCTGCCGGAAGTTGCGCCAGCTCCCCCCGCGGATGAATGCCGCCGCCCCGGGGCGGTCGGGATCGTTGCCGGCCGCCAGCCGCGATTCCACGCAGGCCAGCTGCGCCGGTGGTGGCAGCACCCATTCGGTCATCTCGCGGTAACTGCATTCCGGCAGCCAGACGGTGCCGGCGGCCGGCACGTCCCGCACCACCTCGCTCGGCAGACACATGCTGATCCAGTCGCTGTTGGCCTCCAGCAGCGAGAAGAATTTTTCCAGCCACCCCTCCTCAAAGCAGGTGCGGTGCGTGTCGGGCCAGACGCCGAATTTCTCCCCATCGTCGCCGAACACCGCCACCGCCCCCTGCCGCCGCGCTGCGAGGAAGCGCAGGTGATTGATCGAATCCTCAGGGGCCGCGAAGGGGATCACATAGCGCAGCCGCTCACTCACCGGAAACACCGCCAGTGTCGCGCCATCCCCCTCGGTGAGCCAGTGGCAGTCGAGTTGGTCGTCGGTGAGACCGGCGGCCTTGAAGTGGAAGTCGTCGAGGATCGTCCATTCGATGCCAGCGGCGGCCAGATCGGCCGTCATGCCCGGATCCCAGACCCGTTCCGCCACCCACATCCCCGTCACATGCGTGCGAAACCGGCGCTCCAGCCAGGCGGTGTAGAGACGGATCTGGCCGATTCGATCGCGGGCCGGCAGCATCGCCAACACCGGCTCATAGAAGGCTCCCCCCACGATCTCCACCTGGCCCTCCGCCACGAGCGTCGCCAAACGGTCGAGGTATTCCGGATGATGGTGGTCGAGCCATTCAGCGAGCGGTCCGCTGGTGTGCAAGCCGATGCGGATCGCCGGATGCTGCTCCAGAAGCTCAAGCATCGGCAGATAGCTGTCACGCAGCGCCTGCGCAAAAACCCCATCGAAATTGCCCACCGGCTGGTGGTCGTGCAGCACAAACACGAAACGGACGGACGGCGTCATGATGGAAACTCGAGGGGTGCAATGGCTGATGGGAGACGATTCTCGCGCCGGGGAGGATCCGCGCCAAACGGCCATCCCGATGAGGAGCAGCCCCCGCCGCTTCAGCCCCCCCGCAGCAGCCGGGCCGATTCCTGGGGCGAGGCGGTGGAAACGTGGCAGCCAGTCGCCAGTTCGAAGCCGGCAAAGCTGGCCAGCCGCGGCAGAATTTCCAGATGCCAGTGCCAGCGGCACCGCGAGTCGGTGGCAAAGGGGGCCTGATGAAGCCACCAGTTGTAGGCGGCGCCCGGCAAAACTGCCTGCAGGCGGGTCACCACCAGCCGCGTGAGATCGGCCAAGGCCTCCACGCGAGCCGGCGCGGTGGCATGGAAGTGGTCTTCAGGGGTATCCGTCACGATCCAGGCTTCCAGCGGTTGGCGCGGTGCCGGCGGCACCAATGCCACCAAGCCCCCCGCCTCGGCCACAATGCAATTCTGGGCGGCGGCCCACTCCAGGAGGTGTGCGAACAGGGCGGGGGTGCCGTGGAGGGCAGCCAACTCCGCCTCCACGTCCGGCGGCACAAAATCGAGCGCCACCAATTGGCTGTGGACATGTTCCAGCGAAGCCCCCGCCAGAGCCCCCGAGTTTTTAAAGATTGTTCCCCATGCGAGGTCGGAGCGGGTGGCAAGCGCTGCCAGCCGCTGGTGGCACATTCCCCACACGTCGCGCCAGGCGGCGGCATCGATTGCCAGAATCGAGGCTTCGTGCGTGGCGGCTTCGATCACCACGTCGTGCACGCCATGGGCCGGCCGCACCGGCGCGCGCCTTCCCGCAGCGGTCGCCGCTCCTCCCCAATCTTCCACAAAGGGAAAGCGGTTGGGGATGATCCGCGCCTGCCAGGGAAGGAGCGGGTTGGCCGGACTGCGCAGCCGGAAGGGGGGCGTGAGATGCTCGTTGCCGGCGCAGAAAACGCAGCCTGCTGGCCGCCCCGCAGCGGCCTGCATGCCGGTCGCCAGATCACTGGGGCGATCGGCGCGCCGGGGCGCGATAAACACGCTCCTCCCCCCGAGGGCATCGTGGTGGAGCCGCGGATCGCGGGCTGGATCGGGGGAACGTGGGGGTGGTGGAACAGACATGGTGGCTGAGAAGATAGTGTACGGCGGGAGAGGGCCCAAAAATCGCCGCTAGCCCCCGGCGGCGGGCAGGCTCTGGGCAGCGCGTTGAACCGCCGTGGCGGCGTCCGTACACTCTGGCTTTCCACGCCCTGTGGTTTTTCCGGTCCTGAGTTTCTGAAGAGGTTCACCATGCTCACCGTCGGCGACGCATTTCCCCAGTTCGCTGTTCAGGCCTGTGTCGGGATCGGCAAGGACGATCTGAAGCTTCTGTCGAATGCTGATTACGCGGGACGCTGGGTCGTTTATTTCTTCTATCCGAAGGATTTCACGTTCGTTTGCCCAACCGAACTCGCTGAGTTCAACAAGCAACTCAAGGCGTTTGCCGATCGCGACACCTCCGTCGTCGGCGGCAGCACCGACAACGAGTGGTCGCATCTGGCCTGGCGCCGCTCCCACCCCGAGCTGAAAGATCTGGCGTACCCGCTCATCGCCGCCCAGAAACTCGCCCCCGAACTGGGCATCCTGGAAAAGACCGAGGGCTACTGCCTGCGGGCCACGTTTCTGGTCGATCCCAACGGCGTCATCCAGTGGGTCGACGTCAATCAGGGCAAAGTTGGCCGCAACGTGGCTGAAGTGCTGCGCGTCCTCGATGCCCTGCAGAGCGACGAGCTGTGTCCGTGCAACTGGAAGAAGGGTGATCCCTACGTGAAGGTCGACGCCTGAGTGGTTTCGCCGCTGCAGGCAGCCTTGGCGGGCGGGAGCTCGTTGTGGCCGCCTGACGGGCGCCCGTCAGGCCTCGTTTTCCACCAGATGTCAGCCGTGGCGGAGAACGCATCGTGCAGCCTTCAGGGTTCCAGAGCCGGCGCGGGGCGACGAGCAGGTCGCCCCATCCCGCCTCGGGCCGGCCGTTTGCTCCCCGGCCGTGGGGGGCAAAATTCGCCGTTGCCTTCCGGGGACTGTTCCGTGCGCTCCGCAGCCAATCGAGCTTCGGGGTGCATCTGCCGATGGCCTTGCTGGTGGTGGCCGCCGCGGCGATCCTGCGGGCCACGGCTGTGGAATGGGGGGTGTTGCTCCTGGCCATAGGGATCGTGCTGGTGGCGGAAATGTTCAACACGGCGCTTGAATCACTCGCCAGAGCCCTCCAGACAGGCCCTCATCCGCGCGTTCGCGACGCCCTCGATATCGCCAGTGGGGCCGTCCTGCTGGCCAGCCTGCTGGCGGCGGCGATCGGCCTGACCGTGCTGGGGCACCGGGCCGGGATCTGGCTGGCGCTGTGGTGAGGGGCCGGCAGGCTGTGGACCTGAGTGCAGCAGCGCCCAAGCGCTGCCGGTCGACAGTGCGGGGTCCGGGTTTCGGCGTTGACCCCCTTTCACCCGGCAGGATACCGTGACCCCCCGTGCGCAGGCTCTTCTGCGTGGGCGATTGGAAGATCCAACTTCTGGAGGTGGTCATGGGTAAATATCTCGCCGAGGCAATCGGCACGTTCTGGCTGGTGCTGGGAGGCTGCGGCAGCGCTGTGTTGGCGGCTGCGTATCCCGGACTGGGGATCGGTTTTCTCGGGGTGTCGTTGGCGTTTGGTCTGACGGTGCTGTCGATGGCCGCGGCGATTGGGCACATCTCGGGCTGCCATCTCAATCCGGCCGTCACGGCAGGGCTGGTGGCCGGCGGCCGCTTTCCAATCAAGGACGCCCTGGGCTACATCGTCTTCCAGTGCTTGGGCGGCATTGCCGGAGCGGGCGTGCTCTACCTGATTGCCCGTGGCCTGCCCGGCTTTGACATCGCGGTTTCCGGGTTTGCCGCCAACGGCTATGGCGCTGAATCGCCCGGCGGCTATTCGCTGGCGAGCTGCTTCATTGTGGAAGTCGTGTTGACGGCGATGTTTCTCTTTGTGATCCATGGTGCGACCGACAAGCGGGCTCCGGGAGTGATCGCGCCGATCGCCATCGGTCTGTGCCTCACGCTGATCCACCTGATCAGCATCCCAGTGACCAACACCTCGGTGAACCCTGCCCGCAGCACGGCCACGGCCTTCTTCGCGGGTGGTGCCTCGGTGCAGCAGTTGTGGCTCTTCTGGCTGGCCCCGATGATCGGCGGCATCCTTGGCGGCATGCTCTATCGCAGCGTTGACGAGTGCCGCGACTGAACCTGAGTCGCTTCACAAATCGTTGAAACGCACACCGGCCGACCGCAGCAGTGCGGTCGGCCGGTTTTTTTGCGAGCCCATTCACGGCGGATCACGCTATCAAGAGCCTGCTAGCGGGGCTGGCGGATGTCGTAGCAGAGGATGGCATCGTTCTCCCGCAGGTAGAGCCGGCCATCGAGAATCACCATATGCGCCCAGCTCGGTCGGCTGCCGCTCCCCGGAATCTTGAAGGCGCTGGTCTCCTGATAGCCGGCCGGATCGGCCTTCACCAGGGCGAGCGTGCCGTCGGCAAAACGCACGTAGAGATGGCCGTCGGCCGCGACCACAGTGGCCGAACCGCGGCCGCTGCCGCGCTGCTTCCAGACCACGTTTCCCGTGAGCAGCTCAGCGCAGAACGGAATCCCCTGATCGTCTGAATCACCGTAGATGTGGTCGCCCACCAGCACGATCCCTCCATGCTTGTTGGCGAGATTCTGCTTGAGCGGGTAGATCTCTTCCACCCGCACGCCGCCGTCGGGCTGCGGCAGTTGCTTCAGCAGCGCCCCACCCCGGCGATAGCCAGCGGAGAAAAACACCAGATCCCCCCGCACGATCGGCGTGGGGATGACCGCTGTTGTCTGATCGATGGGGTAGGTCCACAGCAGCTTGCCCGTAGCCGCATCGATGCCGCAGGCCCCACTGGCGGTGGTCTGCACCAGCACCTTCCGGGCGCCGATCACAACCGGCACGATGGAGGCATGTCCGGCACCGCGATTCCCCTCCATCGGGCACGACCAGATCGTCTGTCCGGTCTTCTTCTCCAGCGCCACCAGCGTGTGTTGCTGTCCGCCCGGCGTGCAGAAGAGCCGGGCGCCATCGACGAGGACCGATTCGCTGTAGCCCCAGCCATCCCCCTTCGTGCCGGCCAGCGTGCCGCGGAGGTCAACCCGATACACCTCGACGCCATCCTCCACCCGGCAGGCGATGAGCTGGCCTTGGGGAGTGATCACATAGACCATCCCATCGTCGACGGTGGGGGTGCTCCGCGAGCCCTGCCAAGATGTATCCCCCTCGTTCCAGGCGGGACCGGTTTTTGTTTTCCAGAGTTGCTGCCCCGAACGGCGGTCGAAGCAGGTGAGGTATTCATCCTTGTCGTCTGGGGCAGTCGAGGGGCCATCGCCGAGGGTGAAGATTTTTTCGCCCACGATTGCGGGGCTGGCGTAGCCGCGGCCAGCCCCGGCGGCAGTCCACACCAGCGTCGGTCCCCCTTCGGGCCATGACTCCAGCAGATCTGTATCGGGGGCCACGGCGGTGCGGTTGGCGCCGCGAAATGTGGGCCAGTCGTCGCCACGGGCACTCCTGCCAGTCACGACAGCGGTGCAGAGTGCCAAGGCAACGAGGCAGCGAGCGAAGGGAATCAGCATTGGAAGTCTCCCAGACAGGTGATCAGGTGAGCTTGGAAGGTAGGGGAGGAGAGGCCGCCCGGTCAATCACCGGCCGCGGGGAGAACCAGGCGACGATGGAATAGAAGACCGGTGTGAAAAAGATCCCGAACACCGTCACCCCCAGCATTCCGGCGAACACCGCGGTGCCCAGAGCCACGCGCATTTCGGCCCCAGCCCCCCGGCCCAGCACCAACGGCACCACTCCCAGAATAAACGCCAGTGAGGTCATCAGGATCGGCCGCAGACGCATCGTGGCCGCCTCCAGCACAGCCTCGGCCGGCGGCACTCCCGCCTCCTGCCGCTGCTTGGCAAATTCCACGATCAGGATCGCATTCTTGGCCGCCAGGCCGATGAGTACCACCAGGCCGATCTGCGTGAAGATGGTGTTGTCGAGCCCCGCCAGCCAGACCCCCGCGATCGCCGCCAGCAGGCACATCGGCACGATCAGGATGATCGCCAGCGGGAGCGACCAGCTTTCATACTGGGCCGCCAGCACCAGAAACACAAACAGCGTGCCGAGGGCAAACACATAAGCCGCCGTGTTACCGGCGAGGATCTGCTGCAGCGAAAGCTCCGTCCACTCGATATCCATGCCCGGAGGGAGCAGGCCCTGGCCGGCCGGAGGTTGGCTGGCAAGGCGCTGGATGATCGCGATCGCGTCCCCGGAACTGGTGCCCGGCTGCGTGGCGCCCGTGAGCTCCGCCGCGGGAAAGAGATTGTAATGGTTTACGATCGAGGGGCCGCTGGTCTCCCGCACGCTCACCAGCGTGGAGAGCGGCACCATCTCCCCGCTTTGGCTGCGCACCTTGAGCCGACTGATATCGGCCACCTGCGCCCGAAACTGCTGGTCGGCCTGCACCGTTACCGGCCAGTTGCGGCCGTAGGCGGTGAAATCGTTGGCGTAGGCTCCGCCCAGATAAATCTGCAGGGTCTGGTTGACCTCGCTGATGTCGATGCCCTGCGCCTTCACTTTCTCCCGGTCGATATCGACAAAGAGCTGGGGCTGCGTGGCCCGAAAACTGGAGAAGAGTCCGGTCAGCCCGGGCTGCGCATTGCCGCCGTCGGCCAGCATCGCCACGGCGTTTTCCAGGGCCACAGGTCCCTGGGCCAAGCGGTCGCGCACCTGGAGCTTGAAGCCACCGGTGTTGCCCATGCCCTCAATCGGCGGCGCCCCGAAGACCGCCACCTGGGCCTCCTGCAGGCGGGCAAACTTCCGGCGCAGCGTGCGGGCGAGCTGGGTGGCATGGAGCGCGGGATCGACCTTGCGCACGGCAAATGGTTCCAGTAGCACGAACATGCCGGCGGAATTGGGGAGGTTGGTGCTGGTCAGAAGCGAATAGCCCGCCACGCCGATCACATGCGCCACTCCCGGGGTTTCCAGCGCCTCGGCCGTGAGCTGGTCAAGCACCGGCTCGGTGCGCTCCAGACTGGCGCCATCGGGGAGGAGGGCGTTGACGACGAGGTAGCCCTTGTCCTGTTCCGGGATAAATCCGACCGGAACAGTTGTGAAGCCGTAATAGGTCAGCGCCATCAGCCCCACATAGGCGGCGACCACAACGATGCTCAGCCGCAACAGCCAGCCGACAATGCTCCCATAGACGCCGGTGGTCAGCGCGAAGAACAGGTTGAAGAGGCGGAAGAATCCCTTGAGCAGCAGATTGACCGCTCCAGCGGCCGCCAGTCCTGCCAGACTGCCGGCAGCAAACAGCACGAGCCGCACTCCCCACACACTCCAGACCGCGGGCAGGCCAGCAGCGGCCAGGCCGGTTCGCACCACCGCCAGATCCTCCCACAGCCAGATGGCCACTAACCCTGCCACCAGCGCGATGCCGGCGGCGGGCAGTGGCGGCTGGGGGCGGGAGTCGGGGCTGGCAGGATGGCTGGTCTGGCCGGCAAACAGGATGGCGCACAGGGCCGGAGAGAGGGTGAGCGAATTGAAGGCGGAGATCACTGTGCTGGCGGCGATCGTGAGGGCGAACTGCCGGTAGAACTCCCCGCTGATGCCGGTGATGAAGGCGGTCGGCACGAACACCGCGCACAGCACCAGAGCGATGGCCAGCACCGGCCCCGCCACCTCGTCCATCGCCCGCCGCGTCGCCTCCCGCGCCGTCAGCCCCTTGGCGATCCACCGCTCCACGTTTTCCACCACGACGATCGCATCGTCGACGACAATCCCGATGGCCAGCACCAGCCCAAACAGCGAAAGATTATTGAGCGAAAACCCCAGCAGTTTCATCACCGCAAACGTGCCCACCAGCGACACCGGCACAGCAATCATCGGCACGAGCGTGGCCCGCCACTGCTGCAGGAAGATGAGCACCACCACAAACACCAGCACAACCGCCTCGAACAGTGATTTGTAAACCTCCCGCACCGACTCCTCCACAAACACGGTAGTGTCGTAGTGGATGGCATGCTCCAGACCCGCGGGGAAAGCGGTGGAGAGTTTTTCCATCTCCTGTCGCACGCGGGCGGCTGTGGCCAGCGCGTTGGAGCCGGGGCGCTGGAAGATGGCGATCGTGATGCTTTCGCGGCCGTCGAGCGTGCTGGAGACGTCGTAGCTCTTGGCGCCCAGTTCGACCCTGGCCACATCCCCGAGCCGCACGATCTCGCCGCCAGAGGTGAAGCCGGCCACGGTGCCGACCGCCTGGCCGCCAGGCACGCCTGCCTTGATGATCACATCGGCAAACTGCTCCGGCGTGAGCAGCCGACCGGCGGTGGTGATCGGCAGTTGAAAGTCGAGGCCGGCCGGGGCAGGGGGCTGCCCCAGCCGACCGGCCGCGACCTGCACGTTTTGTTCCCGCAGCGCCCGCACCACATCGGTGGCGCTCATGCCCCGCGAGGCGAGCTTGTCGGGATCGAGCCAGACGCGCATCGAATAGTCGCGGCTGCCGAGAAACGCCACATCCCCCACGCCATCGATCCGCGCCAGGGCATCCTTCACCTGAATCAGCGCGTAGTTGCTCAGATAGAGCTGGTCATACCGGCCGTCGGGCGAGAGAAGATTCACGCAGAGGAGGATGCTGGGAGATTTTTTCTTTGTCGTCACACCCTGCCGGCGGACCTCTTCGGGGAGCTTCGCTTCGGCGATGGCCACCCGATTCTGTGTCAGCACCTGCGCTTGATCGATGTCGGTGCCGAGCTTGAATGTGACATCGATGCTGACGACGCCGTCGTTGCTGCTCTTGCTGGAGAGATAGAGCAGGTTCTCAACGCCATTGACCTCCTGCTCGATCGGCGTGGCTACGGTGTCGGCGACGACCTGAGCGCTGGCGCCGGGATAGATTGCCTGAATCGCGATTGTGGGGGGCGTCACATCGGGATACTGCGCGATCGGCAGGCCCAGCAACGCCACTCCGCCAAGGATCAGGATCACCAGCGAAAGCACGGTGGCGAAGACGGGTCGGTCGATGAAGAATTGCGACATGGCTGGGGGGCTACTGCACCGCCCCCTCGATCGGTTTGACGATACTCCCCTCGCGGGCCCGTTGCAGGCCGCTGATCACCACCCGCTGGTCTGCCTGCAGGCCTTCCCGGATCACACGCAGTCCCCCTTTTTCACCCGGCACAAGCCAGCCGGGCACGACGGTGCGGTGTTCAACGGTGTTGTCTCCTTTGACGATCGCCAGAAACGGGCGTCCCTGATCGAAACCGAGCGCCCGGTCGGGCACCAGCAGTGCCGGCTGTGGATCGCCGAACGGCATCCGCAGCCGGACGAACATTCCCGGCGCGATCAGCCCGTCAGGGTTTTCGAGCACCGCTCGGCAGCGAACGGTGCCGGTGGAGGCCTTCACGGCGATGTCGACAAAATCGAGCACGCCCGCGCGGGGAAAGCCCTCATCTGTGACCAGCGCCACCTCGACGGGGATGACGAGATCCTTGATATTGCGCCACTGCACATCCGCCGCCGTGTCGCCGGCCTGCTGCCGCTGCCTGACAATCGCCCGCTCGCGGGAGAGCAGCAGCGACCGCTCGTCGGCGTTGAATGTCACATAGACGGGATTGTTGTTAACCACTGTGGCCAGAGTGGTGGCCGAACCGGTAGCCCCCGAAACGAGATCCCCCACCGTGACATTGCGGGTGCCGATCCTGCCATCGATCGGCGCCACCACCCGGCAAAACTCCAGATCGAGATCGGCCTGCCGCAATCCGGCCTTCGCCTTGTCGAGCAGCGCCGCAGCCACATCCCGCTTCGCCCGCACGATGCCAGCCTGTTCCTGGGTCACGGCCCCGCGCTGCACGAGCGCATCATTGCGCGTCACCTCGCTTTGCAGTTCGTTGAGGTCGGCCTGTTGGCGGGCGATCTCCGCCAGCGCCACATCGCGGGCGATCGAGTAGGGGCGGTCATCGATGGAAAACAGCGGATCCCCCTGATGCACATTCTGTCCGTCGAGAAACAGCACCTGAGTGATAAAGCCCGACACACGGGCTTTGATCATCACCGTTTCCACGGCGGTGGCGTTGCCGGTGAATTCGACGAAGTCGGTCACTTCGCGGGCCACTGGAACAGCGACGGTGACTTCCGGTACCGGCAGCTTGACCACCGGTGGTGCCGGCCGCTGACACCCCACAACCAGCGCCACCAGCACGCCCGCCAGCGGGGCCGCCAAGACGCGT
The DNA here is from genome assembly GCA_903885565.1 of uncultured Planctomycetaceae bacterium. Taxonomy (GTDB): domain Bacteria; phylum Planctomycetota; class Planctomycetia; order Pirellulales; family UBA1268; genus CAISJI01. The sequence goes on from CAISJI010000248.1 coordinate 25,448, forward strand.
AAACGGGGGGAAAACTGTGGCATCGGTTGGGGAAGAAGGGGCGGGGCGGGCGGTTGCCGCCAGCGGCCCAGACCGGCTTCGGCGGTGGTATAGTACATAGTGGCAGCATACCCAAAAGGAGCCCAAGCCCTTGACCCCAGCAGTGCCGTCGTCACCCCAGCCCGATTTCTCTCAGCGCCGTAGTGTGGAGCAGGTGGAGGAGGGGCATGATCTGGCCCCGAAATTTGATGCCTCCGGGTTGATCCCCTGCGTGACCACCGACTTCCACTCGGGTGAAGTGCTGATGGTGGCGGTGATGAATCGGGAGGCCCTGCTCCGCACGATCCAGACCGGAGAGGCCCACTATTTCAGCCGCAGCCGGCAGCAACTCTGGCACAAGGGAGCCACCAGCGGTCTGATCCAGAAGGTGGCCGAGATGCGGATCGACGACGATCAGGACTGCATCTGGCTGCGGGTGGAGATTGCCGGGGGAGCGAGTTGCCACGTTGGCTACCGCTCCTGCTTCTACCGCCGGGTGCCGGTGGGATCTCAGCGCGAGGCGGGGACGACGCTTGAATTCACCGAGCACGAGAAGGCCTTCGACCCCAAGACGGTCTATGGTGACGCTCCCAATCCGACGCAGTTGTAGGATCGGATCAGCCCAGCCCGACAGCCGGGCGTGGGCTATGATTGAAGGTTGGATCGCGCGAAAGGAACCCCATGCTCACTCCCCCGCAGGTGGTCACCCAACTTTCGCTGATCCGCCAACTGCGTTTCTGCGCCGGCCACCGGCTGTACCGCCATGAGAGCAAGTGCGCCTTCTTCCATGGCCACAACTACCGGGTCGATGTGGAAGTGGTGGCGGCAGCGGGCAGTAACGAGGTCGATGCTGTCGGCAGGATCGTCGATTTTTCGCTGATCAAGCAGCGGCTGCTCGGCTGGCTCGACGCCCATTGGGACCACGCCTTTTTGATTTTCGAGGACGACACCAACGCCTTGGAATCGATCTGCCGGGTGGTGCCCACGAAATATTTCGTGATGCCCTGGAACCCCACGGCGGAAAACATGGCCCGCTATCTGCTCGAGGTGGTGGCGCCAGGGGTGCTTACCGATCTGGGCGTAATGGCGCGGCAGGTGGCGGTGTGGGAGACGGAGGAATCGTGCGCCGTGGCGACATGTGTCGGGGATCCTGTGTCCCCCTCGGTGCCGCTGGGATCAGCCGTGATTGTCGACAACCGCTGAGAGTTCGCTCATGGCAGATGCCCCGCTTTCGTATTCAGCCCCTGCTGCAGGTCAGGCCTTTCCGGCCACGCGTTTGCGCCGCACCCGGCAGTATGCCTGGCTGCGGCGGCTGGTCGCCGAAACAGTGCTGACGCCCTCCGATCTGATCTGGCCGCTGTTTGTCCATGGCCGGGAGGAGAGCGAGCCGGTGGCGGCGATGCCCGGCGTCGATCGGCTGGCGGTGGAGGGAGCGGTGCTCGCGGCGACGCAGGCGGTGGAGATGGGCATTCCGGCGGTGGCCCTCTTTCCGGTGGTGGACGCGGCCCATAAATCGGACGATGCCCGGGAGGCGTTCAACCCCGAGAGCCTCGTCTGCCGGGCGGTGCGGGCGATCCGTCGCGAGGTTGGCGACAGCTTGGGGATCATCTGCGATGTGGCGCTCGATCCCTACACCCCTCACGGCCACGACGGGCTGGTGCAGGGGGGCCGCGTGCTCAACGACGAGACGGTGGCGGTGCTCTGCCGGCAGGCGCTTGTGCTGGCCGCAGCGGGCTGCCATGTCGTGGCCCCTTCCGACATGATGGACGGCCGGGTGGGCGCCATCCGCCGGGCGCTCGATGGCGTGCAGCGACAGGATGTCTGCATTCTGGCCTATGCGGCCAAGTATGCGTCGGCCTTCTATGGTCCCTTTCGCGATGCCCTCGGCAGCGCCGGGGCGTTGGGCACGGCGGCTGCTCTCGGCGTGGCCGACAAGAAGACCTATCAGATGGATCCTGCCAACGCCGACGAGGCGCTGCGCGAGGTGGCGCTCGATGTGGCGGAGGGGGCAGATATGGTGATGGTGAAGCCAGCCGGCACGGCGCTCGACATCATCCAGCGGGTGAAGGAGGCGTGTGGCGTGCCGACGCTGGCATATCAGGTGAGCGGCGAGTATTCCATGATTCAGGCCGCTGCCGGGAACGGCTGGATCGACGGCCAGAAGGCGGCGCTGGAGAGCTTGCTTGTCATCAAGCGGGCCGGCGCCGACGGCATCCTGACGTACTTCGCCCCGCAGATCGCCCGCAGCCTGCGGACGTAGCCACCTCAAGCGGAGCGACCACTCATGCTGTATTCCGCCGGCAGTGGGAGCCTGCTGGCTGACTGTAAAAAAAGCCCTCCATGGCCTTTTTCCACGCAGGCATTCCAGCGAGCGATGCTGCGCGGCGTCTACAGCCTGGTGGCTGTCCTCGCGTGTGGCGCCTCATCGGCGGCCGAGCGGGGGGGCTGTGATGTGATTGAGACCGCCGGAGGGGGCGAGATCCGTGGGGCTGTGCTGCGCCGCGGCGCCGATGGGTCGGTCGATGTGGCTGTGCAACGCGATTGGCTGGCGGCCCATGCCCCCGAGGCGGCCGCCGCCCTCGCCGCCGAGGAGCGCCCGCAGGTCCGGCAGGTGCGGGAGCAGTTGCGGCAGAGACTGGAGCAGCGCATCGATGAACTGCCCGAAAGCAAAACGCGGTCGCTGGCCCTCCTGCGCCGGGAACTGGTGCGCGTGGAAGCGGAACTGGCCGCCGACGCAGGAGAAGACACGCCCGCCGGCCCACAGCAACCCGAGCAGACGCAGTTTGCCCTGCTGCGGATCGCTGCCAAACGGGTGCGGCGGATCCGCGCGGCGGAGCCCGCCGCCAAAAACGTGGCCCGGTGGGCCTGGGGGGAGCGTCTCAAGGATGTCGAGCAGCGCTCGGCCGCCGATATGAACGCGGAGTTGGTCACACGCGGCATCGATCCCGCTCAGGAACCGCCCCACCTCGGCGCTCGGCTGCCCCCGCTGCCACAGGCTGAGCGGGAGTGGCAGGCGCGGCTTGCGCTCATCGACGATGCCTTGAGCGTGCCGGTGGCCTTTCAAGGCACGGGGGATCTGCTCGTGCGCACCGATAACGCCGAGCCTGGCATGACGGCGCTTCTGCCGCTGCTCACGCAGATGCTGGGGGGAGGAGGCCCTCCCGCCCCCCAAGCCCCGGGTGCTGCCGGTCGACCAGACTGGCTGGAATCGGCCCGCTCACAGGCGAGCGAGGAGGGCCACTTCCGGGCGACCCGTCTGCATCTCGATCCGGTCGGCAGGAGGGTGAAGGTGGAATCGGTGTTTGTGGTGAAGATGGGTGACGGGTCGTGGGAGACGATCTGGAGGGACGAGCAGGTGCTGGGGGCCGATGCCGCCCCAGCCGGAGCAGCCGAGAGGATTCAGGCCGATCCCCAAGTGGGGCCGCTGCTGGAGGCGGCGCGGGGGCTGGGCTTGGCCGATGCCGCCACGCTCAAACAAGCGATCGGATTGGGGGCGGCGACTCTGGCGGCGCAAAGTCGCTGCGACAGTCGGTTCAACGCGTTTCGCAGCGACTACACGCGGCGATTGGACGGCCCGCCTCTGCGCTGGGATAACCGCTGAAACGACCTCGTGCCCTCCTGGGCCATCACCGCGATCGAGGAGAATACCGATGCCCGCTGCTCTTCCCCCCCGCTTGCTCAGCCGTCGCGCCCTGCTCGCCGCCGGTGTGGCCACGGTCGCCACCGGTAGCCTGCTCCGCGCCGCGGAGCCTGCCGCCGCTCCAGAGATCGAGGCGCTGGTCGAACCGCTGTCGGGGAAGCGGTTGCTCCTCTCCTGCAAGCTGGGGATGATTCCGGGCGAGGCCAATGGCACAAAGCTTCCCCTTGCCGACCGACTGCGGATGGCGGGCGAGGCCGGATTCGATGGCGTCGATTTTGATCAGGCTGGCGAATACACGCCACAGCAGGCCCGCGCCGCCGTGCTCGAATCGGGGGTCTTTGTCCACAACGCCATCAATCATGCCCATTGGAACAAGCGGCTTTCCAGCCCCTCCCCCGACGACCGCGACATCGCGGTGGCGAATCTGGAACACTGCCTGCGTGTGTCCCATGCCGCCGGTGGCAGCGGCGTGCTGATCGTGCTGGGCCAAGGAGAGGATGGGCCGGCGGAGGAGATCGAGCAGCGTGCCCGGCAGGAGCTGAAAAAAGTGGTGCCGCTGGCGGCGGCGCTGGGCCAGCCGATCCTGATTGAGAACGTCTGGAACCGGATGATGTATGAACACGATGCCCCACCTGAGCAGAGCGCCGATCGCTTCATTGCGTTTGTCGACAGTTTCCAAAGCCCCTGGGTGGGGATGTACTATGACGTTGGCAATTCGTGGAAATTCTGTCAGCCAGATGCCTGGATCCGGGCCTTTGGCCATCGCTGCGTGAAGCTCGATATCAAGGGATTCAGCCGGGCCAAGGATAGCTTTGTGGAGATCGCCAGCGCAGACGACGACGTGCCCTGGGACAGGGTGCGTCGGGCGCTCGCCGAGATCGGCTTTGCCGGCTGGGCGACGGCCGAGGTGCGCGGTGGTGATCTCATCCGGCTGACAGAGGTCCGTACTCAGATGGAAAAAGTGTTGCTGGCCTAACCGCCGCGACGCCCCCAGCTTTAAGCACAAGGAACAGAATGCAACCGATTCTCGTGACGGGTGGCGCCGGCTTCATCGGCGGTGAGTTTGTCCGGCAGTGGATCGCCGCAGAGCGATCGGCGCTTGTCAATCTCGACAAGCTTACCTATGCCGGCAACCTTGACTCCCTGGCGGACGTCGCCGGGAATCCACGGCATCTGTTTGTGGAGGGAGATATTGGCGATGCGACGCTTACCCGCGCGCTTTTGGCCAAGCACCGGCCGCGCGCTGTGGTCCACTTCGCAGCCGAGAGCCATGTCGACCGATCGATCGACTCACCGGCGGCGTTCGTGGAGACCAACGTGGTCGGCACGTTCCAACTGCTGGAGGAGGTGCGTCGCCATTGGAAGGGCCTGCCAGAAGAGGAGCGCACGGCGTTCCGGTTTCTGCATGTGTCGACCGATGAGGTCTACGGGTCGCTCGGCCCCACCGGGAGCTTTCATGAGACAACCCCCTACGCCCCCAACTCCCCCTATTCGGCCTCGAAGGCTGCCAGCGATCACTTCGTGCGGGCCTACCACCACACCTACGGCCTGCCCACGCTGGTCACCAACTGTTCCAACAACTATGGCCCCTACCAGTTTCCCGAGAAGCTGATCCCGCTGATGATCGTCAACTGCCTCGAGCGGCGGCCGCTGCCGGTGTATGGCGATGGTGGCCAGATCCGCGACTGGCTCTATGTGGCCGACCACTGCCGGGCGATCCGTCAGGTTCTGGAGCGTGGCCGCTGCGGCGAGGTCTATAACATTGGCGGCGGCGGAGAGTGCACCAATCTGGAGGTGGTTCACACGATCTGCCGGACGGTCGACCGGCTCTGCTCCGATCCCGGCCGCGAACCGAGCGAGTCGCTCATTCGGCATGTTTCCGATCGACCCGGCCACGATCGCCGGTATGCGATCGACTCGGGCAAGATTCAGGCTGAGATCGGCTGGCGGCCCGCCGAGACCTTCGCCTCAGGGATCGAGCAGACGGTGGCGTGGTATCTGGCCAACACTCCCTGGCTGGAGCGAATCGCCAGCGGCGGCTACCGCAGCCAGCGGCTGGGGCTCTCTGGCTGAGGCGTGACCGCTGGATGCGCTTTTCGTGGAGCTGCGGCTGCGGCTCGGTGCTCGAGCGCATTCGACCTCCGGAGCGCATCGGCTGCGGGACGGCACTGGTTTCATCACTTGGCCGCAGCGGCTCGGTGCGCTCGAAAAGTTCGCCGACCCCTCCGCCTTCGTCACACTTCCTCCATCACACTTCCTGATCGATGTTCGGGGAGGGGGTGCCCGTGCCCCGTGAGCCGGCGTAGGCGGCCAGCGGAGCCAAGGATGGCGAAGCGCAGCCGTCTTTCGAGTGAGCGAAAGGCCTGGAGGGCCGCAGCGAACGTCCGGTGATGGGGCATGGGCAGCCCCGGACCTAGAGCGGGTACGTCTTCCGTGGCGCCCCCGGCTGCGGGACGGCGCTGGTTTCGTCACTTGTCCGCAGCGGCTCGGTGCGCACGAAAAGTTCGCCGACCCCTCCGCCTCCATCAACCGATGTGGCATTTGGCGCTCAGCTATCCCTGATGCGTTCTACACCAGTTCGGCCAGCGGTGGGTGGTGGTCGGTGAGAAATTGCGGCCGGCCCGCGAGATCGTTGAGCGTGGTCTGGGGATTGATGCCCAGCCGGTTGTAGAGCGTGGCATGCACCTCCTCAAACCGCACTGGCCGGTCGCGCACCTCGGCGGCGGTGCGATTGGTGGAGCCGATCACCTGGCCGGTCCGCAGGCCGCCTCCGGCCAGGAGCGCACAGCTGACATTCGGCCAATGGTCGCGGCCACCATCCTTGTTGATCGTCGGCGTGCGGCCAAATTCCCCCCACACCAGCACCGTGACGTCCTTGTCGAGGCCACGCTGGTGCAGGTCATTCACCAGAGCTGTCACTCCCTGATCGAGATCGGGGAGGTTTTCCCGACAGAGCCGGAAATTGCTGCCATGGAAATCCCAGAAGCTGTAGCTGAGCGTGACACAGCGGACGCCCGCCTCCACCAGCCGCCGGGCGGCTAGAAACTGCTGCGTGAGGCGCGGCGCGGCGTCTCCCTGAATGGCTTCGGTGCCGTAGCCGTAGGCGTCGCGCACCTCCTGGGGCTCACGTGAGACATCGAGGGCCGTGGCCAGCGCACTGGAGCTGAGCACCCCAAAAGCCTGCTGCTGAAACGCATCCATCCCCTCCATCATGCCGCTTGAGTCGGCGTGGCGATTGAAGCGATCGAGCGTCTTCACAAGACTGTCGCGGTTTCCCAATCGCTCCAGCGAGAGGCCAGAGAGCACCAGATCTTCGCGTCCCTCGCCATTGGGCTGAAAAGGAGCACAGGCAGGCCCGAGGAATCCCGGCTTCCCGGAGTTGTAAGGGGTGTGTTTCATCCGCGGGGAGAGATTCACATAGGGGGGCGCGGCGGGGTGAACCGCTCCCTGAATCCTGCCGACGATCGAGCCGATTTCTGGCCAGCCGCCCGGCGGTTGCCGCTGGTGGCTCTTGCCGGTCATGCACTGGAACGAGGCGTGATCCCCCACTGATCCGACGATCGAGCGGATGATGGCGAAGCGATCCATCATCGCCGCCATGCGGGGGAGATGTTCGCAGATCTCGATCCCCGGCACGTTTGTGTTGATTGGCCGGAATTCCCCCCGCACCTCGCTGGGGGCCTGGGGCTTGAGATCAAACATGTCCTGGTGCGGCGGGCCACCCGGCAGAAAGATCATGATCACAGACTTATGCGACTTCCGGCCGGAGGCATGTTCGGCCCGCAAAATATCAGCCATCGTCAGGCCGCCCGCCGCCCCGCCGAGCCCCAGGCTGCCGATGCGCAGAAACTGCCGGCGGGTGGCCCGATCGCAGTAGCGGGCGTGGGCCGGTTGTGAGCCGAGGATCGTGAGCATGGGTGTCTCTGTGTGCTTTCCGGCGGGCACAATGCCGTGCGAAAAAAATGGCGCTGATCTGGCTGATCTGTTTGCACGCCAGCAACCCCCCGATTTTACCTGTGGGCTACTCCCCATTCCATCCCAGTCCGGCTCCGCTGGTTTCCTCCGGAGAAACGGCTGTATAGTAGTGTTTTGATGGGCAGGGACTGGGGCGGCCCCGCAGCCTGCCAGCGAGCAGGCTGTAAAAAAATCGGCCGACACTTGAGGCGGCAGTGGGCTGTCTTCAATCCAGAGGATTACGGGCGCTTGTTTCCACGGAACGTTGAGGATCCTTGCGATGCTGACCATTCGCGGTGCGGGATCTGGCCGACGGTTTTGCGACGGCCTCAGTCGGCGTGATTTCCTCGTCATCGGCGGCCTGTCGTGGGGAGCCGGCGGCCTGTCACTGGCCGGCCTGTGGCGCGCTGAGCAGGCGCAGGCCGCCCCGGCACCCGGTGACAAGGTTCCCCGCCACAAGTCGGTCATCAATATCTTCCTCGCCGGCGGGCCGCCCCATCAGGATCTGTGGGATCTGAAGACCGAAGCGCCCAGCGAAATCCGTGGGGAGTTCAAGCCGATCCAGACAAGCGTCCCTGGCATCCAGATCTGCGAGGTGTTTCCCCTCTTGGCACAGCGGATCGATTCCTGCGCGATCATCCGCTCGGTTGTCGGCTGCGAATTGGCGCACGACGCCGTGCAGTGCATGACGGGATGGCCGGCGTCAAGCCTCCGCTCGATTGGAGGTCGGCCAAGCTTGGGAGCGGCCGTGGCCAGAGTTCAGGGGCCGACCGATCCAGCGGTGCCACCGTTTGTGGGGCTGACAGCCAAAACGCAGCACCCACCCTGGGCCGATCCCGGCCAGCCCGGATTCCTCGGCCCCGCCCATGGCGCCTTTCGGCCCGATGGCCCCGACCTCGACAACATGCTGCTCAAGGATCTGTCGCTGGAGCGACTGGCCGATCGCCGCACGTTGCTCTCGAGCGTCGACCGGCTGCGGCGCGATGCCGATGCCTCGGGGATCATGGCCGGGATGGACGCCTTCGGCCAACGGGCGTTCGATGTGCTCTCCGGCAGCCGGTTGTTGGGCGCGCTCGATCTGACCAAGGAGGATCCCGCCACCCGCGCTGCCTACGGCGATGGCAAGCCCTACCAATGGCAGTATGACGGTGCGCCCACCGCCAACGAACATCTCCTCATGGCCCGGCGTCTGGTGGAGGCGGGGGTGCGGGTGGTGAGCCTCAGCTACGGCCGCTGGGACAGTCATGGCGACAACTTCGCCACCGTGCGCGATCACGGCGGCAAGCTCGATCAGTGCTTGAGCGCCCTGATCGATGATCTAAAAATGCGCGGCATGCTCGATGACGTGGCGGTGGTGGTGTGGGGGGAGTTTGGCCGCACTCCCAAAATCAATGCGGCGGGGGGCCGCGACCATTGGCCGCAGGTGAGTTCGGCCGTCTTGATCGGCGGCGGGCTGCGCACCGGGCAGGTGATCGGCGCCACCAACCGGCTCGGCGAGCATGCGACCGATCGGCCTGTGCATATGCAGGAGATTATGGCCACGCTCTACCACACGCTCGGCATCCGCACCGCCGAAACCACGCTGACCGATCCCTCCGGCCGGCCGCAGTATCTGGTGGAAAAGCTGCCGATCGGTGAGCTTATTGGGACACGCTCGGGGTGAGCGTGTGGAGGAGTTTGCCGTCGGCCAGCGCCCAGATCCGCAGTTTTCCATCCTGGCTGCCTGCCGCCACGAATCGGCCCGCCGCTGCCACTGCCTGCACAAAATCTCCCGGGCTGGCGAATTCGCGCACCACGCTCCCATTGGCCACGTTGTAGAGCCGCACCGTCGGATCGCCGGAACAGGCCACAGCTTCGTCTCCAGGCGGCAGAAAGCGCACCGCCGTCACCTCTTTCTTCAGGCCTCCGATCGTGCGCACCTGCTCGCCAGCCAGCACGTTCCAGACCTTCAGGCTGGTATCGGCTCCGGCGCTTACCAACTGCCTGCCATGCGCCTGCCAAGCCACGCCCAGCACATGGCCGGTATGCCCTTCCAGGCTTTTTATCAGCATCCCGTCGGCCACAGCATGGATCTTGACGAACCGATCGGTGCCACCAGAAGCGAGCCGATCGCCCGCCCGCGAAAACTCAAGCGCCGTCACGGTGTCTGTGTGCGGATGGGAGATGTCGCGCACGAGCGTGCCAGCGGCGGGATTCCAGAGTTTGATCTCTCCAGAGCGACTGGGACGACCGCTGCCGGAAGCGAGGCTTGTGCCATCGGGCGAGAAGGCGAGTGCCGTCACCAGATCGATCGGCGGGCCGGTCGGCTCGTCATCGACAGCCGGGGGAGTCTGCTCACCGCCAATCGTGCGCTCGTGTATCCAGCGGGGCATCACGCTCCAGCATTGAGCCGGAGCGTCGCCGCCAGCCATGATCCATTCTCCGGCCAGAGTTTCCGCCAGCAGCGTTCTCCCTGCGATCTCCAGCGTCCACGCCTCACGGGGCTCGCCTGAGGCAGCCGAGAGGAGGCTGGCACAGCCCTCGGCGCCCGTGCTCACCAGCCACTGTCCGTCCCGCGAGAAGGAGACGGCCGACTGCGGCAAGCTTGTCGCGGCGAGCGCTTCGGCCGCCTGCTGCCGGGTGGCATCGGCATCGGCCACGCGAGCCTCTGCCTGCGCGGCCTCCGCTTGGCGCAGAGGGAGTTCTGTGGCTGTGCGCTGCGTCTGCTGGGCGGCAAACTCCACAGCCCGGTCGGCCGAAGTGAGGCCGATCTTTGCCTGTTCCAAGGCCTTGGCCGGTTCCGTGGCTGCCTTGGCTGCCTCGGCCGACTTCTTTGTCAGTTCGTCGACCCGGGCCTTCACGCGGTCAAACTGCTGCTGCGCCAGCACCACCGTCTGATCGGCTGTGGCCTGAGCAGCCTTGGTGGCCTCGGCTGCGGCCGCAATCGTGCGCAGGGTTTCGGCGGCAGCAGGAGCATCGGCCGCGGTGGCCGCGGCGGTGGCACAAGCGGCGACTGCTTCCTCTGCCCGCTTGGCCGCATCGGCCGCTGTGCTGGCGCCGGCCACGGCGGCTGCCTGGAGAGCGGTGGCTGGTTCGAGGGCGGTGCTGGCGGTGGCAAGCGCCTGTTCTGCCTCAGTGCGGGCTGCATCGGCAGCCCGAGCAGCGGCTGTTTTCTCCTCCAGCAGTTTCTCGGCAGCAGCCTTTTTCTCGGCCGACTGCTTGGTGTCTGCGGCGGCCGTCTGGACATCCTTCTCGGCGGCGGCCACCTGTGACTTGGCAAACTCGAGATCCTGACGCCGAACTGCCAGGGCACTCTCCGCCGCGGTCAGCCGGTCTTTCTCGCGGAGATCGCCTTTCCACTCCGCCACCAGTTGCCCGCTGGCGGCATCCCATAGCTTGCCACCCGGGATCGAGCCGACGGTCGCCAGACGCGCTCCGTCCGGGCTCATTGTCAGGGCGGCCACGGGGCCGCCGTGGGCGAACTGACGCGTGATCGTGCCGTCGAGAGTGTTCCAGAGACGTACTACTCCATCGGCACCGGCGCTGATGAGTTGCCCCGAGAGCGTGGGCAGTTCCCGCAGCACTGCGATCGGGCCAGCGGCACCAGAGAGCTCCTTGAGGGGCGCTTGGATCGTCTCCTGTGATTCAGCCGACAGCGGCAGCGCAAAAATATGGATGAGTCCTGCGGCATCGGCGGTGGCCAGTTGCGTTGATCCGTTGAGAAGCGCGATTACCCCCACCGCCCCGGGGCCTTTGAGGCGACCGATCACTGCAGCATCGGCAGTCTGCAGGGCGGCGACAGTGCCATCGGCCGACGCCGAATAGACCTGCCCACCATCGCCGGAAAAGACGAGCGCCGTTACCGGGCCCTGATGCACCCGCGCCTGCCGCAGAACCGTGCCACTGGAGAGATCCCACAGCGCGATGTGCCCGTCAGGAAACCCCAGAGCCGCTATGCTTTCCGTTGGCGCCACAGCGAGGCTCGTGGCAAAAGCAGAATCGGCCAGATCGCGCAGCCTGGCTGGCTGTTGCCGCCGCCACAGCTTCACCGTTCGGAACGAACCGGTGGCCAGCATGTCATCCCGGCCCGAGATGGCCAGAGCCTGGATGGCATCGCGATGGGCTGCCGGAGCGGTGCCTGCGAGCGCGGCGGCGGGATCGACAAGCGACCCGAGCAGGGCTCCGCTGGCGGTGTCGAACAGACTCACGCTTCCTCCCCGCGCCGCGGCCGTCACCCGGCCAGATGCATTCATCGCCACCGCCAGCACCCCCTCTGAGCCCGGCGCAACCCGCTGCCAGACGATCGGGGCCCGCGCCCCTCCCGGCCCGGCCGTGGCACCTTGGGCGATCCAGAGTTGGAGCAGACCGAGTTGCTCTGGGCTCAGAGCCCGGGCACCGACCGCGTTGTCGGGGGGAGGCATGAAGTCTTCCTGCCGGTGGCTCGCCCGCAGAAAAACTGGGCTCTCATCCGGTTGGCCGGCGATCACGCCCGAACCCGAATCTCCCCCAGTCAGAAGCGCCTTGAGCGAGTCGAGAGCGAGGCCTCCCTCGCGGATTTTCTGGTTGTGGCAGGCGGTGCAGTTGGCCGCCAGCACCGGCGCGATCTCCTCGGCAAAGCGCACCGGCTCCGCACGCTCTTGGAGAGCCACCGGCAGCCCGTCGGCCCCGGCTGAGCCAGCCAGCAGCGCCCAGCCGAGCAGCCAGAGCCGCGAGAATTTCGAGCAGAAGCGGAGCATGAATCGGGTTCGTTTCTAAAAAAGTCAGATGGGACATGACGCCCGCTTTACAGGGGCGCGGGGGCAGCCACAACCAGCACAACCTTCTGTTCGCCGCTCACTTCCCGATCGAAGTATTGGGCCTTGGTTCCGATCACAACCTCATACCGGCCCGGCGGCGCAGCGGCGTCGGCGATGATTTTGATCGTGGCCTGCGGCTGGTCGGGAGGGGCCGTCACCGGCAGAAGGGTGAGGCTCACAGCGGGAACGACAAGCTTGGGCTCAAAGCTCACCGGTCCGCTCAGGCCGTGGCGGCGCTCGAAGGGAATCACCAGTTCGGCAGTGGCCCCCGGCTGGATTCCCACCTCCGGCGGCAGCGCCAGTTGCAATGGCGACTCAGCCACCACCAGCATGATCGGTGTGGCTGTCACCGGCATCTCGATCTCCTTGGGGGCGCTGGCTGCTGCAGCATCGGCCGCCACCTTCTCCCGGCGCGCCCGCTCCTCCTCCATCGCCTTGGCCTTGGCCGCCGCTTCGCCGAGGGTTTTTTCGGCGGCGGCTTTTCCTGCCATGCAGGCGGCGATGAGCTGCTCGCTGTCGGCCGGTGCGCCGGTCGCCTGCTGCGCTGCCAATTGCGTTTCGGCGAGCAGTTTTTCAGCCGCGGTCACCGCCACACGCGCTGCCTCGACCTGCTCAGTGCGTTGCTTTGCCATCCCCCCGATCCGCTCGGCATCCGCCTTGGCCAATTCGGCCGCCTGAGGATTGCGGGCGTACCTGCTCTTCGACACCCCCCGCAACACGATCTGGTAGGTGCCGGCAGGCAGCTTGGGATCGAGTTCGATCGCTGCGGCGGTGCTGGTGGTCGCCTCCTCGATCTTCACCTCTGGCACTTTCAATTCGGCCGGCAGGTTGGCGGCGGTGAGCGTGAGCCCGCCGGTCGCCTCGGGCTGGCGCACAACATCCAGCGGCACGCTCAGCTTGCCCCCCCGAGCCGTCTCCCAGATGCGGGATTCATGGGCGGTGACGGAAAGGGGCGCGGTGTCGGGAGTGACCGCCAGCGGGAGGGAGTGCAATTCGCGAAGCTTGGGGGGCTGCGCTTTGGTGTCGGCATTCCAGCGCAGCACGGCGACGCGGGCAGTCTGTATCACTTCCTCCCCCCCGATCGTGGCGCGGCCCACCACGCGAATCGTGCCGGCCCAGGGCTGGCTGCCCGGGGCGGCCGTCAGGCCCAGCAGCGCCCGATTCGTCCGTGCTGCTGCCACCGTGGGCGCCGCGCTGACGCCGGCCGGGAGCCCCTCGGCGGAGAGCGTGACATCGCCGGAAAAACCGTCCGACTTGAGCACCAAAACGTCGATCCCCACCGTGCCAGCGATCGGCAGCACAGGGGTGGCGATGAGCGTGCGTTCCGCGTCGGCGCGATGAGGCTGGGCCAGCAAGGCCAGCAGGTGGAACGTGGGGCGGGGCCGGCGCACCTCCACCACATACACATGCTCCGGGCTCGCATGCGATTCCCCCTTGAGATCGCGCACCAGCATGCGGTAGCTGCCATCGGCCGGCGCGTTGAATTCCAGCAGCGGATCGGTCGTGGGCCGGTCGAGAATGCCTCCCTGAAATTCGCTCGGCCCGTCGTCGGCGTAGGCGATTTCCTTGACCGTCGTCCGGCCGTCGGCCTCCGTCGTGACCTGCTCGATCAGGAGCGAGGGATCGGTTGGCAGCCCCAGCCGAGCGGAGAACACCTCAAACACAAACCTCTCGCCCGCCTTGGCTGTAAAGCCAAACCAGTCGCGGTCGCGCTCGGGAAAAAACCGGCCGGCGATGCAGCCGGGGAGGGTCACGGCCTGTGGCTCGAGCGGATCATCATTGTGGTTCTGTTCCACCCCGACCGTCTCGGCAGAAACGAGCACCGGCAGCGGCGTTTGGGGCATGCCCGGGACGTCGACCTGCAGGTCGGCCAACTGACTGGCGGCATCGCGTGGGGCGTGGAGGCGCCAGCGGGTGCGTGCTGCAGCGATGCTCTGCGGAGGGGCCAGCCGCAGCGGCACCAGCGCCTGCTCGAGCCCCTCGACATCCGCGGCCAATCCGGCCGGAAGGCCGATCGGCAGGGCGCTGCCATAGAGCGTGAGCGTGGCTCTCTCGTCCGGTGTGGCGGCCGGTTTGACGACCGGTGGAAAGACGAAATCGATCTGCGGTCCGGTCGAGACCGCCAGCCGGTAAAAGAGTTCCTCACCTCCGCTGGCGAACCGATCGTGGATCCGCACTACAAAGCGGCCGTCGGCCGGGGCGATGAAGTCGAGCAGCGGATCTCTCTGGCGGGCCCGGCGGGGGGTGGCCAGCACTCTGCCTGCCGCATCGAGCACGGAGAGGACCGGCACCATCCGCGAATCGATCCGGCTGCACCACACCTCGATCCGCAGTCGCTGCCCAGCCTTGAGAGTGAGCGCATAGTGATCAGCCTTGCCGGCGACCGCCCGGCCTGACGCCGTGCCGTCGGTCGGCAGATCGAGCGCCGTGGCAACGCTGTCGACCTCGCGTTCTTTCACAACCTCGGCCCCGGTGCCCACCACAAACGACCGGGCATTGCTCACGCCGAACCGCCCCACCGCCTCAACGTCATACACCCCCGGCGGCACATCGGGGCCGATCGACACCAGCATCCGCTGGGGGATGGGCCGGGCATCCGGATCGAGTTCGGTGGGCGTCGAGAGGATCGGTGTCGCGGTGATGCCGGGGTGGGAAAAGACGAGCGTCCGCAGATCGTCCAGATCGCTCCCCAGCAGGCTCACCGCCACCTGCGAATGCTGGCGGCCTCCCGGAGGATGGATGGCCGTGAGCGCAGGCTGCGGCAGCTCAGCGTGGGCCGATGCGGCCAGCCCTGCCAGCACCAGCGGCATGAGCCCGCGGAGAGCCCGCGTCAGCGAGAGGCCATGATGGTTTGCGAAGAAGTGGAACATGGTTTGTCAAAAAGCCAGGTTGTGGAGTCACAACGGCATCGCTGGATGCGATGCCCGTCGACCGTGGAAAACCTCGGCTTTTCCACCGGGCGACCGAGGGGAACAAGTCCAGGGATGGATTGTTCCACGCTCCAGTCAGTGGTTGAACAAAAACTCCTTGGTGTTGAGGAGCGACCAGAGGATGTCCTCGTAGGCGGCCTGCCGGTTGTCGGCATGGGCCGCGAGATAGGTTTGGATAGTGGCCGTCTCCCCATTGCTGGCTGGTCGGGAGAAGGCGACGAGGTAGAGCTCGTCGATCTTGGCCAAGTCGTCGCGATCCTTGTCGGCGGAGAGCCGGGAGGCCCGGCCTTCTCCTCCCACCTTGGCGAGGATCTCCGCGGAGTTGATCAGATGGATGCTCTGGGCCAGATTGGCCTCCGACACCCGCTCACACTCGCAGGCGCTGTCGCCATTGGGCCGGCCAAAGACGGTTAAAAAATAGTTGTTGAAGTTGGCATCGGGCAGCTGCACCGAGCGGGTGCCGGCGAGCGTGCCGGCGAAGGCGGTCTGCTTGCCGGTGAGCGTGTCGATCGCGTCGAGAGTCACCTCCGCCGGGAGCCGACGGGGGTAAAAGCGGGAGAAGCTCTGGCGGTCTTCCGCATTGCAGGCATTCGGCTCGGCAGAGAGCTGGTAGGTGGCCGAGCGGCAGATCGTGCGGATGAGGTGCTTGAGGTCGTAGCCGTGGTCGACGAAGTCTGCGGCGAGCGCCTCGAGCAGGGCGGGATTGGTGGGGGGATTGGTCAGCCGCATGTCGTCTTCGGGCTCCACCAGCCCGCGGGAGAAGAAGTGCTTCCAGTAGCGGTTGACCAGTGCCTTGGCGAAGAAGGGGTTGTCGGAGGAGGTCATCCAGTCGGCCAAGGCGACGCGGGGATCGGTGTCGGGGGGGATCGAAAGCGCCGGGCCGTCGAGCACCGCCGCGGCATGCACCCCCTTGGGGCCGTTGGCCTGTGCCGGGCCGCGATTGTGGAAGATCTGTTCCTCGCCCGGCTGTTCCCCCTTCTTCCGCCCGACCCTAGAGAAGAAGGCCGACAGCTCGTAGTAGTCTTCCGTGCTCCACTTCTCGAAGGGATGGTGGTGGCAGCGGGCGCATTGCAGCCGCTGGCCGAGGAATAATTGCGCTGCATCTTCCACCTGCTGGTTGGTATCGGCCACCTGCCGATACCAGACAACCGGAGGATTGATCCCCGGCTCGCCGCTGGCAGTGAGAATCTCGCTGACGAACTCGGTGTAGGGCTTGTTCTCCAGGAGTCGCGCCCGGATCCAGTCGTGGAAGGCATAGCTGCCGTGGCGGTGGAGGGCGTCGTCGGTGCGCTTGTTGCGCAGGATGGCACTCCACTTATTGGCAAAGGTGTCGGCGTAATCTGGGCTGTCGAGCAGCCGGTCGATCAGCTTGTCGCGCCGCTGCGGATCGGCATCGGCCAGAAAAGCCCGCGTTTCCGCCAGCGTCGGCACTCTCCCGGCAATATCGGCGGTGACGCGGCGCAGGAATGTGGCGTCATCACAGCGGGGGGAAGGGGGCAGCCGCAGGGCGATGAGATTCTCGAGCACGAGCTGATCGATGAAGTTTCGGCCGAATGCCTCAGGGGTGGGCATTGTGTCGGTAGGCGCTGCGTCGGCAGGCGAGGCTGCCGCCACGCCCGAGCTCTCCAAGGGAAGCGTGACGCGGAATACCGCCACCTGGCTCTGGTACCGCACCATCAGCGCTGCGACACCGCTGCGGGGTGGCCCGTCACCAGACACCGCAGCGGTCACCAACCCCTCCCTGTCGACCGTCGCCAGCTCCGGAACATTGATCTCATACTGCGCAAGCGGCGTGACATCTTCCCGGGCGCCGCTCGAGAGCACCGCCATCACCCGCACCTGCTGCGCTTCTCCCGCACGCATCACGCGCTCGGTCGGAAACACCTCGATGCTGGTGACGCGTGGAGCCTGCGGATCGCCCGGCCGGGCGCCCTCGGCGATCCAGCGAACCAGCAACGCATAGGAAGGGGACCCGGTCTCAAGCAGCCGGCCACCCCCATGGGGAACCGTTGCGGTGGCCTTGGCCAGCAGCAGGCTTTCCTCGGGGGCTCCCAGCGCGAGCCGCCGGCCGCGCGCTTCCTTAAGGAGATGATCGTGGTCCTCGGTCGGCTCAAAGCCGAGCAGCGACAGCCGAAAGCCGTTTTGGCCGCCGCTCTTGCCATGGCAGCCACCGCTATTGCAGCCATGTTTGGTGAACACCGGCACGATCTGGTTGGCGAAATCGATCGGCGGATCATCGTCGTACCGCTCGACCACCAACGGCACGCCCACCTCCGCCACGCCGGCCAATTCGGGGATGCCGGCGACGCTTGTGAAAATGGTGCCGCTGCCGTTGGCCAAAGGAACGACCACACCACTGGAGGTCACCCGGGCCAGCGTCGGGGGCTCCACCCGGTACTCTGCCGCGCGGGTGACATCCCGCGGGAGGCCATCGGGAGTGAGCCGAGCAGAACAGACCAACTGCCGCCGCCCCTCCCCCCCCACAATCAGCACCCGTTCGGTGTCGGAGGAACCCTCTTCGCCACCAGAACCTCGTTGACCGGTGGAAACTACGAGCGTGGGGGCGGGAAGCGGGGGGGCGACCGCCCGCGCCGCTCCCGCTGTCAACAGGAGGAATAGAGCGAGGAACATCCCACCGCCAGCCAGCCTCCCCATCCCTCGCCACAGGCCGAGAGCAGCCGGGGGGAACGCGGAAAACAACGGCGGGTGCCCATGGGCTGAAACGGCTAGCAGGGGGTGCATAGGAATCTCCGACGCCAGCCTGGGGGGGACCACGCGCGGCCCCAAAGCCCGCTCGGGCTCACGCTGCATTATCCGCCGCCGCCGCCGTGGCCGCAAAGGGAGCCGCTGTGGAAACGCGAGTAAAATCCGTAAGAGCTTTGTGAATAACATGTTACGTCGATTTTTCCGGGGGGCAGCGGCACTGCGACCCACGCTGGAGACGGCGGCGACCGGAGGCCGCGCCGCGGGGGAACGGCCGAGCGCAACTGGCGGCGCAAAAAAAATTGGTTTTCCGGCTCCCGTCGAGACGCCCGAGGGCGTAAGTTCTGGGCTCAGACTGCCAGACCTCTCTGCGCAGTGGTTATCCCTCCAGTGGCCAACACTCCCGTTGGATTCATGACTGCTTACAACCTGACCCACCTGCGGCAACTCGAGGCCGAGAGCATCCACATCATTCGTGAAGTGGCGGCGGAATTCTCCAATCCGGTCATGCTCTATTCGATCGGTAAGGATTCAGCCGTGATGGTGCGGCTGGCGGAGAAGGCGTTTTACCCCGCCAAGCCCCCGTTCCCGCTGATGCACATCGACACGACGTGGAAGTTCCGCGAGATGTACGCCCTGCGCGACAATTATGTCGCCAAGGAACTCGGCCTGAAACTGATCGTGCATGTGAATCAGGAGGGAGTGGCGCAGGGTATCAATCCGATCACGCACGGCAGCAAAGTGCACACCGACGTGATGAAGACGCAGAGTCTCAGGCAGGCCCTCGACAAGTATGCGTTCGACGCCGCCTTCGGTGGGGCCAGACGCGACGAGGAGAAATCCCGCGCCAAGGAGCGGGTCTTCTCCTTCCGCGACGAGTTTCACCGCTGGGACCCCAAGAACCAGCGCCCCGAACTCTGGAACCTCTACAACACCAAGGTGAAGAAGGGGGAGAGCATCCGGGTCTTTCCGCTCTCCAACTGGACAGAACTCGACGTCTGGCAATACATCCATCTGGAGCAGATCCCGATCGTGCCCCTCTACTTCGCCGCCGAGCGCCCCATTGTGTGGCGGGACGGAGTGATGATCATGGTCGACGACGATCGCATGCCCCTGAAGCCGGGTGAGAAGCCGGAGATGCGGCGCGTCAGGTTTCGCACGTTGGGCTGCTATCCCCTCAGCGGTGCCGTCGATTCCACCGCCACCACACTCCCTGAGATCATTCAGGAAATGCTCCTGACGACGTTCTCGGAGCGGCAGGGCCGGCTCATCGATTCCGACGAGGCTGGCAGCATGGAGAAAAAGAAACGCGAGGGATATTTCTGAATATACGCGGAAAAAGCCCTCCGGGCCTTTTTCCGCTGGGGTCGGCGGGGGGAAACGCCAAGGGTTTCCCCAGCCGACGCGCATCGCTTCCGGCGATGCGTGGTTTGTGCACATTGAGCAGACGTGGGCACAGCCCTCCGAGCCGTTCCCCTTCCAGCAACTCCACTCCAACAACTTCATTCCAACAACGAACGCCTCTGGCGATGAGCCACTCACTTCATGTCACATCAATCCTCTCTCATTGCCAGCGACATCAACGCCTACCTCGCCCAGCATGAACGCAAGGAACTCCTGCGTTTCATCACCTGCGGCAGCGTCGATGACGGCAAGAGCACGCTCATCGGCCGGCTGTTCTACGAGTCGAAGATGATCTACGAAGATCAACTCGCCGCGATCACCAAGGATTCCACCCGCTACGGCACCACCGGCACAGAGGTCGATCTGGCCCTGTTCACCGATGGCCTCGAGGACGAACGGCAGCAGGGGAT